>CAYONE010000001.1:0-37960 GCA_964405245.1 uncultured Paludibacter sp.
GCCGACCCTCTGCTTGTAAGGCAGATGCTCTGAACCAGCTGAGCTAAACGCCCGAAATTTTAAAAAGTGCCTTTCGTTAAAAGCGTTGCAAAGGTACTGCTTTTTTCGAATCCTGCAAATAATTTGCACAAAAATTTATAAAATTATTTTTCATAAATCCGGAAAAATATATTATGAATTGATTTTCAATAAGTTTTATGATTCGATAAATTTCCGTACCTTTGCAGCCGAAATATTTACACCCGAAATTCCGATTTGAGAAAACCGGATTTTACTGATAGAGAAAATGTAAATATCTAAATTTAAAGATATTAAAAAAAACAATGGGAAATATTGTAGCAATTGTAGGAAGACCTAATGTAGGGAAATCAACTCTTTTTAATCGCTTAACAAGTAGTCGTAAAGCGATAGTAAACGAACAGGCAGGAACAACACGCGACCGTCAGTACGGAAAATGCGAATGGGAAGGTCATGAGTTTTCACTTATCGATACAGGAGGATGGGTGGTTAATTCTGATGATATTTTTGAATCGGCAATAAAAAAACATGTTAAAGTAGCTATTGATGAAGCCGATGTAATTTTATTTGTAGTCGATGTTCAGAATGGCATAACCGACCTCGATATGGAAGTTGCGGAAATTCTCCGACGAAATAAAAAACCTGTACTACTTATATCTAACAAAGCCGACACTTTCGATTGGCAATTTCAAACTGCAGAATTTTACAAATTTGGATTAGGTGATCCATATATGGTTTCAGCCATCAATGGTCTTGGAACAGGAGATTTACTTGATAAAATCGTAACTTTCGTTGAGAATGACCCCGAAGATGAAGCCGAACTTGAATTACCCCGTATTGCAGTTGTTGGTCGTCCAAATTCAGGAAAATCATCGATTATTAATGCATTTACTGGCGATGATCGACTGATAGTTACAGATATAGCAGGAACAACACGCGATTCAATTTATACCCGATTCAATAAATTCGGACACGATTTTTATCTTGTTGACACTGCCGGAATTCGTAAAAAAGCAAAAGTAACTGAAGATTTAGAATATTATTCTGTAGTACGGTCGATTAAAGCTATTGAAAATTCGGATGTGTGTGTGTTGATGATTGATGCCACTAAAGGCGTTGAAAGTCAGGATATGAACATTTTTTCGCTGGTACAAAAAAACCGTAAAGGATTGGTTGTTTGTGTAAATAAATGGGATTTGATTGAAAACAAACAAACTAATGATGCAAAAAAAATTGAAGAAACTATTCGGGAACGTTTTGCACCTTTTGTTGATTTTCCACTTATATTTACTTCAGCTATCACCAAACAGCGTATTTTAAAAGTGCTTGAAAATGCGCAAATGGTTTTTGAAAACCGTAAAAGAAAAATCCCGACAACGAAACTTATAGAATATATGTTGCCTTTGATTGAGAACTATCCGCCGCCGGCGATAAAGGGAAAATACATCAAAATAAAATATATTACGCAGCTTCCTGAAACTACTATTCCTACATTTATTTTCTTTGCTAATTTGCCACAATACGTAAAGGATCCGTATAAACGATTCCTTGAAAATAAAATTCGTGCGCAATGGGATTTCACGGGAACTCCGATTCAGATTTTTTTAAGGCAAAAATAAATAGAGGTACTATTCTTTTAAATTGTTACATTACTTCAAATTTATAAAATCCCGATAAACTTCGTACTGCAATCGAAAGTTTATCGGGATTTCTTTTTTAATTATTTCGGGTGTTATCTCATAAATTTTCCGGCAATTCTTCTAAGCTGACAAGTTTTTGCTCTCCGGTTTTCATGTTTTTCAACATAACTTTATTTTCGTTCATTTCGTTCTCACCTACAATGGCCACAAACTGAATGCCTTTATTATCTGCATAACTCATTTGCTTTTTCATTTTTGCAGGTTCGGGATAAATTTCAGCATTTATTCCCTTGTTCCTTAATGTACTTAACCACGGCAGGCAATACATCAATTCTTTTTCGCCAAAGCTTACAAATAATATTTTTGTTTGTTCAGTTGAAGTTTCCGGATACAAATTAAGTTGATTCAGCACATCATAAATACGATCGGCACCAAACGAAATGCCAACACCTGATACTCCTTCCATGCCGAATACGCCTGTCAGATTATCGTAGCGTCCGCCACCCGTAATACTTCCAATTTGTACATCGAGGGCTTTTACTTCAAAAATTGCTCCGGTGTAATAGTTTAAGCCGCGTGCAAGTGTCAAATCAAGTTCAATTTTTGTTGCAATGCTCACTGCTTCACAATAGCCAAAAATTGTTTCCAACTCTGAAACACCCTTAAGTCCAATTTCAGAAGTTGATAATACATCTTTCAATTGTTCTAATTTATCAGCATTACTTCCGCAAAGTTTCAAAATTGGCTGAAGTTTACCAATTGCTTCCTGCGAAATTCCTTTCGAAGCAATTTCTTCGTTTACCTTTTCGAGTCCGATTTTATCTAATTTGTCAATTGCTACAGTAATGTCGGTAATTTTATCGGCCTCGTCAATTATTTCGGCTATGCCGGAGAGAATTTTACGATTATTAATTTTTATAACCACATTAATTTTCAGCCGACGATAAACTTCGTCAACTATTTGAATTAATTCTAATTCATTTAAGAGTGAATCACTTCCCACAACATCCACATCGCATTGGTAAAATTCGCGGTATCGACCTTTCTGCGGACGATCGGCACGCCAAACGGGCTGAATCTGGTAACGCTTGAATGGAAAAGAAATCTTATCGCGGTTTTGCACTACAAAACGTGCGAAAGGTACGGTTAGGTCGTAGCGTAAACCTTTTTCTGAAATTTTATTGGTGAGTTTTATGCTGTTGCGTTCCAAAATTTCTCCATCACTCAATCCATTCATAAAATCGCCGGAATTCAGTATTTTGAAAAGCAATTTATCACCTTCTTCGCCATATTTTCCCATCAGTGTCGATAGGTTTTCTATAGCAGGGGTTTCAATTTGCTGAAATCCGTACAAACGGAAAACATCTTTTATGGTATTGAAAATATAGTTGCGGTTAGCCATTTCCTGTGGCGTGAAATCGCGGGTTCCTTTAGGAATTGATGGTTTCTGCATTTTTTTATTATTCTTATCTGATTTATAAATTAAGTTGTAAAACTATAGCATTTTTAATATCAAATCAGTAGCTCCTGTATGTTGTGTTACATAATTTCCGGCTGCTTTTCCTGCATTATTGTCAATGAAAAGTTTTTCAAAATGATATTTTAATTCATCATAATTTGAAATTGAAAATCCACCGCCAAGTGTAATAAGTTCGTTAGCCTCACGAAATTTCCTGTAATTTGGTCCGAAAACTACCGGAACATTCCAGACAGCGGCTTCCAATGTATTATGAATTCCGACTCCAAAACCTCCTCCAATATATGCTAAGTTTGCATATTGGTAAATGGATGATAACAATCCAATTGTATCCACAATCATACAATTGCAATGTGCTATTTCTAAGTTTTCAGCCTTAGAAAACCGGACAAAATTATTTCTAAGCAGCTTCGAAATACTTTCGATATGCAGTTCGGAAATATCGTGCGGTACAAGTATAAGTTTGATTTTGGGGTTGTCGTTCAGATATTTGCATAACAATTCTTCATCTTTAGGCCACGTGCTCCCTGCAACAATTATTTGCGAAGCATCATTTAAAAATTTTTCAACTATCTGAATTTTTCCCGCATGCTTCGCAAGTTCGCTAACCCTGTCGAAGCGTGTATCGCCGGCAACTGTAACATTTTTTAAGTCATATTTCAACAATAACTCCTCTGAAACTTTGTCCTGAACAAATATGTGGGTAAATTTTTTAAGTATGTTGCGATAAAAAAAACCATAAGGTTTGAAAAATAATTGTTGCGGACGAAAGATTGCTGAGATGCTATAAACAGGAATGTTGTTTTTCTGTAATTCTTTCAAATAGTTTGGCCAGAATTCGTATTTTATAAAAATAGCTTTGCTGATTTTTATTGAGTTCAGAAAACGTGTAGCATTGGCAAATGTATCCACAGGTAAATAACAAACAATATCGGCTAACGGATAATTTTTGCGAACCTCATATCCAGAAGGAGAAAAAAAAGTTAATAAAATTTTGCACTCAGGATTTGTTTGTTTAATTCTTTCAATAAGCGGACGTCCCTGTTCGAATTCGCCGAGCGATGCAGCATGAAACCAAATATAACTTGTATCAACATTCACTTTTTTCTTTAAAACAGTAAAAGTCTCAGATTGACCTTTTCTGAGTTTACTGGCTTTTTCATTAAAAAACGAGGCAATGAAAATTCCCAATTGATAAAAATAAATGCTGATGTTATACATATAACCACTAATCCTAAAGGGATTTAAGCAATTTTTTTTTCTCCTCCCATTGAACTTTCTATTTGGATTTCCAAAAAAACGGCGGGAAATCAGGATAATAAAAAAGGCATTTCAAAAATAGCTTTTTTGAAACGCCTTTTTAATGTTTTTTGAAAGCCGGAATTACTTTCTGATTCCGAGCTCTTTAATAATTGCACGGTAGCGCATAATATCATTCGCTTTCAGATAATCGAGCAAACGACGGCGTTTTCCTACCAACATTACAAGAGCGCGTTCTGTACTATAATCTTTTTTGTTCGACTTGAGATGCTCAGTCAAATGGTTGATACGGTACGAAAACAATGCAATCTGAGCTTCAGGTGAGCCTGTATCAGTGTTAGACTTTCCGTATTTACCAAAGATTTCCTGCTTTTTTTCAGCTGTTAAATACATAATAATTTTTGATAATTGGTTTTAAAATACAAACTTAGCTATGCACACATCGCATTACTACATGTTTGATTTTGCGAGTGCAAAGATAAGAATTATTTTTTGATAAAAACAAGGTTTGACGCTATTTTATCTATGATTAATCGATTTTTTTAATGTAATTTTTCAACAGATTAACTTTTGCGCTCGCAACATCTCTCTTTTTCCCGGAGGTCCGGACAAACGTTCAACTTTAAATCCTGCCGATTGCAGCGTTCTGCGTACAAAACCCTTTGCGCAATAGGTGGTTAGAATTGCATAGGCATTGCAATGATTGAAAATGTCGTTAAAAATGCTTTCTGTCCACATTTCAGGTTGTTTTTCAGGCGAAAAAGCATCAAAAAAAACTACATCGTAAAATGAATTATGATTATATTTTCTCAGGTCGGTTTCAACTTTCTCAATAGAAAAATTATCAGAAATTTTTATCTCCTGATTCCATTGGCACGAATGAATTTTTCTGAATACTTTCTCACTATCATTATCGCAAAGCAATGTCGGATAATTCAATTTATCGTAAAGTTTTTCATCAAGCGGAAATATTTCAATGCTTTTATAATGAATTGTAATGTTATGTTTTATCGAATAATAATATGCCAGCAAAGCATTTAAACCTGTACCAAATCCTACTTCAAAAATGCGAATTGACTTCTTTTTGCATAATTCCAGTCCGTTTTTAATAAACACATGCATCGATTCCTGAATAGCGCCGAAACTTGAATGGTATGTTTCTTCAATTTCGGAATTATACAATGTGTGCGATCCATCGTCGGTGATTTTTAATTCGGTACTCATTTTAGTCGTTCCAGATGTTTTCATAAGTATATGGTCCATCGGGCAACACAGCATAAAGTGCTTTGGAATTTCGTTGACCTTTTTCCAAAGTCGCTATCTGCATCATATCAGTATTATCAAGTTTTACGTTTAATGCGCTATAATTATCAATAATTCTCGAAGTTGTTACCGATTTTGGAATAACAGCTGTGCCTCTTTGCATTCCCCAAGCAAGCAGAACCTGAGTTTCAGAACATTTATGTTTCGCTGCAATTTCTTTTACAATAGGTTCATGTTGAATTCCGGCATCGGTTTTTACCAAGTGCCGGCTGCCAAGCGGCGAATATGCTGTAACTAAAATATTGTTATCAGTGCAGTATTTCAATAAATCATTTTGCTGAAGATAAGGGTGCATTTCCACCTGATTCATTTCAGGCTTTATGCCCGTATTTTCCGAGATTTTTTTTATTTTATTGATATTAAAATTTGAAACTCCAATATGTTTGGTTAAGCCTTTTAGTTTTAGTTTTGCTATTTCTTCCCAAGTTGTTTCAATTGGAATTTCATCGAGTGAAGCCAAATCATTCACTGATCGTGCTTGCTCACGCCCTGGTTTAAATGCAATTGGCCAATGCATCAAATATAAATCAAGGTAATCAAGCTGAAGGTCGTTCAGCGATTTTTCAATTGCCGGTTGAACTCTTTCAGCGCTGTGGTCGCTGTTCCAAAGTTTAGAAGTGATAAAAAGTTCTTCGCGTTTTACCATTTTGTTTTTAAAAACAAACTGCAAAGCATTCCCAATTTCTTTTTCGTTGCCATAAATATAAGCGCAGTCAATATGTCTGTATCCACATTTAATCGCCTCTAAAACAGCATTGTAAACTTCGTTAGGTTTTGAGAGCCAGGTGCCAAGACCAAATTTTGGGAATATATCTCCGTTTTTGAATTTCAAATTATTCATTTTTTTCAGTTTTATTTTTATACAGTAAAATTTCTTTTTTTTTATTTTTGCAGAAAAATACGAATATAATGGATTTTATTTTATCAAACAATTTATCCGGCGTTTTAGTTGGATTATCAGCTTTCATAATTATTGGTTTTTTTCATCCTGTTGTGATTAAAACTGAATATTATTTCGGCACATCTGTTTGGTGGATTTTTCTGCTTATTGGAATTGTAGCTATAGCAGGTTCATTTTTTGTGAGTAATGTAATAATTTCTTCATTGTGTGGAGTATTTGGGTTTTCATCGCTGTGGACAATTCTCGAACTTTTTCAACAAAAAAAGAGAGTGGAGAAAGGTTGGTTTCCTAAAAATCCGCGAAGGAAATAATTCGACTGTATTGCTTTTGATGTATTATTTCATTTGTAAATTGATTTGGTTTGCACATCCCGTTCAAAATATTTATTTTTGTTGAAAAATAAATAAGCTTTAGGATATTTATGTTGAAATTTAAACGGATACTATTAAAGTTGAGTGGCGAATCGCTTATGGGCGAGAAGCAATACGGAATTGATGAAAAACGACTTGGCGAGTATGCTCAGCAAATAGCCGAAATAGCCGGAATGGGCGTACAGGTAGGAATTGTAATTGGAGGTGGAAATATTTTTCGCGGATTAAGTGGCGCTTCTAAAGGTTTTGACCGTGTTCAGGGCGACCAAATGGGAATGCTGGCAACGGTTATAAATAGCCTTGCGCTTAATTCTGCATTGCAGGCTGCAGGAGTAAAATCGAGAGTTTTAACCGCGATCCGAATGGAACCCGTAGGAGAATTTTATTCAAAGCAAAAGGCTGTTCAAAGTCTTGAAAATGGAGAAGTTGTAATTTTGTCGGGTGGAACAGGAAATCCTTTTTTTACTACCGATACAGGCTCATCGCTCAGGGCAATTGAAATTGAAGCCGATGTGATGCTGAAAGGTACACGTGTGGATGGAGTTTACACTGCCGATCCTGAAAAAGACCCAACAGCCACAAAATTCGATGAAATCACTTACGATGAAATTTATAACCTTAATTTGAAAGTAATGGATTTAACAGCCACCACTATGTGTAAGGAAAATAATATGCCAATTTATGTTTTCGATATGGATACACCAGGAAATCTGAAAAAGGTAATGAGCGGAGAAAATATTGGGACCTTAGTAAAGAATAATTCCTGAAAGAGAATTAAGATATTGAGAAACTAAGAAATTGAGAAACTAAGAAATTGAGAAACTAAGAAATTGAGAAATTAAAAAACTCAGAAATTTGGAAATTGAGAAACTAAGGAGAAAATTAAAATAAAAATTTTCATTATATAACCTTCTCCCTTTCCTTTTGAGAGGGTTAAGAAAAGGTAAAATAAAATCATATGCAAGACGTAAAACCAATTATCACAGAAGCCCAGGATAGCATGGAAGCAACCATACTTTTTCTGGATGAAGCTTTGGCTCACATACGGGCAGGTAAAGCAAATGCGCGCATACTCGATGGAGTTCGGGTTGAATACTACGGGTCGCATGTACCCATTTCTAATGTGGCTACAATAACAACACCCGATGCAAAAACAATTACTATTCAGCCTTGGGAAAAAGCTATGATTGGCCCTATTGAAAAAGCTATTCTGAATTCAGATGTGGGAATAACACCTATGAACAATGGAGAAACCATTCGGTTGGGAATTCCGCCGCTTACCGAAGAACGCCGTAAGCAACTTGCCAAACAAGTAAAACACGAAGGTGAAGAAGCAAAAATTTCGATACGCAATGCACGTAGAGAAGCCATTGATACATTTAAAAAGATGGTTAAGAATGGTTTACCAGAAGATGTTGAAAAGGATTCGGAAGCTGAAGTACAAAAAATTCACGATAAGTACATTAAAAAAATTGATGATATGCTCGCATTAAAGGAAAAAGAGATAATGACTGTTTAAATCAAATTTTCGTTTCATCAAAATTGATCAGTCATTCCATAAGGAATGGCTGATTTTGTATCATATAGAAAGTCAATGTCTTTTAAAAAAGGAATTTTACTTATATTTTTTTTATTATGCAACTTTGCCATTGCGGTAAGTAGCTCCGATTCTGTTGCAGTGCGAAAAAGCTTGTTTATTATTCCGCATCCGGGTTATCAGCAGGAAACAAGTTGGTTAGGAGGAATTGCCGGAGGTTATTATTTTAAAAGCAACGATTTGAAACGTATCAGCTCCATCTCGGGCAGCGCCGATTATACATTGTTGAAACAGTTCATTTTTAATATCACACCTAAAATATATTTAGCCGATAATAAATGGTATTTTTACTCCAATCTGAATTTCCGAAAATATCCCGATTTTTATTATGGAATCGGTAATAAACCTACAAATATTGAGCAATTGTTTACCTCAAATGTTTTTGGACTTACACTGCAACCTCAATATGCTTTAACATCCAAAATTTATATCGGTCCACAACTAAATATAAGGTACGAAAAATTATTTCCGGGTGTGGGATTTGATGCTGTTCGCGATGAAATTTTCAATCGTTTTGGTTCTGAAGGCTGGAAAGAGCCATTCTATAGTACATCTTTGGGAGCATTAATCTCATTCGATAGTCGCGATAATCAGTTTTATCCCTACAAAGGAGTTTTTGCAAAAACAACTATCGCGTTTTCAAAAGAAGGATTAGGCAGTACACATTCCATAAGTGATTTTACATTTGATGTGAGGCATTATCTCCGCCTTTTTGGCGAACATGTATTTGCATGGCAAATGTATTTTGAAAGCGCTTTAAGTTCACATGAAATTCCTTTTCAACTTTTACCAACATTAGGCGGTAGAGATATTTTGCGTGGTTTTCGTCAGGGAATGTATCGCGATAATTTATTGGCTTTATTGCAAACTGAATATCGTTTACCTGTTTACAAACGCCTCAAAGCTGCAGTTTTTCTATCGGCTGGCGATGTTATGAATTATCAATCGCCTATGATTGATAAGATAAAAGTGGCTTATGGCGTAGGTTTACGTTACAGATTAAACGATGCGCGTGTTCATTTACGGGTGGATATTGCCAAGAATAATTATGGTGAGAAAATGCAATTTTACATTACTGCAACAGAAGCATTTTAAATTTCAGATATGATTTCTGAAAACCGAACCTAATAAAAATATTTTTACCTACATTTGTTTGATAAAATATACAATTAAAATTCACATGTGCTTTTTTAAAGTAAAAACACTATTTCTTCATTCTTCACATAATATAAATAAATGAGAGGTCTTGTTGTTAAAAATACAGGAAGCTGGTATCAGGTGAAAAATACTGATAATAATACTGTTTCGGAATGTAAAATTAAAGGAAATTTGCGTTTAAAAGATATTAAAAGTACAAATCCGGTAGCTGTAGGCGATATTGTAACCTATACACTTACACCCGATGGAACAGGATTGATTTCGGAAATTGATAATCGTAGAAATTACATTGTTCGTAAATCGTCGAATCTCTCAAAACAATCGCATATTCTTGCTGCCAACATTGATTTGTCGGCTTTGGTAGTAACTATTAATTATCCGCCAACTTCTACGGTGTTTATCGACAGGTTTTTAGCTACATGCGAAGCGTACAGAGTACCTGCCTGCATAATTTTTAATAAATTTGACCTTTATACTTCTCACGAAATTGAATACCTCGATGCACTAATTTTTCTTTACGAAAATATAGGATATCCTGTTTTTAAAGTATCAGCTAAAACCAAAGATAATATTAATAAACTTACTGAATTTCTTAAAGATAAAACCTCTCTGTTTTCAGGAAATTCCGGCGCCGGAAAATCAACTTTAATAAATGAATTAATTCCGGGTGCTCAATTACGTACAGGGCAGATTTCGGACTATCATAACAGAGGAATGCATACAACAACATTTTCGGAAATGTTTGAATTGCCCGAAGGAGGAATTGTTATAGATACACCCGGGATAAAAGGTTTTGGCACTTATGATATGACAAAATATGAAGTAAGCCATTATTTCAAGGAAATATTTCACTTTTCTAAAGATTGTCGTTATTCCGATTGCACCCATATTCATGAACCGGATTGTGCTGTGCAAAAAGCATTAACTGATAATTTTATTAGTTCATCGCGCTTTCAGAGTTATCTGAGTATGCTCGACGACCTCAACGAAGGCAAGTACAGAACAAACACACATTAAACTCAGTTGAAAACGGCTTATAACTTGCACAAAATATTCAGAAATGTATAGTTTTTTGTTTGTAAACAATTATTTTCTTACAATTTGTTCAATTAAGGAGCTTTCTTATTAAAAATATTAATATATTTGCAGTATATTCATGCAAAACAAATACAATAAAGTTATTTTTTGAGAAACATCATGGCACAACATCAAATTGATCGGTTGGATAAAAAAATTCTGCAACTTATATCGCAGGATGCACGTATTCCTTTTTTGGAAGTTGCAAGAGAATGTAATGTTTCCGGAGCAGCAATTCATCAGCGTATTCAAAAGCTGAGGAATACCGGAATCATCAAAGGTTCCGAGTTTGTTATCGATAATTATCGTGTAGGATATCAGACTTGTGCATTTGTAGGTATAACCGTACGCGATGTAAAAATGATGGCTAAGGTTGTTGAAGATTTGAAAAGAATTCCAGAGATAGTAGAATGTCATTATGCTACAGGAAAATATGCCATGTTTGTTAAAATATTTGCCCGCGATAATAAGCATTTACTGCATATTATTGTCGATAGGATGGTTGGAATAGATGGAATTGCACATACCGAAACATTCCAGATTTCACTTGATGAAGTTTTCAGAAGGCAACTTTCGGTTTTCGAGGTAGAAAATGAATCCGACGAAATAGAAGATGAAGAATAATGAAAAGCTCCCGGTTGGGAGCTTTTTTAATATCTGGTATAAACCGATCTGATAAACGAAGTTGCCGGCTGGAAAATTGGTTGTGTAAATTCAAAAAACAGTTGCTGATTCGAGGGTGGAATATCAGGATTTTTTCTGCAAAATGCTTTTTGTTGTTCTGATAATGCTCTGTCATCGCCCGAATATCTCCCCCAAGTAGTTGACCATACATATCTGCCTTCAAAAGCACGTTGCTCTATAAGTTTATTCGAAATGTTTTCGTAAACTCTTACACTTAAAATTCCTGAGGAAAATATTTCGCGTACAAAAGTTGTAACTTTAGCATTTGCTGTGATATAAACCGTTACGTATTTACCTTCTGCATTTTTTGATTGTGCCGGAACACTGTCCCGTTTAAAATTCTGGACACTGCTTTTATCGCTGTAATCCGAAATACGAAAATCAGCGAAATCAAGCACAAGAACATGATGGGGATTGTTCATGTTGAGGTTATATGCTTCCTGAGCAGTATAATAACGTACAAACGGATTGCGTTGATTCTTTGTAATTTCGTAAATAAAATTATCGGCAAAAAAATCGGCGGTAAGCTGATAACGCGAAGAAGTCAAAGGCCTTTCAATCAAAACTCTGAGTGTGGCAAGATATTTTGCATCTTCTATTCTGCGCATAACGTCTAAATATCCTTTAATATAGTTATTTGCTTTTGTAAAATATTGATATGCCATGCGGGCTTGTTCCATCGTGCCCGCGGTCATTGCTTTTTCACCTAAAATATATGCCTGATGGGCTGCCTTTTCTTTTGCTTCCGAAAGTTGAGGAATAAACTCAACAGGTGTCGGAATAATTTCGTTTGCTTTTGGTGTTTTATAAATTAAATCGGCAAGATAATTTACTTTTTCAAGTTCAGCCACTATTATATCATATTTTGATGGATCATTGCTGGCCTGAGCATTCTCAATTTCCCTTTGAGCTGTGTTCATTGCGAGTGGATATGCTTTAGAAAGCGTAAACTGTGCTTTCTGGTTGCCCGGAGATCTCATTAGCAATTCAACAGATTCAACACAGGCTTGATAATAGTTGCCTTTTTTATATGCTCTGTAACCCGCAGAGCAGGAGTTCAGAAGAACTAAAATGATGATAATAGATAAATTTCGTAATGAATTTTTCATTTTCCTGTGTCTTTTAAGTTTGAACAAAATGTGTAATTTAATCACATTCTCTCAGGTACTTCAATTCCTAACAAATGCATTCCGGTTTTTATAATTCGGGCAACAATGGCAGAAAGTTGCAGTCTGAAATTGCGTAATTTGGCGTTTTCTTCCCTCAAAATTGAAAAGTCGTGATAAAACTGATTGTACTCTTTAACCAGTTCATAGCAATAATTAGCTATTAATGCTGGGCTGAATTCTTTTCCGGCTTCTGTAATAACTCCCGGAAATTCAATTGTCAGCTGTATCAGATTTTTTTCTTTTTCCGAAATTTCCAATTCTTGCTGAATAGGATTGTCAAAATTTATGCCTGAATCATAAGCTTTACGTAAAACAGATTTAATGCGTGCATGAGTGTATTGAATAAATGGTCCAGTATTACCGTTAAAATCTATCGATTCCTTCGGATTGAATGTCATATTCTTTTTAGGATCAACTTTGAGAATAAAATATTTCAAGGCTCCCAAACCAACCATGCGGGCAATTTCCGATTTTTCTTCTTCGGTGCAATTATCTAATTTTCCCAACTCTTCCGATGTTTCCCGCGCAGTTTCTATCATTTCTGTAATCAAATCATCGGCATCAACCACAGTACCTTCGCGGCTTTTCATTTTTCCTTCGGGTAATTCAACCATTCCATACGAAAAATGAAATAAATCTTTTCCCCAGCTGAAGCCAAGTTTATCAAGTAATACGGAAAGCACCTGAAAATGATAGTTTTGTTCGTTTCCTACTACATAAACCATTTTTTTGATGTTGTAATCATCGTAACGGAGTTTGGCTGTGCCAATATCCTGTGTCATGTAAACCGAAGTTCCATCGGAGCGCAACAGCAATTTATGATCGAGTCCGTTTTCGGTTAAATCAGCCCAAACCGAACTGTCTTCTTTCTGATAAAAAGCGCCTTTTAAGAGTCCTTCGAGTACTTTCTCTTTTCCTTCGAGGTAAGTTTCCGATTCATAATAAATTTTATCAAAATCCACACCCAACTTTTTATATGTTTCATCAAAACCGGTGTAAACCCAACCGTTCATGGTTTCCCATAATTTGCGAATTTCCGGGTCGTTGTTTTCCCAAGCGAGCAACATTTGTTGAGCCTCAAGTATAAGTGGAGCGCTTTTTTTTGCTTCTTCTTCACTCAATCCATCTTTTTCAATTAACTCCTTAATTTCTGCCTTGTATTTTTGGTCGAAAATAACATAGTATTTTCCAACCAAATGGTCGCCTTTCATTCCGGTATTTTCAGGTGTTTCGCCGTTTCCGAAAAGTTTCCAAGCCAACATCGATTTACAAATATGAATACCTCTGTCGTTCACAATGTTGGTTTTCACTACGTCCCAACCATTGGCTTTTTGAATTTCAGAAATGCTGAAACCTAATAAATTATTGCGGATATGTCCTAAATGCAGAGGTTTGTTGGTGTTGGGCGATGAATATTCAATCATCATTACATCGGCTTCCGGTTTTATTGGTTTTGTGCCGAAAAGTTCATCAGGGAAAATGCTGTTTAAACTTTCAATCCAGTACTTTTGAGCGATTTTCAGATTTAAAAATCCTTTAATTACATTGAAACCTGATACTTTATCGGAATTATTAACTATAAAATTGCCAATTTCATCGGCTGTAGCTTCAGGCGATTTACGAGCTGCTTTTACAAAAGGAAAGACAACCACAGTAATGTCTCCATCAAATTCTTTTTTTGTTTTCTGTATCTGAACTTCTTTCGCGCCGGTTTCTAACTCATATAGCGATTTAACTGCCGAAATAACAATATCCTGAATAGTAGTTTCTAAATTCATTTTTTATAGCCAAATTTTTGTTTTAAAAAGAATTGCAAAGATAATACAATTCAGGTGATTAATTAAATTCGTTCGATTACCAAATTATCTAATTTTACTTTGACAGATTTAAAACCTCAAAGAATAATATATAAACAAATATATTTTCAACTTATTAATTAATGATAATTTTGTGATTTTTGTTTCTTTTTTTTTGCAACTTTATGTTACAACTATTACACAAAGTTCCACAATAAGGACAAAGTCTCACAAAGAAAAAATTACACATAATAAATAAAAAATAATACAATCTGTCAAAGTAAAACTAATTTAAATTTATGAATAACAATTTATTTTATTCGGAACATAATGATATTTTTTTTAATAAAAAAGCCTGTTTTCAGGTTAAAGAAAACAGGCAGTATTTTTGCAAAAACACTAAAACTAATTTGTTTGAATTAGAATAGTTTCCATCCAAGAGTAACCAAAAAAGTACTTGCGGGATCAAACTTCACATTTTCCATTTTAGTTTCGTACATATTGCTAATTAAATTGTAACGGAAATCAAGCGCAAACATAAGTACATCGATACCCGCGCCAATTTCAAGTCCTAAGTTCGCTTTTTTTACCTGCGCGGTAAAATTATCCATATCATACTCTCCCTGATCGTTTTTAATAGTTGGAGTAGAGCCTGCGTTGAATCTGAGTTTTGGCCCGGCAAAAACTCTTACGTTCGCCAATTTCAAATCGAGTACTTTAAGCCCAAGAATAAGCGGTATATCTAAGGTTTTGATGTCCGCGATTGAATCAAATTTGATATCTCCACTCGCTACATCTTTAAAATTCAAATCTTTTTTCTCGAGCGAATACATTAAAGCAGGCTCAAAATACAATTTTCCCATAAATACCCGCGCAAATACACCGGCCTGAAAATTATTCCAAAGTTCGTTTTGGACAGAATTCAGATTATAAGTTCCATCAAAAATGGATCCGAAGTTGTTTACTGATAAAGACGAATTATAACCTGCTCTTACTCCAAAATTTAACTGAGCTGTTGCTGATGATATAATTAGCAACAATACCAACGAAATTGTTATTAAGCGTTTCATAAAGATAGTTTTTTCAATTATACAATATTAATTTTTTTAAAATTGAGATAACACAGATTTACAGAATAAAATGGGAAATTTATTTTTTTGACTTATTGTTTTTTCTGAAAACTTTTATCGGCACAAATATATATAACTTTATTTAAAAATTTGTTTTTTTGACTTACTTATTTCAATATAAATTATCATTAAATGATATTTTCAATATCTTTGTGGCAAAAAAAAGTTTATAAAATGTGTAATGTTATATGGTATTTACATCTGAATCGAAATTTTTCAAAATAAAACGTTAATAAAATGAATTTGAAAAACACAAATATACCTTCAACAAATATCGGGCTAAATTTCAAAAGAGCAATTTTTCCGGGTTCATTCGATCCTTTTACTATTGGACATTACAGTATTGTTTTGAGAGGTCTTGAGATTTTCGATGAAATAATTATCGGTATTGGTACAAATCAATCAAAAAAAACATTGTTTTCCGTTGAGAAAAGACTCGATATGATTAAACAGGCTTTTTCCGGCGAATCGAGAGTTAAAGTTTTGTCTTATAACTCCCTAACGATAGATTTTGCAAAATCGGTTGATGCCCGTTTTGCTCTGAGAGGATTGCGTTCAATCGGCGATTTTGAGTTTGAGCGTACTATTGCCGATACAAATCGTATTTTAACAGGACTTGAAACTGTAATTCTTTTTACCGAAGCCGCCTACTCGCATATATCTTCAACTGTGGCTCGCGATTTAATATCGTATGGAAAAGATATTTCCGAATTTTTGCCTCCCAATGTAAAATTGTGATTGAATGTTAATTATATATCTATAAATGAGCGATTTATATCAATTAGATAGATTTGTTAATGCACAGAATCGTGTTTTTGAAACAGTACTGAATGAGCTTAACGCCGGAAAGAAACAATCGCACTGGATGTGGTATGTTTTTCCACAACTAAAGGGACTTGGACATAGCTCCTTATCGGAATTTTATGGTATAATCGGTATTGATGAAGCTCGTGCTTTTTTTTCGGACCCTATCCTCCGAAACAGATACCATGAATGTTTGGAAATTCTGCTAAATATTCCCCGAAATAATCCTGTTGATATTTTTGGTTATACTGATAGTATTAAATTTCTATCATCGTTAACATTATTCTCATTTGTAGAACCTGATAACACTCTAATTCAGAAGTTAATTAATAAATACTTCAACGGAATTACAGATTTTAATACCAAAAAGTTATTGGGAATTGTATGAGATATTTATTTATAAAATTATGGGTGCTGAATTCTAATTAAAAATTGATTCAGTATTTTTTTTATCATAATTTTTTTATTTTTACCTTCGATAAAATATCCGCTTAAAGAGTTTTTTTTAATTTTGTGGCTGCTTTTCGTAAAAAATTTTTTGTCAAGCATATATTTTTACTTACTGATTATTACTAATTCAATATTATTTAACCCGATGCAATTTTTTTTAAAACGTACTTTAATTTCATTTCTATTTGCAGGATTTATTCTGACTTCTGTTTATTCAAACGGTAATAAAACTTTCAGAATTAACAAGAATTTTACTGTTTTTAATTCAGTTTTACGTGAACTTGATATGTATTACGCCGATACACTCAATTACGATAAACTGCTAAAATCCGCTATCGACAATATGCTTGCCGAGCTTGATCCTTATACTGTTTATATGCCCGAAGAGGAAACTTCTGATCTGAAATTTATGACAACAGGTGAGTATGGCGGAATTGGTTCGCTTATTACCAAAGTGGGCGAGTATGTTTGTATTTCGGAACCTTACGAAGGAATGCCCGCGCAAAAAAACGATATAAGAGCCGGCGATATTATTCTTGAAATTGATGGAATAGATGTGAAAAATTTTACTGTGAGCAAGGTTAGCGAAATGCTCAAAGGTCAGCCTAACACTGAAATTAGGCTGAAACTTAAAAGATATGGCGAAAATAAACCTGTGGTAAAAACTTTTAAAAGGGAAAAAATTCAGATAAATCCGGTTTCGTATTCAGGCGTGCTCCAAAATAATGTTGGGTATGTTATGTTGACAGAGTTTACCGATAAATCTGCTTACGAATTAAAAACCGTTGTTTCCGACTTGGTTAAACAAAAACACATTAATTCCCTAATTATTGATTTACGAAATAATGGAGGCGGATTAATAGACGAAGCTGTGAAAATTTTGGGATATTTTTTGCCAAAGGGAACCGAAGTTGTTAAAACTAAAGGCAAAAATCAGCAAGTAGAAAGAGTGTACAAAACTCCGGCAAATCCAATTTTCCCGGATATGAAACTCGCCATTATTACCAATCGTTCCTCAGCTTCAGCTTCCGAAATTTTGGCCGGAGCTATTCAGGATCTTGATCGTGGCGTGATTGTGGGCGAACGTACATTCGGAAAAGGTTTGGTGCAAAATATCCGTCCTGTAGGCTTTGGAGGACATTTAAAAATAACCACAGCCCGTTATTACATTCCAAGTGGACGATGCATTCAGGCTATTGACTACACACACCGAAATGAAGATGGCAGCGTAGGTCGTGTACCCGACAGTTTAACTACGGTGTTTAGTACCGTAAATGGTCGAAAAGTGCGCGATGGCGGTGGAATTGTTCCCGATTTGGTAACTCAGGATAACCGCAAACTTAACATTGCATATTACATTTATGCTCAAAATCATTATTTCGATTTTGCTACAATATTTCAATCGAAACATCAAAATATTGCCAAGCCTTCTGATTTTAAGTTACCGGATGTCGATTTTGAAGCATTTAGTAAATATCTGATCGATAAAAAATTTACTTATACCACACAAACTGAAAAATACTTCAACGAATTGCTCGAGATGGCTGAATTTGAAGGTCTTGATACAATTGCTAAAGAAGAATTTGATGCGCTGAAAGCAAAAATTATCCCTGATGTATCTAAAAATATTATTGATAATAAAGAAGAAATATCAGAACTGTTAAGTCTTGAAATTATTAAAAGATATTTTTATCAGAAAGGGGTCATAGAGTATTCGCTGCGTACCGATAATGATTTAAAAAAGACGCTCGAAATTCTTTCAGATGAGAAACGATACGCCGAATTGTTGAACAAAGAATCAAAAAACTGATTTTTATGAAAAGAAATATTGTAGGTGAAAAAATTCTTACCTTATGTATCGAAAAAAATATAAGTTTCGATGAACTTGCTGATCGTACGGGTCTTACTGTACAGCAAATTGAAACTATCGTAAATATCGAAGAAATTCCATCGCTTGCGCCGCTCATTAAAATTGCGCGTTCGCTTGGAGTCAGGCTAGGGACATTTCTCGACGATGTTGAAACTTCCGAACCCGTTATTCATCGTCAGTCAAACAAACGTGAACCGGTAACATTCTCAAGTCAGCTTTCAGTTTCGAGTTCTCATCTCGATTTTTACTCCCTTGCCGGAAACAAAGCGGGAAGACACATGGAGCCGTTTATTATAGATATCAATCCTGCTCAACCCCGCGAACAGATATTGTCATCGCATGAAGGTGAAGAATTTATTTTTGTTTTAGAGGGAGTAATAAAAATTAATTACGGAAACGTAAGTTATACGCTTGAAGCTGGCGATAGTATTTATTACGATTCAATTGTTGAACATTTGGTTAATGCAGCCGAAAATAAATCTGCGAAAATTTTAGCAGTTGTTTATACTCCAATTTAAAAGTTGAAAAACTGTGTTCAATTAGAAATTTCAAGGTATAGATTTAAAATAAATTTTCATTCACAATCATGCAGTTATCCGACCGAACATTAGGCGATTGGCTTGAACACTGGGCTAATTTTACTCCCGAAAAAGAATATATCGTTTATTCCGACCGAAATCTTCGTTTTACGTGGCGTGAATTTAATCGTCGTGTTGATAAAATGGCGAAAGGATTACTATCTGTTGGAGTTAAAAAGGGTGTTCACGTTGGCATTTGGGCGCAAAACGTTCCCGATTGGTTAACATTTCTTTATGCATGTGCAAAACTTGGCGCTGTAGCTATTACAGTTAATACAAACTATAAATCGCACGAACTTGCATATATTATCGAAAACTCCGATATGCATACGCTTTGCCTTACCGATGGCATAGCCGGAAATAATTATATCGATACAATTTATGAATTGCTGCCTGAATTAAAATGTTGTCAGCGCGGTAAACTCTTTTCCGAACGTTTTCCTCGGTTGAAAAACGTAGTTTATATTGGTCAGGAAAAGTATCGGGGCATGTACAATACTTCCGAAATTTTATTGTTGGGTAATTTTCGCGACGATGATGAATTACTTCAAATTAAGAAAAGTATAAATTGTCATGATGTAGTAAACATGCAATATACTTCAGGAACCACAGGTTTTCCGAAAGGAGTAATGCTCTCGCACCATAATATTTCCAATAATGGATTTCTTACAGGCGAACACATGACATTTACTGCCGATGATAAACTTTGTGTTTGCGTTCCCTTGTTTCACTGCTTTGGAGTGGTACTTGCAACAATGAATTGTCTTACTCATGGTTGCACACAGGTTATGGTCGAACGTTTTGACCCGCTTTTGGTTTTGGCTTCGATACACAAAGAACGTTGTACGGCACTTTACGGAGTACCTACTATGTTCATTGCCGAGCTTAATCATCCAATGTTCGATATGTTCGATATGCGTTCGTTGCGAACAGGAATAATGGCAGGTGCGCTTTGCCCGATAGAGTTGATGAAAAAAGTGAATAAAAAAATGTTCATGGATATTACCAGTGTTTACGGACTTACCGAAACTTCACCAGGGATGACTCAAACCCGTATTGACGATTCATTCGAAGTTCGATGTACGACTGTAGGGCATGAATTTGAATTTACTGAAGTTGCTGTTTTAAATCCGGCTACAGGTGAAGAATGTCCTGTTGGAGTTGAAGGAGAAATGTGTTGCCGTGGATACAACGTGATGAAGGGTTATTACAAAAACATAGAAGCCACTGAAGCCACGATTGATAAAAACGGATATTTACATTCAGGAGATCTTGGAGTAAAAGATTCCGATGGAAATTTCCGAATTACGGGCAGGATAAAGGATATGATAATTCGCGGTGGCGAAAATATCTCACCTCGTGAAATTGAGGAGTTTCTATATGCAATGCCAGGTGTAAAGGATGTTCAGGTAATTGCTATTGCTTCGCCGCGTTATGGCGAAGATGTTGCAGCTTTTATTATTCGCCAACCGGATGCAAATTTTGATAAAGACGATGTTAGAGAGTTTTGTCGTGAGAAAATAGCACGTTATAAAATACCCCGTTACGTATTTTTTACCGATAGTTATCCATTAACCGGTAGCGGAAAAATTCAAAAATTCAAGTTACGTGAATTAGCTCTTGAAATTTGTAAAAATGAAGGTATAGAAATAATCTGAAAACGTAATCTGTGTCAAAGCTAAAATTTATATTTAGATATTTGTGTCATTTGTTCACCGCCCGTAATTCAGGCGGACATGGAATTCACTCGCCATTTATTTATGATTTTGTACAAAATGTAATTTACGAAAAGCATCCTTATTATATTTATAATAAAATAGAGCAACAGCGCGAAAAATTATTAAACAATCAGTCAAAAATTTCTGTTACGGATTTTGGAGCAGGAAAAAGCATCAATCGGAAAATTTCGGATATTGCACTCAAATCGCTTAAACGCAGAAAATACGCACAACTGCTTTTTCGTATTGTTCACAATTTTAAAGCGGAAAATATAATTGAACTTGGAACATCATTTGGAATAAGCACTTCTTATCTTGCTTCAGCATCTGAAAGGGCAAATATTATTACATTTGAAGGTTGCCCCGAAATTGCTAAAGTTGCACAAAATAATTTTAATGAAATAGGCATTGAAAATATAAAAATTATTATTGGCAATATCGACAATACTTTAGCTTCAACTTTAAGTGATTTTGATAACATCGACATATTTTTTATTGATGCCAATCACAGAGCTGAACCACTGCTCAGGTATTTTGAATTATGTTTAAGCAAAGCACATGATAATTCAGTTTTTATTATTGATGATATTTACTGGTCAGGAGATATGATGAATGCATGGAAGCAGATTAAAGGGTATGAAAAAGTAACTGCTACTATTGATACATTTGAAATGGGAATAGTTTTTCTAAATCCTGATTTGAATAAAAAACATTATAAAATACTTTTTTGAAATAAATCAGAAAAAATTATAACAAACATATTACTTGAATAAAACATACTTTTATAACAATTGAAGAATTTCATTTTTTACTCAGAGAAAAAATATAAATCATAATAATGAAAATATATACCAAAACAGGCGATAAAGGTACAACGGCGCTAATTGGTGGCACCAGAATTAGTAAATCAGATAAAAGGCTTGAAGCTTATGGTACTGTTGACGAGCTTAACTCCTTTGTGGGATTACTTTTAACGTACGAAGTCCCTGATAATTCACGTCAAATGTTGTATTTTATCCAAAATAAATTATTCGTTATAGGTTCGTTTTTGGCTACTGATGCTGAAAAATCCGCTATAAATAGTGCCTCTGAAATTAGTAATTCTGATGTCAAATTACTCGAAGACGAAATCGACAACATGAATTTAACTCTTCCGGAGCTAAGAAATTTTATTTTGCCGGGTGGAAATCGCTCTTCAGCATTAGCGCATGTTTGCCGTACAATTTCACGACGCGCCGAGAGAAATATTCAACTCGTTATTGGCTACTATAAGTCGGCAGAACAATTATGTGAGTTTATGAATAGATTGTCCGATTTCTTCTTTGTTTTAGCGCGATACGTAAATTTAACGTATAATACCGAAGAAATATACTGGAAAAAGTAGTTTTTCATAAAAAAAATTCTATTTTTGCAGAAAAAACAGGAAATACAAAATTCTTATTAATATAAAAATTTACAGATATTTATGTATTGGACTTTAGAATTAGCTTCGAAAATTGAAGATGCGCCATGGCCGGCGACTAAGGATGAACTAATAGATTATGCGATACGGTCGGGTGCGCCTCTTGAAGTAATTGAAAATTTACAGGAAATTGAGGACGAGGGTGAAATTTACGAATGTATTGAGGATATTTGGCCGGATTATCCAAGTAAAGAGGACTTTTTCTTCAACGAAGAAGAGTACTGAGAAAATATATATTTTCAAATTGCGTTTTTATAGAAAAGAGAATTATTTTTTAAACTTACTCAATCTGCAAACAATTTTTTTAAACATTTTCAGTTTGAATAATTACGCAATCCGAAAAAAAATAAAACCAAAGGGATTGTGAGAATAATTAAGTGAGAAAATTCATGAATAAAAAAATTCTTCTTATTTTATTTTCAGTTGTTTGCATAAGGTCGGTATTTTCTCAGTTTAATGCTCAGTACAGTCAATATATGCTCAATCTTTCAACTATAAATCCTGCGGCGGCAGGAGAAAGTGGTATGATTGAAGTTGCAGGACAGCACCGTTTACAGTGGATTGGTATGCCAAATGGAGGTAGAATAACTAATTTCAGCATTAATTCTCCTTTTAAAACAGGTACAACCAATCACGCTGTCGGACTTAACTTTTACAACGATAGAGTTGGATTGTTCGTAAATCAGGGCATACATTTAATGTATGCATATAAAATTAAACTTGGGAAAGGAGTTTTAAGCGCAGGAACAGATATAGGTTTTATCAGTATCGGTTTTAGCGGCGATAGCGTTCAATCCCATGGTGTAACCTTAGGAGAATATCATGATATCACTGCTGATGGCGATATACCACAAACATCAGTATCCGGAATTTCTTTCGATATTGGTTTAGGAGCGTGGTACACTATTGGTAAAACATGGGCAGGACTTTCTTATAAACATCTGAATAATCCGAAAGTTAATTGGGGCGAAACTACACAGTTTCAACAAAATGGAATTATGTATTTAACTGCCGGAACAGGATATAGTTGGCCTGAGAGCAAGTTTGAACTTAAACCTTCAATGCTCATAAAAAGTAATTTTTCTACTTTTCAGTTCGATGTTTCAGGAATCTTGGAATACGATCAGAAGTACTGGGGTGGTTTAACATATCGATTAGAAGATGCTGTGGTGTTATTAGCAGGAATAAATATTGCAGGTGGACTTTCTGCGGGATACTCATATGATTTGCCCACATCAAGAATAATTATTGGTAGTTCAGGCTCTCACGAAATTTTGCTCCGTTACAATTTTGCGTATGTATTTGGGAAAAGAAATTCACGATACAAGAGCATTAGAATGTTATAAACATGAAAATTAATCATATCTGATTTTTAAAAAAAAATTTTGGAACAGAAAATGAAAAAAAATCTTATATTTCTATTTGTAGTTTTTTTACTGCTCTCATGTAATAAACCTGCGGGTGAACTTGTTGGAACTTCAAATAAAGTTTTAAGCGGAGGTGGATTTAACGAAAATCAGCCTTATGGTATGGTTTATATTAAACGTGGATCGTTTATGATGGGTGCCAATGATCAGTCGGCACTCGGTTCGGTTAGCGATAAACCTGTAAATGTTACAGTTGAGGCTTTTTGGATGGACGAAACCGAAATAATCAATGATGAATATCGTCAGTTCGTTTATTGGGTACGCGATTCAATTGCCCGACGGAAACTCATAGCAGAAAACGTTAATGGCTATGAAAAATTTTTCACGTACCACGATAAAGCGGAAATCCCGAATTTAACTCCCGAAGAACTTGAAAAAGTACCTCTAAACTGGAAATCAGTTATTCCATGGACTTCGAAGGATACCACTATACAACGTATTCTGAATTATTTTTATTATTATGATTTAAGCGGTTTTTCCCGAAAAAAACAACTCAATCCCGGTAGGTTTACCTATATGTATGAGTGGATTAATTATGATCAGGCAGCATTGGCGGGCAATAAGTATAATGTGAATACCGGCGCTTATCCTCATAATGCAAAAGTAAGAGTCGATACTTCTTATGTTGACGAAAATGGCATAATTATCAATAAAACAATTGAACGAAAATTGCGTTCGAGAAATGATTTTATTTCAAAGAAAATTGTAAATATATATCCTGATACTATGATGTGGATTCGCGATTTTCAATTTTCTTATAATGACCCCAAAATGCGGATGTATTTTTCCCATCCGGGATATAATAACTATCCGGTTGTGGGTGTAACATGGGAGCAGGCACAGGCATTTTGCGATTGGAGAACCAATTTATTATATAGCGCATCCAAAATTCAGGCCCAGGAATACAGATTGCCTACTGAAGCCGAATGGGAATATGCCGCCCGTGGAGGAAAATCAATGAACATGTATCCCTGGGGTGGAAACTATGTAAGAGATTCGAAAGGTTGTTATCTTGCGAATTTTAAACCAATGCGAGGAAGTTACACCGACGATACCGGCTCAACGCCAATGAAAGTTGCCTCGTTTCCTCCAAATGACTATGGATTATATGATATGGCCGGAAATATAGCAGAATGGACTTCATCGGCATTTACTCATACTTCAAATCTTTTGGTTTATGATATGAATCCAAACTATCAGTATAGTGCAAAAAAGGATGATGCAGATGTGCTTAAACGAAAAGTTATAAAAGGTGGATCTTGGAAAGATGTAGCCTATTACTTACAATGCGGTGTTCGAACTTATGAATATCAGTTTGAAAGTCGCCCTTATATTGGATTTAGATGCGTTCGCGCATTCAATGGTGAATAAAAAAATAAATTAACAACAAAAACATAAAAATTATGGCTCAGCAATCAAAATTTGATATTCTGTGGAATTCATATACCGTAAAACGCATAATTGGCGCAGCTTATAGTTTAGGCGCTGCTATAGTAATTTTAGGTGCTTTATTTAAAATTTTACATTTGAAGTATGCCGATCAAATGTTAATGGTTGGTATGTTGACTGAGGTTCTTATATTCGCAATAGGTGTCTTTGATAAACCTCTAAAAGAATTTAATTGGAATAATGTATTTGATTTTTCAGAAGGAAGTGAGAAGTTAAATCTTTCGAATGGTGGCAATCAAATGACAGTATCGCAACCTTTAAGTTATAAAAGCGCTTCGCTGCTCGAAAGTGATATTGAAAAATTATCAGATGGCATTAAAAGTTTAACAAATACAGCCAAACAGTTGAATGATTTAAGCTCTGTTGTTGAAGTTTCCGACAAATTTGTAAAGAATTTGGAAACTGCTTCAACTTCTACAAAAAAATATACTCAAACACAGGATATGTTGAATGCTGAAGTTGAAAGATTAAATGCATCTTACTCAGGAATAAGTGCCGGTATGGATGTAGTTGAAAAAAATACCAAACATTACTCTTCGAAAATCGAAGATATCAACAGAAATTTATCATCGATAAACTCAATTTACGAAATACAATTAAAAAATATTCATGTTCAGTCAGAGTCGATTACTTCACAATCTGAATCGATGAGAAAAGTTACAGATGAACTAAATGCGGTGCTTGCTGAATTGAAGAAAATTAAGAACGCAACAACAAATGCTGTAGAAGATACTGAAAATTTCAAAACAGGCGCAGTAGGATTGGCTCGTCAAATCTCTGACCTGAATAGAATTTATGGCAATATGCTAAACGCTTTATCATAAAAAAATAAAGTAAAACAATTTTAAAAAATGAGTGGAGCAAAAAATTGTCCCGAAACCCCGAGGCAGAAAATGATAGGTATGATGTATTTGGTGTTAACAGCAATGTTGGCGCTTAATGTATCCAATGAAGTCTTGAATGGGTTTGATATGGTAAATTTTGGATTAGGAGAATCGATATCCTCAGCTGAAATTAGAAACCAAGGCATGTATAGAAATTTTGAGGCACAAGCTGAGAAAAACCCCGCTAAAGTTAAAGAGTGGTTGGATCAAGCTAAACTTGTAAAGGAAAAATCTGATGCTTTAGTTAAATACATTCAGGATGTGAAGTTTCAGATTGTAAAAATTGCCGATGGTGAAGATGCCGACCCGAATGCTACAAAAATTAAAGCGCGCGAAAACATAAATGCATCCGGACAGTTTGCTTATGAAAAAGGCGACCAAAAACTTAAAGCAGAAATTGATAAGTTTCGGGAGTTTATGGTGGAAATAACTAAAGGCGATCCGGCTAAACAAGAAATGTATAAAAAAATGTTTGATACGAGCGTAAAAAACGGTAAACCCTGGTCCGTTGCGTTGTTCGAAAGTATGCCTGTATCGGCAGTTATTACAATGTTAAGCAAATATCAATCTGACGTACGTACAGCGGAATCTGAAACTGTTCAATTTTTACGACAAAAAGCAGATTTACAGGATTTTGATTTGAATAAATTAGAAGTAATTGTAAACTCTGAATCAAGTTATGTTCTTAAGGGAGGAACTTTTAAAGCTAAAATTGTATTGGCTGCGTATGATGAAAATAAAGTTGGGTCATATCAGTATTTTGTAAATAATTCGGCATTAGGAAATAAAAATGAATTACAACTAAGTGGTACAAGTCTAGGTCCTCATAGTTTTACTGCAAGTGTAAAAGTTCCTAAGAACGATGGTACATGGGAAACCTATACTTCAGCTCCTTATCAATATATTGTAGGTGAGCCTTCGGCAACAATATCTAATGAGGATTTGAACGTTGTTTATAGAGGTATCGATAACAAATTCAGCATTTCGGTACCCGGAGTTGCCGCCGAAAATGTTTCCGTAAAAATCAATGGTGGTGAAGCTACCAAAACAGGTCTTGGAAAATACATTATCAGACCCACGCGAGATGGTGAAATCACGATTTCAGTTTATGGAAAAATTGAAGGTAAGGAATTGCTAATGGGTTCTTCAAACTATCGGGTTAAATATTTACCTGATCCAAAATCTTATTTTGAATTTACCGATGCTGGTGGAGTGGGTCGTCAGATTTTTGAAGGACAAGTAACTAAAAAAATTCTACGTTCAGGAAATGTTTCAATAGTAGCAAGTTACGGACAGGATGAACTGATTAAAGCAAACTTTACCGTGCAATCATTTACTATGCAAACAGTTTATGGTGTGATAAATGGTACAGGACACAAACTAAATTCACGAATGTTATCCGATATTGAACGACTTGAAGGTGGTGATATTATTACCTTTAAAAATATTAAGGCAGTAGGTCCTGATGGTAAAGTAAGAAGTCCTGGTTTAATTCAGATAAACATCTAATTATAAGATAATTTAAGATTTGAGCAAATGAAAAAAAATAGTTCATTTTTATTCTACTTGTTGTTTACACTAACAGTTTCATTCACTGCCAAATCGCAGGAAACTGCTCAACCTTTTTTCACCACGAAAGGAGGTATTGCGCTGCAAACAACTCAAATGGATGCATTAGCTGATACTATTGCAATAATTAATCACCGGGCAGATGATATCGCCTGGTCACGTATTATATACAAAGTTATTGATTTGCGAGATAAGCAAAATTATCAACTTTATTTTCCTCTTCGACAAAATGAACAATACAAAAGTTTGTTTCGTTTGATACTTGAAGCCATAGTTGATGGCGTCCCTGTTTATCGTCGTAATGCTCGTGAAGTTCGTCCTACTTTCAAAGAAAAAATTGATGAATTTGATCTTCCATTAGTATTTTCGTATGATGATGAGCGCGATAATGACCTGATACAAGTTGATTCTGTAACAAGAACAATCAAAATTGGAGAAGACCAGTATCAGCAATATATCAAATCTCAAGTTAAATATTTAACGCAAGAAATTGTTTTCTTTGATAAGCATTACTCACGGATGTTCTCAAAAATTATTGCTATAGCGCCACTCAATCCAAATAACCCAAATAATTCACGTTCGAGAAATAGATTTGATTTTTTACGTGAGTCAATACTTTGCTGGTTTTCTTTCGATGAGTTACGCCCATATTTTGCAAAGCAATTTGTAATACCCAACGGAAATGAAACTCAAAGACTTACTTTTGATGAGTTTTTTGCACAAAAGTATTATTCAAGCTATTTACTTGGCGATGCTAATATGTTTGGACGAACAGCAATAGATACTTACGATACTGCAGATAAAATTAAAAAAGAACAAAAACGTATTGAAACAGAAATCCTGAATTTTGAGCTTGATTTATGGGAATTTTAATATAATAACTAAACTAATGAAAAAGGCGACATGTTTTGTCGTCTTTTTTAATATAGTTTTCTATATGCTTTATTCTGCTTAATTATCTAATGGTGAAATTATTAAGGTAATTTTTGAGTATGAATGGAGAAATTTAAATTTAAGGTATGAAAATAGCTGTATTTGCCGATAATTTTATTGATTTTGCAGGATTAAGATATATTTTATCAGAAGTAATTCCTGAAGGACAAATTACGGAAATATCAGATTTTAATAAAATTCAGGATTTCATAAAAGATATCAAAACTGAATTTTTTGTATATGTTGAAAAAATATATACACCAATTAAGAATTCCGATTTGACAATATTATTAAAAAATTACTCTTATCTGAAATTATTGCTTATTCTGGAAGAATTTAATATTTATAAGTTTAAAACTACGATAGAAAAGCATGATAAGATTAGTTTAATGTTAAAGCTGAGTTCTGAAGACGAGTTTCGGGCAGGATTGAAATCAATACTAAATGGAAATCGTTATATTTGCAACGATATTAGCAATCATATAATTAAGAATAGTAATAAAGATCGAGCGTATAAAGGTGAAAAAAAAATTCTTACTGCTACTGAAACAGAAATTTTGAAAGAGATTACGCTTGGAAAAACAACAAAAGAAATTGCAAATTTGCGCCATGTGAGTATTCATACGGTGATGACTCATAGAAAAAACATATTTAGGAAAATTGAAGTAAATACTGTTCACGAAGCTACAAAGTATGCTATGCGTGCCGGAATTGTGGAATTGGCGGAATATTATATTTAGATCAAATAGTGCCCCCTAACCCCCTAAAGGGGGAATAAAAGCGCAAATAGTATTTTCCTGACTAATGGTAGAGTGAATCAAAGATTTCATAAGGCGGATGATAGAAGATAAAATACAAAAATTGTATTAAATTGTAAATCGTAAATGACAAAATTGTAAATGAATTAATGAATTAATGAATATTGCAGCTTTATTATCGGGTGGTGTTGATAGTTCGGTGGTAGTACACTTACTAAAAGATGCAGGTTATGTGCCCGATTTATTCTATATAAAAATTGGAATTGATGATGATGAATTGCTCCATTGTACATCTGAAGAAGATATTGAATTGGCAAGTTTGATTGCCCGCAAATATGGATGTAAACTTGAAGTAGTTGATTTGCATAAGGACTACTGGGATAACGTTGTAGCATATACTATTGAAAAAGTGAAGCAGGGATTAACGCCAAATCCGGATGTGATGTGCAATAAACTGATTAAGTTTGGCGTTTTTGAGAAAAGAGTTGGATACAACTACAATAAAACAGCTACCGGACATTATGCAACTACTACAGAAATTGATGGTAAAGTTTTTTTATCTACAGCAAAGGATCCGGTAAAAGATCAGACAGATTTTCTGGCACAAATTGATTACCTGCAGGTTTCTAAACTGATGTTCCCCATTGGACATTTGATGAAAAGTGAAGTGCGTGAAATTGCCCGTAAAGCAGACTTGCCAAGCGCTAAACGGCAGGATAGTCAGGGAATTTGTTTTTTGGGTAAAGTGAATTACAACGATTTTATCCGGCGCTATATGGGTGAAAAACCCGGACCGATTGTGGAATTTGAATCCGGAAAAATTATAGGACATCACAAAGGTTACTGGTTTCATACCGTAGGACAGCGTAAAGGATTAGGTTTGTCGGGCGGACCCTGGTACGTGGTAAAGAAAGATGTGGAGGCAAATATTGTATGGGCATCCAAAGGTTATGGAGTAGAAACACAGTACGGCAACGAATTTATAATGCACGATATGCATTTTATAACCGAAAATCCCTGGAAAAACGAAAAGAACGAAACAGATATAACCTTTAAAATCAGGCACACACCTGAATTTACGAAAGGCAAAATTTTTAAAACCGAGCAGGGTTATCTCGTTAAGTCAGATACCTTGCTCCAGGGAATTGCCCCCGGACAGTTTGGAGTAATTTACAATAAGGATGCCCGAACTTGCTACGGCAGTGGAGAGATAAGTATTAACCGGTTTATTTAAGAATCAACAAAGCTCGATGAAAAAGCTTTTATTTATATTAATTAAAATTCTGATACTTCAGGGAGGCTTTCCAATATTTGCTAACCATGAAAAAAACTTTACGAATTTACTTGTTTTAGACAAAAAAGAAAGCACGGTTTGGGTAAACGAAAATGAAACTGAAAATGATTCAACTCAAAACCAAAAGACAAATACAGAAAATGTTGCAGATCCCGATTTGACTTTTAATGTAGGTGAACCTGCAACTCCAAGATATAAACCAAACGGTGAAATCGACTATTATTCAATATGTAAAGCAAGTGCTACCGACTTATCACTTGTTCCTTTTACAATATATCCTGTTAATCCAAGTCCGGAATATCGTTACACCATAGATTGGGGAGATGGCTCTGCTGTTACAACAGGTAATTCCGGTAATATTCCTTTTACACATGATTATGCAAACAGTGTCGGTGGGGATTTCTGGATAATTAAATATACTATTACTTACCAGGGGATTGATTATAAAGCTAATTATAATTTATATGTAGGCTCAAGTCCTTTGCTTGATATACCTGCATTAACAAGTGTAACAAGTATTAAAATATGTACGGAAGTACCTTTAGTAATAGATTTAGAAAACAGAGCTATTAATTCTTCTGATACAAAATATTCATATAAATTCAGCGATGTTACAACACCTCCTGTAGAATTTGAATTTCCTGATCAATTAAATCACACTTTTGAAAGTACTTCATGTGGAAAAAGTTTTAAATCAGGGACTCAAGAATATTTAAACGCTTATGGTCTTACAATTACAGCTGAGAACAAATGTGGAAAAAAATCTATCATTATTGCTCCTATATATGTTTCACAACCACCGGAGGTTAGCGCAAGTGGTACTGATGATATAATTAAATGCGTAAATGAAGAATTTCAGATTAACGGCATTGTAGTAAGAGGTGTTTCACCATCGGAAAATTCCACACAACTCGGTAAATGCCAGCAAACGGGAGTTTCCTACTGGAAATTTCTTGATGAAACCTCTCGCGATGTAACATTTGATAACAATGTTCTTGATTTAACATTTGGTGCTTTTGGTAGCGATAATGGATTCACCAATACTAATGTTCTTGATTATTTTTTAAGGTGGACTCAGGGAACACCCGATATTAGAGTCATTTTTAAAAAGCCAGGAGTATATACAGCATACTTGTCTGCCGGCAACAATTGTGGAATTAATAGAATACCCCAAACCATTGTAATTAATCCTTCAATAGAACCTGTAATTAAAGTTGAACAAAGTGAGATGAATTGTAGTTATCTGAAGTTTAAACTTTCAAATGATACAGATAAATCATTATTAATTAAACAGGAAGATATTTTATCTGCACAGGGAAAACCTACTGCTCAAGCATTTACCTGGGAAATTTATAAAGATGGAAATTTGATTCAAAGCATAAATCAAAATTACAAAAACAACCAATTTACACCCGAGTTCATAGAAGGAAATTATCAAGGAGGAAACAGTTCCGGTTCATATCAGGTGAGATTGAAATATACCGGAAATAATTGTAATAGCATTGTGGATATTGAAAGATTTGAAGTACCTGGTGATACGAAAATCGAGATTGGCAATTTGGATGCATGTTTGGAAGGCACTTCTGTTGTAGTAAATGCTACTGCAAAAATTGAAACTTATGGAATAAATATCGATAAATACTATTGGAGAATTACTGATGCAAAAGGAGATACGATTTATAGATCCAATGATACTACTCCATCTTTTTCATTCAATACACTTGGTAAGTATACTGCTTTTCTGGATATAACAACCAGTTGTGCAACTACTCCTGCAAAAAAGGAATTTGAAATTGAACCCAAACCAATAATATTACCCGTAAGTGACAAGGTAATTTGCGAAAAACAACTTGTCCCCAAAATTAATTTTTCAGTTAAAGATGCCAGTCAGGGTGTACGTTGGGTTAATAGCAATACAATTATTGGATTAATTGGAAGTGATACTGTTCCCAATGGACAAGAATTTATTTCTTCATTTAAAGCATTAAATCCAGGAAATACTCCAATATCTGCCACAATTACTGTTTTTCCTCTAAATCTCGGCTGCCAGGGTGAACCGATAAGTTTTAAAATTACCGTTAATCCATCAAAAGAGACAGCACCGCACGATTCAATTGTAATTTGTGCTGGTGATCCAATTGCACCATTAAAAGCTGTTTACAACGGTGTTGAAAATAACCCGGCAGCTAATTACCAATGGTATTCCACCGATGGAGTTAGAGATGAATTGATAACCGGTGCTACTTCATGGCAATTTACACCGGATAATAAAAACTGGGGTACTTTTTACTATTATTGCAAAATAACACCCAGGTGTGATGACCCGCAACAACCATGTTGTGACCCGTTTAATTCCCAAAATGATACAATCACCATTCTGCCAAAGGGAATAATTAAAGATACTTTAATCACAGTTGCCAAATCTGTAAATACTTATAATCTTACGCCGGTTAATGGTGTAAATCAAAATGTAATTCCTGAAGGTACAAAATATAAATGGACAATATTATCCCAAGGTTATGGTAGTATAATCGGAGTAACAGAACATACAAACGATTTAGTAGATAACATTTTTCAGACATTTAATTTACCCGATAATTTCGCATTACCCTATGATTCAATAGTGTATCAGGTTACTGCAATAAGCGGTAGCTGCCAAACCACTTATAAACTTACTGTAAGAGTTGTGCCGGGAATAACTGCAAATGTTATTTGTAACGATATTAAATGCTTTGGTGAAACAGGTTCGATAGAAATTAAAGATATTTTCGGAATTATGAACGGAAATACAATTATCCGTTTACTTGATAAAAACAACAATGATAATATCATCAATGAAATTTTCACAACCAATAACAATCATACTTTTACAAATCTCGCCGAAGGGAATTATAAAATTTCAATTTTTGATGAAAACGGAGTTAGTATTCCTTACCAGGTTTCGTGCAGTTTAGTAGAACCTTCCGGGTTAATTTTTGTAGAAAATCAAACAAAAGCTTACGATGTGAAATGTAAAGGAGATAGTAATGGTGAAATTTATGTGAAGAATACCGGTGGTACTGGTGGTTATAAATATTTATGGGAGAAAAAAGATGTCATAACAGGGAACTTTGTTACTTATACAAAATATACCAATCCACAAGAACTTAAAAATCTATCAGTGGGTGATTATCGGCTTACAGTAACCGATGATAATGCTTGTACTGTAGTAAAGGAATTCACAATTTCTGAACCTTCTCAGTTATACTTCAGTGTAACCGGAAGCCCTGTTTTAAACTGCGATGATAATCCCAACAAAGGAGGCAGCATAGTAGTTAGCAGCCCCGGAGGTGGAATTGTTAATCCGGGAAGTAAATATTTCTTTACATGGACTAAAAAGAATCAGACGAATGAATCATCAAAATTTGATTTAGCTGGTATAAATTCAGTACTATCAAATATTCAGGAAGGTACTTATATTATTGGAATGTATGATGATAATGGTTGTTACATTCAATCACCTGAAATTAAAATTGACAGAGCGCCTGCTTTAGTTGCCAGTGTAGATTCATTGCTGGTTTTCGATTGTGAAAATCATCGTATTTTTAAACAATATACTGTTACTTCGAGCGGTGGAGTTGGCAATCATACTGTTAAATGGTTTGATGGACTTACTGAACTTGCAATAGGGAATTCATATGTCCCCGATAATTTATTAAATGGGAAATTGATAACTGTAAGAATTACTGATGAAAGAGCATGTGTTTTTACCCTGACTGTAACTCCGTTCACACTTCATTTGCCTGTTTTCGATTTTAAAACTAAAAAAACTGCTTGTAATAAATATCAGTTTGAAGCAATTTCTCCGGAAAATGTATTAGGTATTCAACATTCTTTCAAATGGAATTTCTCAGGTCAGGATTCAGGACAAGGAAAGGCTACTGAATACGATTTGGATAATTTGCAGGTAAATTCAGCAGGCGAATATTATGTCGAATTAATTGTGTTAGATAATTTTACTCCATGTGAATATCCTGTAGTCAGAAAGACCTTTAAAAAGAACTTTATACCAGATATGAAAATCAGTTCTACTGGAACTGTAGAAACTGTAAATAATAAAATTACTGTTTGGTATTGCGAAGGAGACACAATAAGCGTTTTTGGAGAAAATGCGAATGCATATTCCTGGAGCAATGGATCGAACAGAGATAATATTAAAATAAATTACGAGGGACAATTTACTCTTTGGGGTAAAAACGCAGATGGTTGCGAAGGTGAACTGAATTTCGAAACAAAATATTATAAATTTGGTTATGATATTGTTACTGATAAGGATGAAATAAATTTGGGAGAAACAGTTGCATTTAGTACAGCCACATTTGTGCCATTTACAATCAATTATTTATGGAATTTTGGTGATGGAACCATGAATTCAACAATTGAGTTACCTTATGAGCATACTTACCATTTTTTCTCGCAGGATTATTTTGACATACTTTTAACTGCAACAAACCCTAAAGGTTGCAAAGAATATGCAACAAAAAGAATTAAGGTAAATATAAGCAGTTTTCCAAATACTATAATGCCCGGAAGTATTTATGAGGAAAATAGAGTATTTATGAAAGGATGTCAGGTACAAATTTATAACCGCAATAGTGTGTTGATTCATGAGGGCGCCGATGGTTGGGATGGTACGCACAATGGTAAACCAGTTATGAGCGATACGTATTTTTATGTTTTAACATATACACAAGCTACTGGTGTACAACAAACCAAAAAAGGGTATGTTACTGTTATTCGATAAAGTTATATAATGAAACTACGATTAAAATTTTCAATATTTTCTTTGTTAGCTTGTCTTCAATTGTTGGCTCAGTCGAATATCCGTTTCAATAACTTTTGGGATAATATGTACACTGTAAGTCCGGCTGCTATCAACGATACTTATTTTGGCGAACTAAGTATGGGTACCCGAAAACAATGGTTGACATTTCCGGGAGCGCCTGTTACCATGTTTGCTTCGGGTACAGTTTATATTGAGGATTTATATACTCAAATTGGTTTAAAAGTACTTGCCGATAAAATTGGTTATACCACAAAAACGGATGTTGATTTATCCTATGCTTATGCTATTTATCTGAACACAGAATGGCAAATGAATCTTGGTATTGCTGCAAGTTATCAGAGTTTTCATTTTGATTATGATAAGGTTATACTAACAAACCCTAACGAAGCTATACCTTATAACAACGACCACAATTTCAATACTGATTTAGGTTTTGAGTTTTCAAACTTTGAATGGAGAATAGGAGGGGCAAGTCAAAATTTTCTCACACTTTTTCGAAATCCAAATTATACACCCGGAAGGTTCGTTAATTCGGGTAACGGATTGAAAATTAGTGATATGCATCCTAATACAAACATACTTTACGCAATGTACGGACCTACTGGAAATACTTTTGTAAACGTAGGCGGTGGAATTTGTGGCATACAAACAGCTAATGTTCTTCAAGCAGAAATGAACGTTACAGCATTTTTTAAGAGAACTACCGAAACAAATGCATTTCAATTAGGTGCTTTTTACCGTACCTGGCAGGAGATGGGTTTACTTTTTGGCATTCATTTCGATCGGATGCGTATTTATTACAGCTACGATTTTAATGTGGGTGAGATTTACAGAAACCTGTTAGGAACACATGAAATAATTCTTACTTACAAACTTAATCGCACTTATAAATGCCGTAACTGCTGGTATTAGAGTTTTTTTATTGCAGAAATTTCTCAGCCTCATCAAGTGAGTTTATTTTTCCCACATCAATCATCCTGTAATTTTCAGGTACGAATGCTCTGAAATAACTTTCCCTGCAATTTTCGATATAAAAGTTGGTAATAGAAAAAACATCTTCTGAATTTTCCATCAAATTAAATACTTTAGGGGATAATATTTGAATACCCGAAAAAGCGAGCTTATTATATAAATCAGGTTTTTTAAGCGTTGTGGGCTTACATTCTCCGGTTTTTTCATTTTTCCAACCACGCAATCTCAAATCATCATCAAATAATAAATACCGGAAAGTTTCTCGTTTACTTACTGTTAAAGTTCCTGTTGCACCACTTCGTAAATGCTCATTGTAAAGCGATTTCAAATCAATATTAGATAAAATATCGACATTATGCACTAAAAATGGTTTATCATCATCGAAAAACCATTGCGTTTTTTTTAATCCGCCACCGGTGTCAAGTAATAAATCATGTTCGTCAGAAATTTCAATTCTGATTCCGAAATTGTGATTTGATTTAAGAAAATTAATAATCTGTTCCGGGAAATGATGAACGTTGATAATAATTTCATCGTAACCTGAATATTTTAACTTTTCTATCGTATGTTGAAGCAATGGCTTTCCCGAAATGGTAACCATAGCTTTTGGAATTGAATCAGTTAGAGGTTTTAAACGAGTACCCAGACCCGCTGCAAAAATCATTGCTTTCATTAAAATATTGATATTAACTACGTTGATATTAGCTTCGCTGATATTAGCCAGCGGCTGAAATTACTCGCTTCGCTCGTGAGATTACTCGCTTCGCTCGTGAGATTACTCGCTTCGCTCGTGAGATTAGCCTACGGCTGATATTATTTATTGTTTTGGCTCATTAACAGGGTTTGGGTTTTAATAAATTTGTTGAGTTTATAACCTAAAATATTTAATTCATTATACAGTGTTTTATGGATTTCTTCTGAAATTAACTTTCTCTTTTTTGATTTATCCAACCATGTTTTCGACTCGTAAAGTGAACCTCGGGCAATGTAATAAAATCTTCTCGAATCAGTAAAAGAATACCTCCCAAAACCCTCGCTTATATTCGCACTGATTGAATCAGCAGCACGTACCCATTGTTTGCCTATTGTGTCCTTCGCAAAATATTCCCATAACATCACAGCTTCCCATACTTTATCAGAAAAAATCATTGAAAGATTATAAATCTCAAGATCATCTAATTTCATAACTTATTATTTTTATCTGTTTTTTTTACTTTGTAAATCACATGCGAAGCTAACCTCACGAGCGAAGCGAGTAATATTACGAACGAAGTGAGTAATATCAGCGAAGCTCATCACAGCCGCAGGCTTATATTACGAACGAAGTGAGTAATATCAGCGAAGCTCATCACAGCCGCAGGCTTAT
>CAYONE010000001.1:38060-114181 GCA_964405245.1 uncultured Paludibacter sp.
ATATTACGAACGAAGTGAGTAATATCAGCGAAGCTCATCACAGCCGCAGGCTTATATTACGAACGAAGTGAGTAATATCAGCGAAGTTCATCTCAGCCGAAGGTTAATTCCACGAACGAAGCGAGTAATATCAACGAAGTTCATCTCAGCCGCAGGCTAATTTCACGAACGAAGTGAGTAATATCAACAAAGTTAATTTCAGCCTAAGGCTAATTTCACGAACGAAGTGAGTAATATCAACAAAGTTAATTTCAGCCTAAGGCTCATATCAAACTGTTGTAAACTTTTGTTCAATATTCTGTTCCCTGTGAATTAACTGTACCTCCACACCAAATTTCTGATGAATGTGCTCAGCCATTTTTTGTGCAGAATAAACTGAGCGATGTTGACCGCCGGTACAACCGAAACTTACCATAAAATGTGTGAAGCCGCGGTCGATATAACGTTTTACAGATGCATCCACCAGATTATATGCATTGTCGAGTAGAGTCAGAATTTCTCCATCTTCCTCAAGAAACTGTATAACTGATTCATCTAAACCTGTGAAATATTCAAAACGTTCGTATTTTCCGGGATTGTTCACAGCGCGACAGTCGAAAACAAAACCTCCACCATTGCCCGAACTATCGGCAGGAATTCCCTTTTTATACGAAAAGCTATAAACCCGCACTACAAGTGGTTTTTTTACAGCCACTTCTCTGAATTGCTCGAGTTGTGTCATCGATTTCAGAATTCCGGTCAGGTACGGATAATCAGAATTCTCTTCTTTCAGAATTTCACGCAGATTCTCGATGGCAAACGGAATACTTTGCAGAAAATGAGGTTTCTTTTCGAAATATCCTCTAAAACCATAAGCTCCCAGCACCTGTAAAGTGCGGAATAACACAAAGTGTTTTAAGCGGATTCTGAATTCATCTTCGTCAAATTCGGTGAGTGTTTTTAATTCATCAATATATATCTGAAGCAACTCATCACGCAAATCATTTTTATAATTTGCTTTTGCCTGCCAAAGAAATGAAGCAATATCATATTGCATGGGGCCTTTCCGGCCTCCCTGAAAATCGATGAAATAGGGCTCATCATTCTTTATCATCACGTTTCGGCTCTGAAAATCACGATACATAAACGCATTAGTTTTTGTTTCGAGTAAAATTTTAGCCAAAGTGTTGAAACTATCTTCCAATAAATTTTCCTGGAAATCAAGCCCTGATGGTTTTAAAAAGCAGTATTTGAAGTAATTCAAGTCCCATAAAACTGAGCGCTCGTTGAATTCAGATTGCGGGTAGCAGATATTGTAATCTAAATCTTCTGAACCTTTTATTTGTACCGAAGCGAAAATACGCAATGTTTTTCGTAGCATTTCCTTTTCATTTTCAGAGAAAACACCCGTTTTACGTCCGCCTGATATAAAATCGAATAAAAGTGTGTCGCCCAAATCTTCCTGAAGATAATACATGCCATCAACCGATTGTCCGAGAAATTTTGGTACAGGCAATCCCTTTTCAAAAAAATGTTTGGCTATTTGAATAAAAGCACGGTTTTCTTCAATTGAAGTGCCTGAAACTCCAATGAGTGAAGTTTTTTCATTTGTCAGGCGATAATATTTCCGGTTTGAGCCGGCAGCCGAAAGTTCTTTTACTTCTAAAGGTTCTTCGCCTGTTTGTTGGCGGAAAAGTATCTCAAGTTCATTCATTTTTTTCTCAAATTTATTTCAACAAAGATACAAACTTAACCACATAAATCCATTCAGGTTATTCTAAAAATTCAAATTGTTGATTTATTGTTAATCTGAATCTGAATTTATTCTTGTTTAACACCTGACATAATTTATCCAAGTCTCCTTATTTTTTTGTATTTTTGCATCAATTTGATTATTATATAAAAACATGAGTATAGAACTTAGTGAACAAGAAATTTTCAGACGTCAGAGTTTGAATGAACTTCGAAATTTAGGTATTGACCCTTATCCTGCAGCGCTTTATCCTACAAATGCATATTCTGTTGATATAAAAGCTTCTTTTAAAGACGAAGAAACTGAAAAACGCATTGTTTGTGTTGCCGGTAGAATTATGACCCGCCGAATTATGGGAAAAGCCTCATTTATCGAACTTCAGGACTCAAAAGGACGCATTCAGGTATATATTAGTCGCGATGACGTTAGCACTGAAGCACAACCCGAAATGTATAATACCGTTTTTAAGAAACTACTTGATATTGGTGATTTTATTGGAATTAAAGGTTATGTTTTCCGTACACAAATGGGCGAAATAAGTGTTCATGCACAGGAACTTTCAGTACTTTCAAAATCACTTCGCCCACTTCCTGTAGTTAAATATAAAGATGGCGTGGCTTACGATGCATTTGAAGATCCCGAACAACGCTATCGTCAACGTTATGTTGATTTGGTAGTTAATGATGGAATAAAAGAAATTTTCCTGAAACGTACCAAGATTTACAACTCGATGCGTGAATATTTTAATTCACAAGGATATATCGAAGTTGAAACACCGATTCTTCAATCAATACCCGGAGGAGCTTCGGCGCGTCCGTTTATTACACATCATAATGCACTCGATATTCCACTTTATCTTCGTGTTGCCGATGAACTTTATCTTAAACGTTTAATTGTGGGAGGATTTGAAGGAGTGTATGAGTTTTCGAAAAATTTCCGTAACGAGGGTATGGATCGTACACACAATCCGGAGTTTACCGCAATGGAGATTTATGTTGCTTATAAGGACTACAACTGGATGATGGAATTCACAGAAATTATGATTGAGAAAATCTGTTTGGATGTGAATGGAACAACTGAATTACAGGTGGGCGAAAAATCCATTAGCTTTAAAACCCCCTTTAAACGCACTACCATGATTGATGCCATAAAAGAATATACCGGCATCGATATTTCAGGTATGAACGAAGAACAATTGCGGGATGTTTGCAAACAATTACATATTGAAGCCGATGAGACTATGGGCAAAGGCAAACTCATTGACGAAATATTTGGAGAGAAATGTGAAGGGAATTATATTCAACCTACTTTTATTACTGATTATCCACGCGAAATGTCGCCGCTTTGCAAACGTCATCGTCATAATCCGGAACTGACTGAACGATTTGAGCTGATGGTAAATGGGAAGGAACTTGCAAACGCTTATTCTGAACTTAACGACCCTATTGACCAACTTGAGCGCTTTCAGGAACAATTAAAATTAAGTGAAAAAGGCGATGATGAAGCCATGTTTATTGATATGGATTTTGTACGCTCACTTGAATACGGTATGCCTCCAACATCCGGAATGGGAATTGGCATGGACAGATTAGTTATGCTCTTAACCGGACAACAGACTATTCAGGAGGTTCTTTTCTTTCCGCAAATGAAACCTGAAAAAACAGTAAAAAAAGTTGACTCCGATAAATTCAGAGAAATCGGAATTTCTGAAGAATGGATTAATGTAATGTTGAAAATTGGTGTTCTTACTGTTGATGCATTAAAAGGTCTGAATCCAAATAAATTTCATCAGGATATATGCGGATATAACAAGAAAAACAAACTTGGACTTGTGAATCCTTCGAAAGAAGATGTGCAAAAATGGATTGAAATGGCCATCAATTCCTAAACCGGTATAAGGACTGATGTTCAATTTATTTGCTGATTTATTGCAAAAATTGAAATTAATTTTTTTTTAAAACCCTGAGGTTTGGGGATTATTATTCCCCTTCAGGGGTTAGGGGTATTTATGAACGAAAAAAGTAGAATAGCAATTTTAGGCGGTGGAAGCTGGGCTACGGCGATAGCAAAAATAATACTTGTTAATTCATCTGAAATACATTGGTATATGCGCCGTCAGGAGCAGATTGATGAATTTTTACGTTCAAGTAAAAATCCATCGTATCTCACCGGTGTAAAGTTTGATACAGATCGAATCCGGTTTACGAGTAATATTAATCATGTTGTAGCCACCTCGGATGTTTTGATTTTTGCAATGCCATCGCCATTTCTTAAACAACATCTCAAAAAACTGCATCGAAAATTAAGCAAAAAGTTTGTGGTTTCAGCCATTAAAGGCATTGTTCCCGAAGAAAATATGATTATGTCGGACTACTTTGAACATATTTATAATGTTCCACAGGAAAATATTGCTGTTTTGGCCGGTCCCTGTCATGCCGAGGAAGTTGCTCTTGAACGACTTTCGTACCTTACAATTGGATGCAAGTCCCGAGAAAAGGCGAGGGCTTTAGCGCAGCGTTTTAATACAAACTTTGTGAATACTTCCGTTAGCGATGATGTGGTGGGAATTGAATATTCATCCGTTATGAAGAATATTTATTCCATTGCCTCAGGTATTTGTCATGGGTTAAAATACGGGGATAATTTTCAGGCTGTACTCATTTCCAATGCCATTCAGGAAATGAACCGTTTTTGCAACGCTACCAATCCAAAACATCGCGACATCAATGAACCAGCTTATCTTGGCGATTTACTAGTTACTGCCTATTCAAAATTTAGTCGTAACAGGCTTTTCGGGACAATGATTGGTAAAGGTTATTCTGTTAAAACCGCACAATTGGAAATGGAAATGATAGCCGAGGGGTATTACGCGTCAAAATGTATTCATGAACTGAATGAAAAATTCAGAGTAAATATGCCTATCGTTGATGCTGTTTACAATATCCTTTATAACAGAGTTTCACCCCTGTTGGAAATAAGGAAATTAACGGAGAAATTGATGTAAATTCAGACTCCCATCCCCTGTTTATCCCGATTTTTTCGGGAGGGGAGCTTTATTGCAATTATAAACATTTGTGCGCTTATAATTGGCTGTTCATATTTTTTTAGAAACTGAAAATCAAAATAAAAATAAATATATGCAAGACATTAAACTTTCTATCGACAAAGCTTTTGGTTTTATTTCAGAAGAGGCTGTAGCCGGATATAAATCGAAAGTAACAGATGCTAATGCAGCATTACACAATGGTTCAGGAAAAGGTAACGATTTTCTGGGTTGGTTAAATTTGCCATCTTCAATAGATGAAGCACATTTAGCTGATGTGGAAAATACCGCAAAAATTCTGCGCGAAAACTGTGAAGTAGTTGTGGTTATTGGTATTGGAGGCAGTTATCTTGGCGCTAAAGCAGTAATCGATGCGCTTTCAAACAGTTTCGACTGGTTGCTTAGGGAGCGTAAATCGCCTGTGGTGGTTTATGCAGGTCAGAATATTGGCGAAGATTACCTTTACGAACTTCAGGAACTGCTGAAAACGAAAAAATTTGGTATTATATCAATTTCAAAATCCGGAACAACTACTGAACCGGCGCTTGCTTTTCGTTTGTTGAAAACGCAACTTGAAGAGCAACAAGGCAAAGATGCTGCTCAAAAGCTGATTGTGGCCGTAACCGATAAAGCACGTGGTGCGCTCAGAACTTTGGCAACTCAGGAAGGTTATAAAACTTATGTTATCGAAGATAATATCGGTGGACGTTATTCAGTGTTATCGCCCGTAGGTTTACTGCCTATTGCTGTTGCAGGATTTGATATCCGCCAATTGGTGGCAGGAGCGGTACGCATGGAAAATCTTTGCGGTTTGGAAACTTCATTTGAAGAAAATCCGGCGGCTATCTATGCAGCTACGCGTAACGAGCTTTATAAATCGGGCAAAAAAATAGAAATTCTTGTAAACTTTCATCCGAAATTACATTATGTTTCGGAATGGTGGAAACAACTTTACGGCGAAAGTGAGGGAAAGGATAATCTCGGAATTTTTCCCGCATCGGTTGACTTTACTACCGATTTGCACTCAATGGGACAATGGATTCAGGAAGGCGAACGCACTATTTTTGAAACTGTAATTTCTGTAAACGAAACTAATTATACCAAAATTTTCCCTCACGATGAAGCCAATCTCGATGGATTGAACTTCCTTGCAGGAAAGCGCGTGGACGAAGTTAATAAAATGGCAGAGCTTGGTACAATGATAGCTCATATCGATGGTGGAGTACCCAATTTAAAAATTGAACTCCCTAAACTTAACGAATACTACCTTGGTGAGTTGCTTTATTTCTTCGAAAAAGCATGTGGTATAAGTGGATATGTTTTGGGTGTTAATCCGTTTGATCAGCCCGGAGTGGAAGCATATAAGAAGAATATGTTTGCTTTGCTTGATAAGCCGGGTTTTGAGGCTGAAACCAAAGCTATTAAAGCACGTTTGTAATAGGTTATTTTTTACACAAACAGCGCAATTCAATATTATTTTGAGTTGCGCTGTTTTTTTTTCTGAATATTTTAAGATAGAATCAGTGTTTTTTATTTTAACAAATAAATTACATCACAAGTAATGTGGTGCTATCAATTTGGGTGTTGATAATGTAAGCACCGGCTTTTAAATATACAGGAAAATAGCCAAAAACAGATTGTCCGGCAGAGATAGAACGTCCTGAAATGTCGAAAACTTCTACTTTTCCGGTATAATCATTCAGGTGAAGTGTTCCGTTTTTGTACTTTGGTATTAGTTTTTCATTTAATTGCAGTTTCTTTACTGCATTAGGTTGATTTGCAGAACTTATTCGTAAGGCTCCTATATAGAAAAATTTTGTACTATTGTTGTTATTTTCAGCGGCTTCAACTGTAAATGTAATTTCACCCGATGTATTGGATTGTACGTTTGTGATATTGGCTACTTTTGTAGAATTATCAGACGAATTCAGTGTTTGCGACATAATACCACTTTTTGCTTCAATACTGTATTTTGCTTCTCTGTTGTCGCTTACACCCATTCTCGAAGCAAAAATTGTAAAACTGTAATATTTTTGAGGATTCAATCCGGTGATTGTAAAAACTCCTTTTGGATTTGCCGCTACGCTTCCCCAATCGAGTGTATGTCCAAAAAAGTTATCGGAGGTTGCAGTGCTGGGAAAAACGGATGCATCGCCTGAAACTGAGGTTGGTCCGTTGGTGTTAAATCCATTATAAAACGGATCAGTTATTTTCAATGTAATTCCGGTGTTATCGCCATTATCATCGATTAAAGTAATATTAGCAGCCTGATGATCGTGAATGTTATTCCAGTTACCAGGAGTTGGAAAGCCTGCCGCATTCGATCCAAAATCTATAAAAATATCTCCTTCTGAATTTGGATTTGTTGTGCCATTATCAGCTTTAAAAACTATGTCGTCAATAAATAACTGAACAGGTGCTGAATTTACATTTTGTTGACAGAAAAAAACTGTTTTAACATTTTCATAAGTAAATTCAGGACTTTCAATTTTCCAGTCCTGAATAGGAATTGAAACTTTTGTCCAGTTTGCAGCTGCTAATTCAGATAAATAAGAATTAAGATTTAATTTCGAAGTAACCGTACCGGTTTTTGATTCAAGATAAATACACGGTAAATCATTACCGCTAACAGCAACCGGTGCATACACCCAAAATTCAAGCGCTTTACTCTGTTGAATGTCATAAGCAATCCAGTCGGGACCGGCTACACAAGCCATCCAGTTTCCACCTGTGTTACCCTGATAATCTAATTTCAGGGAAGTTTTTCCTGAATGAAAATTGGTGCTGTCTGTCGAAATTTTTTCACTTTTAACTGTGTTAAAAATGCTTGGCGCAGTTACATTCACCCAGCTGAAATCGTGATAACGCGCATGACTGCTTTCGGTAAATACGGTTTTATCAGGAGTTTCAAAATCCGATGTCAGTAAATAAGGTTCTAAAATTGATTTCCATAAGGCATAACCCGAAGCGTTCATGTGCAGCATATCCGAACCAAAATAGGATGATTCAGGTGTTCCATCCTGTCTCAACATCGGTGTCCATGTATCAACATATTTTATGTGTGCATTTTTATCAGCATAAGCTTTCATTAAAGCATTTGCTGCTTCGTATTTGGGAAACGAAACTGTACGCGATGGACTTGGTTTAATTGAAACCAGAATAATTTCAGCACCAGGAAAATAAATATTTATAAGTCGTGTCATGGTAATTACATCTTCCATATATCCTTCTGGAGTTTTCGAAGTTTCATGCAAATCATTATCGCCTTCATAAAGCACAACCTGTCGCGGATTGTAAGGCGTAACTACCTGATTGAAAAAATAAATCAAATCTGTCATCATCGAACCTCCAAAAGCTCTGTTAAGCACTTTCGATTTTGGGAAATCAGTTTGCAGGCTATTCCACATTGTAAATGTAGAGCTTCCGGTAAACAAAACCACATCTTTTTGAATTCCGTTTGAAGCATCCAATGCTGCAAAATTGCTCATAGCAGATGTCCACAACGAGACCCGTGGATATTGAGCAAAAATAGAACATAGATTTAAAAAAATGATTGTAACTATGAGTATCTTTTTCATTGTAAAAATATTTTAGAAAAAAAACTCCGTAGCACGTTTACTGACTACGGAGTTTTTCTGTGTTTTATAATTTACTATTTAACCAAAACTTTGGCATTTCCCAAATTTGTATTCACAATATACAAACCTCTGTCGAGTTTTACGGTCATATATCCGAATACTGATTGTCCTTCGGCTACTAAACTTCCCGCTACATTGTAAACTTTAACCAATCCTGTATAATCATTGATTTTTAAAGTGTTATTTGCATAAAATGCGTTTAGTTTGTTTTCTACTGTAACATTTTCTACAGCAGTCGGAGTGTTGGTGGTTATTATCTTCATTGCACCAAGGAAGAAGAATTTTTCAGCGCTGTTGTTGCTTGGACCTGCTTCCGATTTGAATACAATTGAACCTTCTGTTGTTGGTCTTACATTCCAAATTTCTGCAATTCTTGAAACATTATTTCCAGCATTTAATGTATCCGAAACTGCAGCGCCCGAACCTGTCATTGTATATTTTGCTTCGCGGATATTCGTTACACCGGTGCGTGAAGCAAATATTTTAAATGAATAATATTTTTCAGGATTCAAACCAGTGAGAGTTATAATTCCTTCGGGATTAGCAGGAACTGAACCCCAAACCGCACCATTACAGAAGAAGTTATCCGAAGTTGCATTTTGAACAAAAATTGCTGCTTCACCTGTAGGAGCAGTTGCTCCGTTAGTATTATAGCCATTGTAGAAACCATCAGTAACGGATAACTTAATACCTGTAGCATTTCCACCTTCATCAATGAGATTTGTTGTGCCTGATTGATGCTCGGTTACGTTATTCCAGTTGCCGGTAGTCATCAATGCCGGGCTGTTTGAGCCGAAATCAATAAAGACAGGTGCATTTGCTTCACTTGGAGCAACAGCGATAAATCTGAATTCGTCCATATACAAGGTATGTTCCACATTATTGGCAACGTTTTGTTCAAAGAAAATACCTTTAACCACATCTTTTGCTGTAAATGCGGGATCGGCAGCATAGAAATCGGCAAGCGGAATGCGCACTTCTGTCCATGTGTTTGCTGCAAGACTGATAACATAATTTCCAAGATTCAGTTTGCCTGTTTTGTTCGGGTTACCACTGTGCGATTCGAGGAATACTTTTGGAAGTAATTCTTTGGTTAAAGTAACCGGTGAATTTACCCAGAATTGTAAATGAGTTACATCTTTCAAATCAAATGCTTTCCAACCAATTGAAGCAACCAATGCCATCCATGAGCCACCTTCGGCTGATTTCCACTGAAGTTTCAACGCGTTTGCACCATCTTTTACAGGAGAAGTTACTACAGGTAATTTATCGCCATCGGGCAAACCGGGTCCTTGCCAATGTTCCTGAACCAATGTACTTGGCGCAGTTTTGGTTGACCAGCTTTGGTCATGGAAACGGTTATCTGCACTATTATCGAACAATACAAGTCCCGGAATAACCCTAACGAATTTAAAATCGTCCATAATTAATGTATGTTCTGCATTATCAGCAGCATTTTGTGCAAAGAAAATTCCTTTGATAAATTCCTGTGATGCAAAAGCAGCATCGGCAGCCCAGAAATCAGCCAATGGAATTACAACCTGTGTCCATGTATTTGCAGCCAAATCGTTTACGTAATTACCCATATCCAGTTTGCCGGTTTTATTGGGATTGCCCGATGATGCTTCGAAATAAAGTTTTGGTAATACTGATTTTGATAAGGCAACCGGCGAATTAACCCAGAAAGTAAAGTTGGTCATTTGGCGAACATCATGCGCAGCCCAACCGATTGAAGCAATAATTGCTCCCCAGTTTCCGCCTTCTACCGACTTCCATTGTAATTTCAACGCATTTGGAGCACTTTTTACAGGATCTGTTACACATGGAATTTTATCACCATCGGGCAAACCCGCAGCTTGCCAGTGTTCCTGCAATAAAGTACTTCCACCTTCTTTAAACGACCAGCTTTGATCGTGGAAACGATCACTTGCGCTGTTTTCTAACAAAGTAATCGATGTCGGAACTGGTGGCGGAGTGATTGTCGGGTCGTAAACAATGGTAATGTCGTCAACATAAACTGTTGCATTAACATCGATTGGTTCATAATAATCCGGGAAAAATCCAAAAACGCGAATGTTTTTGATACCTTCTGCATAAATATCGAAAACAAGTGTTTCCCACTGATTGGTTTTTGTTGCCAGATTTTTTGGCAAAATTTCTTTCGATACAGCTCCTTCAGGTTTAATTTTTAACTGTGAAGTAGCATTTTTACGAAGATATTTAATTTCGATACGATGATAACCCGAAGGAATCTCGTTTTTAAGAACTGAATAGAAACCAGCCCAGATTTTGTTGTCTGCTTCAGCATCGTAGCGTTTCCATTCCCAAACTTTGTTACTTGAATTCACTGCATCTTTCACAGGATTGTCTACTACAGCAATATCCATGTGAGCAGGTGGGTTTACATTAACAACTTCGGTAAAATTTACCTGTCCGTTTTCAAAATCGTCGAGCACAAATGTTGCCTGACTCATAGCAAAAGCACTGAATAAAAATGCCATTACTAAAAAAGTAAATACATGTTTCATAACGTTGTGTTTTTAAGGAATTAATTAATTTATAATTGTTTATTATCTCAATCGAACGACCAGCGAGTACTCCTTTTTATCTGGAGATGTCATTTTAATCGTGTATTGTTTTGGGTTTATCAAAGTTTTTGAGTTTTTGAATTTAAAAGTATTTTCGCCTTTTGCAGCTTGTACAGTTGTGTCTAAAGCAATTTCATTCGAAGAGTTCAGAAACTTGAATTGTGTACTTCCCGCGGTTTTTACAAAAAAATCGAGTTCAAAAGTTTCCCTGTCAGGATGCCTCATTATATCAAATTGTTTTGTATAAGTGTTGGATATTGCTTTATGAAAACCTTCGTCGAATTCAGGTTGTGTGCTGATTCCGGCAAGCGATAATCCACGTTGGATATCTTCATTTTTCATCAGTAAATTCCAGATTAGTCCGCTTCTGTAATTTTCCATCATCACCACTATCGGGCCCTGATCAATTGCCAAATGTTTTTTTTCCGAAGTAGATGTTTCGGGCGAATAGGCATCGGCAAAACCATAATTGCCCTGAGCAAGCGGATATTCTGCCAATCGCATCAGCATTTGAGTGCTGTAAAACGGTGTGTATGGAAAAGAACTCATTGCAGCTGTAGGAGCCAATACTCCATCGTCGTTCAGTGGCGACCTTGCTGAATAATTCCATGGTGGACGACCGCCGTAGCAAGCGGTTAAGCCCCAATCTGTTTCGCCGTATTTGTAGTTTTTAGGAGCTTCATAAACGCAATAATGCCTGTTAATTAATGTATGTGCAACATTTTGTTGCCAGTAATTCACATAATTATCTTTCATTTTCGCGGGATTTAAACCCAAAAAAGAATAATGAGCAAAAAACAACGGACCTCCATAGTTTTCACCTAAAGGTAATATGTAATCGTAAAATTTTCTGTTGTTTTTAACGATTCCACCATTACTAAGCCAACCGTTATTATATGCGCCAAGGCTAATATTATTTGGTTCGGGTGCTCCCAAAGCCAAAATATAACTGATAAGTCCTTCGTTCCAACCTCTTATTTGCAAAGCATAACGATTTTCCTGCGAGTACCATAACCAATACAACACATCCTGCGAATTGGTGTAAAACTTCCAGTTTACAGTTTTACGGAACGACGTAACCGAATCTCTGATTTCCTTTTCGATTGAATTATTCTGTACATAATATTCGTAAGCAGTTAATAATCCAGCCATAAGAAATGAAGTCTCAATTACATCGCCGGTTTTCACCTGATCGCCGAATGGATGTGCTGTGCCATCAGGATTGTACCAGTGCGACCAAACACCTTTGAACCGCTCCGCATTTCCGAGAAATTGCACAACTTTCCTAGTTTGGTTGGCGGCTTGCTCACGGGTAATGAAACCGCGTTCAGCGCCAACAATCAAAGCCATCAAGCCGAAACCTGTACCGCCTGTAGTAACCACATCGCCTCTATCATTGCCTTCGAGCGCTAAACCAGTCGGACTTGCACCTTCGTAGAAATAACTGAAATTCTTTCGTTGCCAATCGTTCAATAAAGTTCTAACTTTTTCAGGTGTATAAGTTTCATCATTTTTTACAACAATAATTGTTGGAGGAACCGGATCTTTGCAGGAATAAAGGAATAAGATAAACAATAACACACCCCTAAATGTGCCCCCTAACCCCCTAAAGGGGGAATTCAAGTTAGTTTGTATGTTAATTTTCAGCTCTTTCATTTATCCAATTATTAATCAATACTATTATCTTATATTTCCTTCTCAAAGCATTTTGAAATGGATTAGGGGTTATTCTTTTCCTACTCCCCTTTAGGGGGTGGGGGTTTGTTGGGGGTGGATTTATTTTCAATACCCCGGATTCTGAATTATCAATCCTTCCGATTTATCAATTTCTGTTTGCGGAATCGGGAAAAGTTCATGCTTTCCAACAACGAAATTTGGAATCACATCCTTCGCTTCATCCCAACGTACTAAATCAAAAAATCTTTCCCATTCCATTGCAAGTTCAATACGGCGCTCCTGATGAATTTTTGCACGAAGTTCACTTTGGTTGGTTGTAGTAATTTTTGGCAAAACTGCTGCATTTCCACCACGTGCGCGTTCGCGAACCATTTCAAGTTTTGCAAGCGCTTCGGTGAAATTACCCAATTCACAAGCTGCTTCGGAATGCATTAATAGCACATCGGCATAACGAATGATACGGATATTAGACCAATAACCCTGGGGATCGGAAGCTCGTCCAAATAAATTTCTTTCGGCTAAACTAACATAAGCTTTACGGTTGAAAAATTTGTAGCCCGCTGCATCTGCTTTTGATTTTTTTCCATCCAAAGTGTCGCCATCCTGAATTACGGACGCTTTCTTGCGTGGGTCGCCGGCTTCGTACGCATTCATTAAAACCTGACTCGGCGCGTTAAAACCCCACCCTAAATTCGGAATTCCACGAAATCCCTGTATTTGCGCGTGTTGACTGCTCATGTAAATTTGTTCAGAAGGTTTTTGTTCGCAATATACTTCAAATACCGATTCAGAACCGTATTCTTTTGCTTCTGTAAAAATTTCCGCATAAGGCGTGGATAAATCGTTGTCGCCTGAATTGATAATTTCTGAAGTAATTGCAAAGACGTTCGACCAATGTTTCTGATACATATACACTTTTGCAAGCAAAGCCTTTGCTGCGTTTTGTGTTGGTCTTCCTGAATTTCCGGTTGCATTCCGTTGTACACGTGTCGGCAGGTTTTGAGCTGCCCATTTTAAATCTGATTCAATATATCCCCAAATTTCTTCACGCGATGATCGTGCAGGAGTTTTATCGGTTTGCGAAAGGACTTTATCCACATAAGGAACTCCTCCAAATGCCTGAGCAAGTCGATAATACATCAACGAACGGAGAAATAAGGATTCAGCCATTAATCTGTTTTTTACATTTGCAGTATCGGCCATCGAATTTGCAAGAACCAACGCTTCGTTGGCAAAATATATTGCATTATAACATTCGGTATAATACTGTCTTAAAGGTTCGCTTCCTGCGGTATAACTCATTGCTTTAAATTCAGCAATCACACCGCCATCGCTCGCTGTACTTCCTTTTTCTACATCCGGAGAGGTGTAGTTATTCATTGCCAAACCTGCCCACGAAAACCAAAAATTTCGTAGCTTTCCGTAGCCCTGTCCTAATTTTGATTCAACCAATATGCTGATATCCAATGAGTCGTTTGAAGTATAATTTGCATGATGCCAGCGTCCTTTCGGATAACGATCCAAAAAATCGTCAGTACATGAAGAAATAAATAAGATAATGCTTATGAAAAATAGTATGCGTTTCATTTTCGTAGATTTTTTAGAAGTTAACAGATAAGCCTAAAGTATATGCCGAAGGTACAGGATAAGTACTTCCGCTGTCGATATTTCCACTTAAAATACTTCCGCCGATTTCAGGAGTAAAACCTGAATTAGTTTTGAAAGTAAGCGGGTTCTGAGCATTTGCAAACACTCTCAGTTTGCTGATTCCTAATGTGCCGGTAAGTTTACCCGGCACATTGTACCCAAACTGAATAGCCCGAATTCTCAAGTAGTCAGCACTTTCGAGCAGGTTGGTCGAAGGAAGAAAATTATTACTTCGTGAAGTATTCAGTATCGGTTCAAAGTTTGAAGTTCCTTCGCCATGCCAGCGTTCAAGCGTTGTAGTGTAGAAATTGAATTGAGAATAGGACGGCAATTTTTTTGTATTTACGATTTTACTACCGAAAACGCCATTGAAATCTATGCTGAAATCGAAGTTTGAAAAGTTTGCCGAAAGTGATAATCCGCACATAAATGTTGGAATTGTGGAACCGATAAAATCGCGGTCGGCATCCGTAATTTTATTATCGCCGTTCAAATCTTTGTATTTTATATCGCCGGGCATCGAAGTCCATGAAGTTTTTGCATGGTTATCAATTTCCGTCTGATTTTGATAAATTCCTTCCTGAACATATCCATAGATAGAGCCTACGGGATGTCCTACTGCTGTTCTGTGATATGTACCTGAAACAATATAGGAATTGTCGTTGCCAAGTGCAAGTACTTCGTTGTCGATGGTTGTACCGTTCAGACTTAGGCTGTAATTGAGTTTACCGATTTTATCTTTCCAGGTCGCGATGAATTCAAAACCGCTGTTACGTATTGCTCCGGCATTTGTTATTGCATAACCTGCACCCACCGAAACAGATGGCGCTACGTAAGCTAATAAGTCATCGGTAGTTTTTGTAAAGTAACCGGCTTCAAGAATTAATTTGCTGTTGAAAAGCTGACTTTCAAAACCGACATCCAATCCGGTTACAACTTCCCAATGGATATTTTCATCAACTAAATTACTTACAGTAGGAATGTAATAAGTTTTACCATCTACTACAACTTGCTGTCCCATAGGGTTTATTGTCGGAAAATAGAGATAATTTCCAATTTTGTCGTTTCCGAGTTTTCCCCACGAAGATTTAATTTTCAGGAAATTCACCGTTTCTTTTATCGGTTCGAAGAAAGTTTCGTCGGAAGCTACCCAAGCCAAACCAACGGATGGAAAATAACCCCAGCGTTTTTTTGGTGAGAATTTAGAGGAACCATCGGTACGAAATGTTAGCGACATCAGATATTTATCGGCATAATTATAATTTAATCGTGCGAGATAAGATATAAACGATTCAGCATCGTACCAGTCGCCGTTGGTTTTGTTTTTTGGCGAGCCTAAGCTCAACATACGCATATCTTCAGGAATTGACCAGTAATCATTACTGATTAAAGTGTCCGACGAAGTCGAAAATCCCTGACTTTCTTGAACGCGGGCTGTATAACCAGCCATAGCACTTATTCGGTGATCCTGTATTTTGGTATTGTAATTCAAAATCATATCCACCTGATATTTGGTGTATTCAGCAGCATTACGACTAAACGAAGTTTTTTCGCTTTTGTGTGATGAATTTGAAGTGCTGTTATTTACATCAAAACGTGGTGAATAACTGCTACCATAGCTGTTTCCAATATCGCCATAACCTGTAATTTTGAAGGATAAGTCTTTTGTAAAATTTATATCTGCATAAACATTACCAACTGTACGATAACCATAACTTTGGGAATTGCCTTTTCTGATTTCCATAACAGCAACCGGATTGGCAACGTCTTTTTGTATTCCAGGAGAAGGAGTATAATAAGAACCAATATTTTTTGGATCAATATCTTCAACAGGAGCATAAGGAACGTATGTTGGAATGGCTTTTATGGCATTGCTTACATCGGCTGTAGCGGGATTGGAGTTCCAGCGATTCAATGTAACATTTCCGCCAACCTTTAAGAATTTAGAAACTATGTAATCTGCTGCCCAACGACCATTAAAACGCTGATATGCATCGTATTTTACAATTCCATCCTGTTTGAAGTAACCCAGTGAAAAAACTGAACTCGATTTGTCGGAAGCATTGCTTACGGTAACTCCATGGTTGGTAATGATTGCATCCCTGAAAATATGCGATTGCCAATCGGTTCCGCCACCTAATAAATCGCCTATCCATGAAGCTGCATTTGGATTCATGTTTTTAAGCTGTTCATTATACAGCATTGTGAAATCATCGGCATTTGTAAGCGAAACCCTGTCGCGATCATGCAGAATTTGTGTTCCAACGTAACCATCGTAACTAACATTCATTTTACCTTTATCAGAGCGTTTTGTAGTAATGATAATTACACCGTTTGCACCCTGTACACCAAAAATTGCCAATGAAGAAGGATCTTTAAGAACTTCAATAGATGTAATGTCATTCGGATTAATAAAATCGATGTTGTCCATAAACATACCATCTACAACATAAAGCGGTTTTGTATCAGCATTAGTTGTTGCCACACCGCGAATTTTTACATTCGGACTTGAACCGGCCGAGCCGCTGTTTGTTACCAACAATCCCGGAACTTTTCCCTGAAGTGATTTTACGGGGTTATAATCGGGAGAAGATTTCAAAGCTTCACCGCTGATTGATACTATTGAACCTGTCAAATCGCGCTTACGTGAAGTTCCGTAACCAACAACAACTACTTCGTCTAACCCAAGCGATTCAGCTGAAAGTATTACATCAATTGTTCCACTGCTTTTCGCTTCTTTTGTTTCAGGTTTCATACCTACATAAGAGTAAACTAAAACTGCATTGCGCGGAATATCTTTTAGTTCATATTTTCCATTGTAGTCGGTAACTGTTCCCAATGAAGTTCCTTTTACTACTACACTAGCACCTATCAGTGTTTCGCCTGTTGCTTTGTCTTTTACAGTTCCCTTAACTGTAATTTTATCCTGCGCAAAAACTGATGCGGAAATAAAAAATAACAGAAGGATAATTCTAAATTGTTTTTTCATATTGTATTAATAATAAAGTGTTTTATTTGTATTCAAATCCAAGTTTTTTTAATCCTGATTTAATTTCATTATTCTGCAAAAAAAGTTTCCATATTAATCCGTTTCGATAATTTTCTATCATTACAGCTATTGGTCCCTGATCGATTGCCAAATAACTTTTCACAACCTGTTGTCCTTCAGGCAATGAAGGATTTATTGCATCATAAAAACCATATTTCCCGAAAACCATTTTACCATAATTGAAATACAGATTTTTCAACACTTCCATTGATTCATCGGGTGTATAAACTATCGAAGAAAGTGCTGCAGTTGGCGAAACAGTCCCATTTTCGTCATTTGTGCCCGGATGGTGAGAAGTGTAACCAACCAAAGGATCGTCGGACGAAGTAAATCCCCAAAGATTTGTGCCATAACCCGCATGTTTTTTCGGGTTTTCGATGGCATAAGCTCTGTGAATTAGAGTATGTGCTTTATTTCGATCAAAATAATTTGTATGTTCGTCAGTTAATCCGTTCGGATTCATTCCCAAAAAAGAATAATGTGAAAAGAATAACGGTCCGCCCAATTCCATACCCAAGTCGAGTTTTATGCCATAATATGTTTTCCCATTTAGAAAATATGATGAATTTTTATAACTGCTTTCATAGACTTTCCTGCTTATTGGAAATGTTGGTGATGAGGCAGCTAAAACGTAAGTAATTAAAGTTTCATCGAATCCTTTTATGCGGTGATTCATTATCCAACCAAAGTTTTTCGACCAGTGCCAATAAAGTGAATCTGTACCTTGTGTGTACCAATTCCATTCTACAGTTTCCCAAAGTTGCGTAATTCTGTTGCAAAGCAATCTTTCGTTTGCTTCGCTTGAATTAAAATATTCTCTGGCAGTAAGTAATCCCTGAACAAGAAAAGCTGTTTCAACCAAATCGCCACCATCATCGTATTTTGAAAAGCTGAAAGGTTTTCCTGTTCGTGCATCGTACCAATGTGCCCATGCACCATGAAATTGTTCCGCTTTTTCCAGAAAATCAACCATCTTTTTTATGGTGGAAAAAGCATCTTTTCTGCTCAAATAATTTCTTTCTGCGCCTGCAATTAACGCCATAATTCCAAATCCGGTTCCGCCGGTTGTAACAATGTCGCCATTTGAGTCGTTGCTACGTTCGCGTGCCATACCGGTTTTTGGTTCAGCAAAATCGAAAAAGTAACGTGCGGTGTAACGTTGTGTCATGTCAAGCAAAGCTTCATCGGTTGCAGGTTTTACGTTTACTGAAAACTGAAATTTTTCGGCATATTTATCTTTCGGGTTCATTCCTTTGGGTAAAATCCGATAAACAAATATAGTTTCAGCTGTTACAGGATTTCCAAAAAAATCAAGAAAGAATCCTTCTGATGTTTCTCCGGCTTTTACAAAATTTTTTCCCTGATTTACCGAACGATAAACTTGGTACACAAATCCTGTACGGTTTTGAAATGTAATTTCAACGTGAGCAGGATATGCAACAGCCTTCAACTCGTACGGAACTTTAAATTTCAGATTTTCGGCATTTATATATCCAATAGCTGAAAATATCAGTAACAATATGATGTAAATTTTTTTCATATATTTTTTTATTCCCCTTTAGGGATTGGGGTTGATTTTTTTTATTTCAATTTAAACCAAACTTCTTTCACATCTCTCGAATTTCCGCCTATAAATAGTTTGTAATCTCCCGGTTCTGTTCCGTAAGTCATATCCAATCGGTGAAATGCAAGCATATCAGGTGTGATTTTAAATGTAATTTTTTTGCTTTCACCTGCTTTTATCATCACTTTTTCAAAACCTTTCAGCTCTTTTACCGGACGTGTAACACTTCCAACCAAATCCCTTACATAGCATTGAATAACTTCTTCACCATCGAATTTCCCTGTATTTTTCACGGTAACTTTCGCTGTAATTTCACCGTTTTTCAATAATTCGTTTGACGATAAAGTTATATCGGAATATTCAAAAGTAGTATAGCTTAAACCGTAACCGAATGGGAATAATGGGTCGTTCGGACTATCGATATAACGCGATTTGTATTTTGGATTTTCAAGATAAATAGGCCGACCTGTGTTTTTGGCATTGTAATAAACAGGAACTTGTCCCAGACTTAAAGGGAAAGTCATGGTAAGTTTACCCGATGGATTGTAATCGCCAAAAAGCACCTGAGTTATGGCTTTTCCGCCCATTGTTCCGGGATACCAGGCTTCAAGAATAGCATCGGCAAGCTGGTTTTCACGTTCGAGCACCAAAGGACGGCCATTCATTAAAACTACAATTATCGGTTTTCCATTTTTTTTAAGTTCGGCTAGTAATTCGGTTTGCACTCCCGGAACGGAAATGTCCGTACGGCTGGCTGCTTCGCCACTCCACTCCCAATCTTCGCCCATAAAGAAAATTACTTTATCAGCTCTGCGTGTTGTAGCAATAGCAGCACCAAAACCACTGCGATCGGTTCCCATTTTTTTTGCACCTTCAGCAAAAATCACATTTGATTCGCCATTGTAAGTTTTAATCTCATCGAGTGACGATTTCATAAAATCCCAATCGCCGGCTGCTTTCCATGAACCCAGCATATCGCGTGTTGATGTTGCCAATTCACCAATTACAGCTAATTTCTCACCTTTTTTTAGTGGTAAAACCTGATTATCATTTTTGAGCAAAACCATCGATTTTTTGGCAACATCTAAAGCAGCGTCGAGATTTTCGGGAGCATAAACCAAGCGTTTTTCACGTTCGGGATTACAATATCGGTAAGGATCATCGAACAGTCCGAGCAAAAACTTCACTTTGAGGATTCTCCGTACGGCATCGTTAATCAATTTTTCATCAACCAAACCATCTTCTACCTGTTTTTTAAGATATTTAAAATACACTTCACCCTGCATGTCCATATCCACACCCGCTTTTATCGCGAGTAATCCGGCTTCAGCATCATCGGCTGCCACGCCATGATTTACCATTTCGTTTATCGAAGTGTAATCGGTTACGACTAAACCATGGAAACCAAGCTGATTACGTAAAATATCAGTTAAAAGGTGTTTACTTCCTGTTGCGGGTACACCATCCAGTTCATTAAAGGATGTCATTACGCTCATGGCGCCTGCATCAATGGCTGCTTTGTATGGAGGCAAATAAACATCGAGGAATGTGCGTTCCGACATATCCACCGTATTATAATCGCGACCGGCCTGCGGAGCGCCATAAGCTGCAAAGTGTTTTACAGTAGCAAGCAATGTCAGCGTATCAGAAAGATCATTACCTTTACCCTGAAAACCTCGTACACGGGCAGCAGCAATTTTCGAACCCAGAAATGGATCTTCACCGGCACCTTCCGAAACTCTTCCCCAACGTGGTTCAACAGAAATGTCGCACATGGGTGCAAAAGTCCAGTTAAGACCCGAAGCTGCAGCTTCAATTGCCGAAACGCGTGCTGATTTTTCAATAGCTTCCAAATCCCACGAGGCAGATTCTCCCAGCGAAATCGGGAAAATCGTTTTGTGCCCGTGGATTACATCATAACCAAACAACAATGGAATACCTAATCGTGATTCTTCAACAGCTACTCTTTGCAGCTCCCGTACATAAGCTGTAGTATGTGCGTTAAATATGTTTCCGCAATGACCCTTGCGTATGTCTTCCAAATATGTGCTTCGAAGTGTTGGACCTGTTACATCCCAATCGCTGGTATAAAGAACCATCTGCCCAATCTTTTCTTCAAGCGTCATTAGTTTTAAAACTGAATCAACTTTTGTGTCAAGTTCGGAGTAAGCACTTCCTTTTTTATCGGAACAAGAGGTGGATATAAAAAGCATCAGAAATACTGATAAAATTAATTGTGTTGTTACTTTTTTCATGATAGCAATGTTTTCTGGTATTTTCGATTATGCAAAAATATAACCGATAATGAAAGATGATTTTTTTGTTCACCCCACTTGAACACTACAACCAAAAAAATAAGTTTTTTAGATACCCTATTTTTCTACTACAAAATAAAATATATTTGAGTTATTGTATTAATTAACAGTTTTATATATTTTGAATATTTATGGAAAAATAATTCAAAATGTATTTATGAAATCACTAAAATTTGCTGAAAAAAGGGTAGAAGTTGATAATATTATTGTTACAAGAAAAAAATATCAATGATAAGTTTTAAAAATTCAAATTTAATCTTTGATATTTTCTGTAGAATCTCTATTTGATTTTTATCTTTATGATCAAATTATTTGAATTCAATCATAAATTCTGTAAGGCTTTTTGTGGAAGGTAAACCGATTTTTTTTCTGATACGATAACGCCCGACTTCAACACCTTTAAGCGAAATGTTCATTAAATGGGCAATGTCTTTACTTGTTAAATTCAGACGCAGATAGGCACAAAACTTTAAATCATTCGGAGTTAGCTCAGGATAACGGGTATGTAGATTACGGAAAAAGTTTTCATGTATTCTGTCGAAATTTGTTTGAAATACTGCCCAGTCTGCTTCTGAGCTCAGATTTTCATCAAGGAGTTTTATAAGTTTATCGTAATATTTATTCGGATACTGCGAGCCAAGTATGTTTTTCTGAGTAGTTACTTCTTCTTTTATTCCTGCGAGTATTTCATTTTTCTTGATTATGGTCATTGTTGATTCAGCTAACTCCTTGCTTTTGAGTGTTAATTCTGACTCTAATTTTTCCTTTTCAAGCGCGATAATCTGGTTTTCCCGTTTTTCAATCTCCTTCAAACGAATTTCTTCCTGTTCGCGATGAATTTTTTCTTTTTTAATTGTAAACAGATGTTGAATGTAGAAGTAAATACCAATTAACAACATTATGAACAAAAGAATATAAATAAAATACGCCAGAGAACTCAAGTAAAATGGAGGCTTGATAATGAATCGATAAGAAACTTCTGAAAGTTTCACACCCGTTTTAGTTAAGACTTCAGCATTTAAAACATATTCGCCATGCGGCAAATAATTATAAACCTTTTGTGCGCTTACTGTAGGTTCACTCCATACTTTATCAATTCCATCGAGTTTAAATCTGAACTGAATATTATTTATATTTCCAAAATCAGAATAAAAAACAGAAAATGTAATATTGTTTGTTTTATAGGCAAGTTTTGAAATTATTTTGTCGGAAACAGAAAGATATTTTAGTTCTTTCGATTCTGCATCTGTACAAATAATGGTCTTAAATTGCAAAATTGTCTTGCTTTGCGTTCTTTCAGAATTATCAAGTTTGTATAGCGCTAATCCATTTTCGAGCGTAAATAGACATTCACTGTCAGAAATAGGAATGATATTTTGATAATCGTCCACAGTTTGATTTGAGAAAAGCGAGTAATGAACAACATCAATAATTTTGACATCGTTATTTTTTAATTGAACCAATGCGGCTTCACCATCAAGAATAAACCAATAAAAATCGTCCCGAAAATGTGCAACTCGATAGGCTTTCGAGAAATAACCTAATTGTTTATTCAATTCGGTAAAAGGAATGATTTGTTTTCGGATATCATCAAAGGTGTAAAAACCTGTTCTGTCGGTAAAAACTACGCGATTATTTACGGAGAATACATTTACATTCAAGGCATTTTTATTGTCGAGCGATTTATATTCTGAAATTTTTTCAATTTTCTTCAAATCAGAACTTAACTTAATGGCAAACAAACCCTGGTACAAATGACTTGCCCAAATTGTTCCTGTGTAGTCAATTTCTATGTATCTTATCGGATTTACAAAACCATCCACTGTGTGACTGAATTTCCATTCATTATTTTCCAAAGTATAAATACACAGGTCTGTGTAAGTTCCCTGAACTAAAACTTCCTGACCATTTATCGTTCCTTTGCGAATGCAAATTCCACCTCTTACGGGTGAAATTACTTCAACTTTCCGGTCGGTAATTGTGTAGGTTTCTTCGTTGTTACCACAAATATTTTGATTGCCGAAACGCGAAATATTCCAAACCTGTCCTTTAATTCTTGGTTCGAGCTGAATGTTGTTTATTGTTTTTCTTTCAGAGTTATAATCAGCTTTGTATAAGCCCTGGTTTGTTCCGATTAGTAGTGAAGAATTGTTGTAATTCAGCGAGTACATTGCCCCTATTGAAGGTTTGAAAGCATGAATGTACTTCAAAGAAGAATTCAGACGGATAAATGCAATTCCCTTGTCGAGTGCTAACCAAAGATTGTTGTCATTATCAGTCAGCATTCCTAAAACTGTATTATTCTGAAGTATGTTTGATGTATTCAGCGTCCAGAGATGCTTCCCTGATTTATCAATAGCTGTTACACCATTTAGAATTGAACCCAGAATAATTTTTCCATCATTTGTTATTAAAGCGCGGTTTATCTCGGCTTTTTTGATTTCGGCATCTGCTTCAGTTTTAAAAGGAATTATTTTATTGCCATCGTAAAGATACAATCCCGATGATTTTGTTACCACAAGCGCGTGAAGCGGATCAAATTTTAGTACAGAGAATACAGGACTTGAGAGCTGATTGTTACTGATACTTTCAGGAATTCGTTTTTTTAAATTAAAACGACTGAAGCCCGTTTGCTCGGTATAGGTGTAAATATTATTGTTATAAACACTGAAAAATAAAAAAGTAAAGGGAAGACGATAACCCTGAACCTCATTTTTAAGAAAACAAAAATAAGATGTGAACGACTGAAAAATTATTTGATTATTTATGTTTGAAATGGTCCAGATTTCATCGTTCATCATCTTGTAATTTTTTAAACTGTCAGATAATGAAGTGTATTCAAGTTGTCCTTTCAAATTTTTTTTGAAAAAGCCGAATTCTTCGTAAGAACCAACATATATAATATCACCAACCACAAGAATTGACCTTACAATTTTATTTTGGGGCATTTTATGCAGTTCCCATTCTGATCCATCAAATTGTAACAAACCATTATTGTTACCAAAATACATCATGCCATCAACTCCCTGTCCAACAGCCCAGTTTTGATTGGCGGCTCGATATTCAGTTTTATTAAAATGATTTACAACAGGAGTGAATTCCTGCGAAACTAAACAAAAGGAAAGAAATAAGTAAAAGAATGTATGAAGCAGGCGGATGTGTAATTTCATTGATTCACTTTAGATTATTGACAGCTAATTTTTAATCAAAAGATTGTTTCTGTTGATGCAAAATTAAAAAAAAGTTTTTCGTATCAATTAATTAAGTGAAAAAAATATTTGAAGAGAGAATGATAATTGCAGAATTACACTTTTCGGAAAGTAATGATTTTTAAAATTTATAAAGTTATTTCTAATTAAAAAAAATATGTTTGAGCAAAATAAATGTCAATGTTATTCTTTGTGGTCAACTATAGGAGTTATAAGAGTTACAGTCGATGTATTTGAACCCCATAAGTCTTTGAATTTTGCATCAGAAACTATGGTAAATTGTATTTTTGGTTTACTGGCAGGTTTTAAAGCAATATATTTTAAAGGGAAGAACAAAGTGGTTGATTTTCCATCCATAAGGAATTTCCCATCTGCATAATCCGATGTTGGTAAAAAAATTGAGTCCATCGAATTTTTTTCAGGTAAAACTAATTTTAAAGCGCTTTCGGTGTTATCTTTTATATAAAATGCAAGTAAATTATTCGCAAATCCATGCATATAAAGATTAAGCTTTACAGTGTCGCCAACTTGTATTGTGTCCAGTCGAAATACTCCACCTTCATCCGTATAATAAAAACTCAATGAATCTCCATTCTGCAACTTTGGATTGTTAAGGAAAAGTATTTCAGGAGTATAATTAGATTCACCTTCAAGTGTACATGATGAAAAAAAGCCAATAAATAATATTGTAAAAAATATAGAGAATATTTTTATTTTTGATTCTATTTTATTCATAATCAAAATATTAAATGCGTTAATTTGTATTTGCTAATTTTTGCTGTAATATTTTTACAAAAGTACAAAAAATATGCCTCAAATACAAATAAAATGTAAAAAATAGAAATTAAAATATAAAATTGATGTCGATAGTATGCGTTACAAAAATGCCGAAAATCCAAATTAATTTTATTTGAATTCACGGCATTTTAGTCGGGATGACAAGATTCGAACCTGCGACCTCTACGTCCCGAACGTAGCGCGCTACCAACTGCGCCACATCCCGAGCAATTTTGAGGCTGCAAATATACTTAATATTTAAATTTAGTCAAATAAAAGTCAGGAATTATTTTCACGAAATTTTCACACCGACTTCCTGTTTTTGAAATATAAACAGTACTTAATAAATGATATTTTTTACCGCATTTAATGTCGCTAAAATTTTTTTTTTGCATAAATGAAGTATCTTTGTGCAAATTTTTTTTTAATGTTCAGAGATACAATTAAACAATTTTTACAATTTAAAAAATATCCCCTATTAGAGTGTAAAGCAGTGTTTTTTGATATGGATGGAGTTTTGTTTGATTCTATGCCATTTCACGCCGCTGCATGGGTTAAAGCTTTGCAGGATGTAGGTATGCCTTTTACCGAAACTGAAGCATATATGAACGAAGGTAGAACTGGAAGTTCAACTATTGATGGTGTTTATAACAGAATTCTTTGCAGGGATGCAAATGAATTGGAAAAAAAGCAAATTTACAGTTTAAAGTCAAAATATTTCGAAGAGTCTAATCGTACTGTTCCAATGCCTTTTGCAAATGAGTTGCTTCAGAAAGTAAAATATGAAAAAAAAGCGATTTATTTGGTTACAGGTTCGGGGCAACCAAGTCTTCTTGAAGGTTTAAAGGATTCCTTTCCCGGAATTTTTACTGAAGAAAGAATGATAACTGCCTACGATGTACAACTGGGGAAACCACACCCCGAACCGTATTTGAAAGCGCTCGTAAAATCAGGTCTCAAACCCTGGCAGGTAGTTGTGATTGAAAACGCGCCACTTGGAGTTGCCTCTTCAAGAGCCGCAGGATTATTTACAATAGCTGTGAATACAGGTCCGCTACATCAGGACGTTTTACTTGAAAATGGAGCTAATTTAGTATTAGATAGTATGAAAACACTTTTTGAACAGTGGGAAAATTTTCTTTTTTCAATTAATGAAATCAATGAAATCAATGAACAATAAATTTTTAAGCATTCTTTTTTTTATTGCTTTATTTGGTGTAAACCAGCATTTGAAATCTCAGAATGAATCTGAAAGTTATGTGCCATCAATTGATGGAACTATCAGAGGCAAATACGAATATTTTACAGAACTTGAACAACATCGGTTTCAGGTACGTAATGCCCGATTTAGTTTGAGAGGTAAAATTACTCCCATTACTTATTATAAAGCAGAAATTGATCTTTCTGATGAAGGTAAAACCCGAATGCTCGATGCCTTTGTACAATTTAAACCAGCAGAAAGGTGGAGTTTTACCATTGGTCAGCAAAAAATACCTTTTAGTACCGATAATTTGCGTTCGCCGCACAATTTTTATTTTGCAAACCGATCATTTATAGGCAAGCAGCTAACAAACCTGCGTGATGTGGGCGCTTCGGTAAATTTTATCAGCAAAAAGATTCTCCCGATTGAATTAACGCTTGGAATTTTTAACGGATTAGGTCTTTACACTCAGGATAAACCGGTTGACTTGAAAGAAATGAGTTTTGCCGGAAGAGTCCTTTTTTGTCCCATTAAAGGTGTTCAGCTTCAGTTTAACGCATTAACAATTGAGCCTGGTGCAATCAGAATGAATTATTTCAGTCCGGGTTTGGCATATAAAAACAAGAACTTCACTTTAGAAACCGAATATCTTTATAAAACTTATAACTCGGAATCAACGATAGAATTTTCAAATACTGAAAGTTGGTTAATACAGGCAAATTACGATATTCACACTCCGAAACTAAAACTTATAAAAAAAATATCGCCGCTATTGCGTTACGATGATATGATGAAAAATATGCGTTATGATGTACAAAATTCAAGTTTAATAACTGTAAAAACAGATGAAGCGCGTAGAAGATTAACCGGCGGAGTAACTTTAAGTTTTTCTAAACCTTTTGTTAATGAAATACGTTTAAATTATGAACGTTATTTTTGGCCTGATGGTAAAAATACAGATAGTAAGTTGGTTGTGGAGTTTATGGCTCATTTTTAAATCTATATTTTTGATAAATTTTAAATAATGCAAATTCACAAATTTCCGACTAAAGATAAATGGGCAGATATTCTATCACGTCCTGTATTTGATAGTTCGTCTTTGTTTAGTATAGTACAACCTGTACTCAACGATGTACGTAAAAATGGCGACAAAGCTCTTAGAACATTTACCGAAAAGTTCGATGGAGTAAAAATTAATTATTTCGAAGTTTCAAAAGAAGAAATTGCAGATGCTGAAAGTAAAGTTTCACCTACATTGAAACAGGCAATTGAAATGGCTCGCAGGAATATCTGGAAATTTCATTCCGAGCAGCAAACTGAAACCCGCGAAATACAAACTTCGCCGGGTGTTTATTGCTGGCAAAAGCCAATAGCAATTGAAAAGGTGGGTTTATATATTCCCGGTGGTTCAGCGCCATTATTTTCAACTGTTTTAATGTTGGCAATTCCTGCCGGAATTGCTGATTGTAAAGAAATAGTACTTTGTTCGCCTCCTGATAAACAGGGAAAATTACATCCTGCATTACTTTATGCGGCAAAAATTGCGGGAGTTCACCGAATATTTAAGGTTGGAGGCGCTCAGGCAATTGCTGCAATGGCTTATGGAACTGAAACCATACCTCAGGTGTATAAGATTTTTGGTCCGGGAAACCAGTATGTTACTGCCGCCAAACAATTAGTCTCACTACATGGAGTTGCTATTGATTTACCGGCCGGTCCTTCAGAAGTACAAATTATTGCTGATAATACAGCAAAGCCGGCTTTTCTTGCTGCTGATATGTTATCGCAAGCTGAACACGGGGCTGATAGTCAGGCTGTGCTTGTTACTGTTCACGAAGAACATACAGAAACCGTTTTGTCTGAGATTGAAGTGCAAATAAGTAAACTCTCCAGGGCTGAAATTGCACGTAAAGCACTCGAAAATAGCAAAATTATCGTATTGAGAACATTGGAAGAAGCAGTAGAAATTACTAATTTATACGCACCTGAACATTTGATAATTGCTACTCATTACAGCAATGGTGTTGCCGAGAATATTGTAAATGCAGGTTCGGTTTTTCTTGGTCATTATACTCCTGAAAGTGCTGGCGATTATGCTTCCGGAACTAACCATACATTACCTACAAACGGTTATGCCCGTTCATATAACGGAGTAAATCTCGACAGTTTTATACGAAAAGTTACATTTCAGCAAATTTCTAAAGAAGGTTTAACCAATTTAAGCAATGCAATAATTCTCATGGCTGAAAATGAGAATCTTCAAGCACATAGTAATGCTGTAAAAATCAGACTCGACGAAGATGACAAGCCTGATTATGAAACACGAAACACTTACAGATAATAATTTAAGATATAATAAAACTAAAAAAGACAGACTAATTATAATAAACGAACAGATTAAATTCTAAAAAAATGAACATTAGAGAATTATTAAGAGAAAACATTCGCAATCTGAAACCATACTCCTGCGCCCGTTACGAGTTTAGCGGTAGTGCGTCAGTATTTCTCGATGCAAACGAAAATCCTTACAATTCACCTTACAATCGGTATCCTGATCCTTTACAAAAGGAATTAAAGCAAAAAATTTCCGAGATTAAAAACGTACCGGTCGAAAATATTTTTGTGGGAAATGGTAGTGATGAAGCCATCGATTTGCTTTTCAGAGCTTTTTGCGAACCCGGAGTTGATAATGTAGTAGCAATTGAACCTACTTATGGAATTTATAAGGTTTGCGCTGACATTAACGATGTTCAGTATCGAAGTGTAAAATTAAACGAAAACTTCGATATGGAGGCCTATAAAATGATTGATGGAGCGAATGCTTTTTCAAAAATTATCTGGCTATGTTCACCAAATAATCCAACAGGAAACTCGCTTAACCGTACTGAGGTACATAAACTGCTTAAATGGTTTCGTGGACTTGTGGTAATTGACGAAGCTTATGTCGATTTCTCGCGAGGAGGAAGTTATGCTTCTTTTATCGAAGAATATCCAAATCTTATTATCCTGCAAACCATGTCGAAAGCTAAAGCAAATGCAGCAGCAAGAATTGGTTTTGTTTTTGCATCTGCTGAAATTATTAAGGTACTTAATTCAATTAAATATCCTTATAATGTAAGTTTGCTAAATCAGCAACATGCTTTAAACGAACTTAATAGGCTTGAACAAATGCAGGAATGGGTACAATTAATTATCACACAACGTGAGTGGTTAATTAATGAATTGGGAAAAATGAATATAGTTACCAAAATTTATCCTACTGATGCCAATTTTATTCTGGTAAAAGTGAAAGATGCAGCGCTCGTTTATAAATACTTGGTTAATAAAGGAGTTATTATACGAAACAGAAGTAACATTGCTTTGCTCGACGATTGCGTTAGGATAACTGTAGGTACACCCGAAGAAAATAAACAATTAGTTCATGAAATGAAAAAATTGTAATTCATTTTTTATCCTCACCAAATAAAAATAACCAGACAGAATTTAATTCTATCTGGTTTTTTTATCCAATACATTGTGTTTTCGACATTGATAACAAAAATCAATTGCGTACAATTATTGCCTATCTTAGTCCTCTTAGCCACTCTTTGGCAGTCATTCGCTTTTTTCCGGCTGCCTGAATCTGTTTTATATGTACATACCCTCCATTACATGCAATTTTCAAATTCTTTTTTTCATCGATAATGCATAATCCGAATTCGAAATTATGAGTTTGCTCCTCGTGAATAATCTCAAAAATTTTCAGAAACTGCATTTCATTTCTCTCCGGTAATAATATTTCTGTCCATGCAGCTGGATAGGGTGATAAACCTCTCACAAAGTTGAATATTTCAACAGGACTTTTGTTGAAATCAATTTTGCAGGTTTCTTTAAAAATTTTTGGTGCAGGTTTCAAAATTATATTTTCATTGATAAATTTTGACTGATCAATTGCGTTTGCTTTATTCTCCGAAATTAAATTTACTGTTTGCAGTACAGTATCAGCGCCCAAAATCATAAGTTGATCATGAATTGATTCAGCAGTATCATTATTCGTAATTGGAATTTTTTCCTGCATTATAATTTTTCCTGTATCAATTTCGTGTGTAAGGAAAAATGTGGTAACGCCTGTTTCTTTTTCGCCATTTATTATTGCCCAGTTTATTGGCGCGGCGCCCCTGTACTGAGGTAAAAGCGATGCATGAAGGTTAAATGTTCCTAAAGGTGGCATATTCCAAACCACTTCGGGCAACATTCTGAAAGCAACCACTACCTGCAAATCGGCATTTAGCGCCTTTAATTCCTGCAAAAAGGTTTCATCTTTTAACTTTTCCGGTTGTAAAAGCGGTAAGTTGTGTTTTAATGCGTATTCCTTTACCGGAGAATATTGAATTTTAAAACCTCTGCCACCGGGTTTATCGGGCATGGTAATAACACCGGCTATTGTATGTTCACTTCCGTGTAATTTTTTAAGGCTTTCAACCGCAAATTCCGGTGTGCCCATAAATACTATTTTCATTATAGTTTTTTAGTTTTGTAAGTTGCTTCAAATTTTGTATAGTTCGGAACCATTTTTGTTTAAGCAACAATTCAATTATGATAATGATTAATGCTTTCAATGAATTTCCCTGTAGATGTAGAAGTCTTGAAGTATGCAATTTTCTTAATTTCTCTTATCAATTCCCCACAAAAGTTTGTTTTTAAGCGTATCAAAAAAAGTATGTTGTAGTTGTTTTATAACTTTTATCGAATAATTAGCTCTGGCAATGCGTAAACGTGTATTATGTTCCAGAATTTTGGTTCTCCCATCAACTGAAACCATGTAATTGTTACTTCTGCTCTTTACTTCAAGGTCGATAATCCAATCGTCGGGAACAACCAAAGGTCTCACATTAAGGCTATGCGATGCTACGGGTGAAATTATAATATTACGTGCCTGTGGAACTAAAATTGGTCCACCCACGCTCATTGAATAGGCTGTAGAGCCTGTAGGAGTTGCTATTACAAGTCCATCAGCCTGATACCGATTTATGGGTTCGTTATTAAGACTCACATTTACACTTATCATTGACGAACTTTCCTGTTTCAGAATTGAAATATCGTTTAAAGCGGTTGGATAACCGAACGGAGTTCCATCTTTCGCTTCTAAAGTTAATAATGTTCTTTCTTCGATGGTATAATTTCCTCCCAATATTGATTCAAGCGTTGAAAGCAGATTTTCACCTGCAACATCGGTAAGAAATCCCAGTCTGCCCGTATTCACGCCGAGTATGGGTATGTTTTTTCTACCAACTCTTGCAGCGGTATTCAAGAAAGTTCCATCGCCGCCAATGCTTAGCACAAAATCAGCGTTGAAATCATCTGATTGAATAACTTCCGTTTCTTCTGAGGTAAGATTGTTGTAGGCTTTTGTAAAATCATATAATTCCTCGTCTAACAATAACTTAATGTCTTTATCTTTTATGTAATCGAGTATTGCCTTTATATGCGATATTATAACTGGTCGATAGATATTTCCGAAAATTGCGATTCTCATTTTTTAGTTTTTAAAAGTTCTATAAAGCACAAACTTATATCGGTTTTTTTGAAAATTTAAAGTTTTAACAGTTTGAGTAAATTGTTTTTATTCAGAACAAAAACAACATAAAAGCAGTTGTTTATAAAAAAACTGAAAGTTATATCATTAAAAACTGAGTTTCAGTTTTTTTAAATTAATTTTGTGCGATGAATAATATCTTCTTTATTCTACAAAGGAACAAAATGTAATTCAAAATTACAAATAAAAAGTGTTTTTGAACGTTTAATAATTTCTCAACTGATTACAGTTCTCCTAAAATTTTATGACTACTCTAAGTGTAAATATTAATAAAGTTGCTACCATACGCAATGCTCGTGGTGGTAATGTTCCAAATGTTTGTCAGGTTGCTCTTGATTGTGAAAAATTTGGCGCAGATGGCATTACAGTTCATCCCCGACCCGATGAAAGACATATACGCTATGCCGATGTGTGGGATTTACGTCCTTTACTGAAGACCGAATTTAACATCGAAGGAAATCCCACGCCAGAGTTCATTAATCTGGTAAAATCAGTAAAACCGCATCAGGTAACGCTTGTGCCCGATGCTCACGATGCAATAACTTCAAACTCAGGTTGGGATACGGTAACTCATCTGTCATATCTGAAAGATGTTGTCGCCGATTTTCAGAGTGCGGGAATCAGAGTTTCAATTTTTATCGGAACCGACCTTAAACATATTGAATATGCAGCGCTTACAGGAACCGATCGTGTGGAACTTTACACTGAACCTTATGCTACATTATATCCAAGAAACCGCGAAGAAGCCATTAAGCCATTTGTTGAAGCTGCAACTTACGCACGCAAATTAGGTTTGGGAATTAATGCCGGACACGATTTAAGTCTTGATAATCTTGAGTATTTTCATAAAAATATTCCATGGATTGCCGAAGTGTCAATCGGACATGCATTAATAAGCGATGCTTTATATTTTGGTCTTGAAGAAACAATAAAACGTTATAAAAATCAGTTAAAATAATAACATCCAAATTTTTTGGTATTAATTTTGATTGATGTCGGAATTTAAATCGTTATAAATATTTTTTCCTTCATTTAAATATTAAAATTAATTCAAGTTTTTAATCAAAATAATTTTAAACAAATATGAACTTAATGCTTCTTTTACAGGAAACTTCAGCGCTTGCAGCAACTGCCGATGTTATTGAAACTGCAAAATCAATGAATTTGTGGGAAATGTTTCAGTTTGGCGGACCCATAATGTATGTTTTAGTATTAATGTTTGCCGGTGCTGCTTATTTATTTATTGAGCGCTTGTTAACCCTTAAAAATGCACTGAAAGAGGATAACTCCTTTATGAATCGTATAAAAGATTACATTTACGATGGCAAAATTGATGCCGCTGTAAAACTCTGTCGCGAAAACGATTCGCCTACATCGCGCATGGTTGAAAAAGGTATCAGCCGTATAGGACGCCCAATGAGCGATATGTTAGTAGCTATCGAAAATGTTGGAAGTCTTGAAATTGCAAAACTCGAAAAAGGGTTGGTTATTCTGGCTTCCATCTCGGGAGGCGCACCAATGCTCGGTTTCCTCGGTACTGTAACAGGTATGGTTACCACTTTTTACAATATGTCGCTCAACAATACCGGAACAATTCGTCTGATTGATCTTTCCGAAGGTATGTATCAGGCAATGGTAACAACTGTGGGTGGTCTTATCGTTGGTATTATCGCATATTTTGCTTACAATTACCTTGTAACACGGGTCGATTCTGTGGTTCGCAAACTTGAGGCAAGAACAATGGAGTTCCTCGACTTGCTAAATGAACCTGCTTAATGCTTGGTTGCATTTTTTTGTAAATTATCCATTTAAAAAATGAAATCAAAATGGCATTAAAAAAACGAATAAAAATTGAAGCGGGATTTCAAATGTCGTCCATGACCGATATTATTTTCCTTTTGCTTCTGTTTTTTATCATGGCTTCAACACTTTCGTCGCCTAACGATATAAAACTGAATTTACCACAAAGCGGCGCAAAATCGTCAACAAAGAAGGTAATGGCAAAAGTTACCATCGATGATAAAGGCAATTTTTTTGTGGCAAAGGGAAATAACCAGCCCGAAGCTATTGCTCCCGAACTGCTCGAAGATTATATTCTGAACCTTGTGGCGCAGGATACTACTACTTATATTGCGCTCCATGCCGATCAGAATATCGCTTACAAGGAAGTTGTAAAAGTGCTCGATATTGCCAATCAGCATAAATTGAAATTGGTTATTGCAACACAATCAAAAGTTAAGTAAAAAACAGCGTGAGTAAATCTGAAAAATATGGTTTGATTGGTTCGGTTACTACTACCGTACTGTTAATTCTTTTGCTTTTTCTTATTGTTATGCCGGGTTTGAAAACTCCTGAAGAAGAAGGTATAATGATAAGTTTTGGAAATGCGAATGATGGTGCAGGTGTTACTCAAACACCTGCTGCAACATCACAACCTGAACCGCCAGCGCCTAAACCTGTAACTCCAACCACTACGCCTAAAGTTACTCCTCCCAAAGAGAATCTGATGACTCAAAAAGATCCATCAGTGGTTGCTATTGAAGAGCAAAAGAAAAAAGAAAAGCAGGAGCGTGAAGCGCAGGAAAGAAAAAAGCGTGAAGAAGAACAACGTATTGCCGAACAAAAACGAAAAGAACAGGAAGCTATTGATAAAGCCAATAATTCGATGAGTGGGCTGTTTGGTAATGGCGGTACTACCGGCAGTGGAAATACTTCGGGAACATCTACGCAAGGAAATCCGGCAGGTTCAGGAACTTCCGGTGGAAATTCATGGTCGTTAAGTGGACGTTCGCTCAGGGGAACTCTTGTGCAACCAAGTTACGAGAAAGATGTTGAAGGTAAAATTACTGTACGTATCAAAGTTGATGCAAGTGGTAATGTAGTTAGCGCTACAATTGATACTCCTACTACAATTTCCGATATTGTGATACGTAATGCCGCACGTGCAGCTGCCCTAAGTACAAAATTTTCAGCTGGAAATAGTGAAGCCGCAGGTTCAATTACTTATAATTTCCGATTGAGATAAGATTTTGAAAAAATTTATTTTGTAATTTGAATTTATTAATCCACTAAAACTTAAAGCAATGAAAGTATTTTTATTTCTTGCAGATGGTTTCGAAGAAATCGAAGCCATTACGCCCATCGATATTTTCAGACGTGCGGGTATCGACCTTGTTACGGTTTCGGTTAAACATGATAACGCTGTTACAGGAGCTCATGGAGTAACTGTTTTGGCTGATAAACTTTTTGATGAAGTTGATTTTACAGGCAATGAATTACTTTTCCTGCCCGGAGGACTTCCCGGAACAACGAATCTTGAACTGCATGATGGATTGAAAATGCTCATAAAAAAGCAGAATGAGGCAGGAGGGAAGCTCGCTGCTATCTGTGCCGCTCCTTCAATCTTCGGAAAAATGAATTTACTGAAAGGTAAAGAAGCCATTTGTTATCCCGGTTTCGAAAACTTTTTATTCGATGCTCAGGTTTCAGAAAACAAAGTAGTTAAGTCGGATAATATTTATACTGCAAAAGCAGCCGGTGTAAGTCTGAAATTTGCTCTTGAATTGGTTAAAGAATTGAAAGGCGCTGATACTGCTCAAAGCATTGCCAACGCTTTGTTTGTGGATTAAATATAGTAATCACAAATTTTAAAGGGAGTATGTACTAAAATATGCATATTCCTTTTTTTATATCTGTATTATACAAAATTATCCAAAATATCTGTTTGCCAAAAAAACTGACATTCCAAATATCAAAAGCGTCGTTCTGAATAATTAAAGTCTAATTTCCCGACATCAAAAATAATCAGTATTAAATTAAAATTACAACAACCAAAAAGTATGTTAAACAACATGTTTTCAGCTATAATTTTCACTACTTTTGTAAGTTGAAACTATGAAGTTTTTTAGTTTGTCGATTAACGCATTTATAGTATTTCATTTTTCACAAATATAAATTTAAGAATGAATCAGAATCGCTCATTATTAAGTTCCATACCACCCGTAGTAAAAAATCTGATTATTATTAATCTGATTATGTGGCTTGCTACCCTGGCGTTGCCAAACTTGCTTCAACGCTGGGGAATTGAAATTGATTTAACCGATGTGCTTGGCATGCATTATTGGGCATCAGAAAAATTCAATGTGGCACAACTGTTTACTTACATGTTTATGCACAGTCCTGATTATTTCGGACACGTTTTGTTCAACATGTTTGCGCTTTATATGTTTGGCTCTGTACTCGAGTATGCCTGGGGATCGAAACGTTTTTTAATTTATTATCTAATAACAGGAGTTGGCGCCGGTATTGTACAACAATTATTCTGGACTTACGAATATCAACCACTTATCAGCGCAATGAATGAGGCGATTGCAAATAATTCGGGAGAAGTATTATTACCGTTCTCTGAAATGCTCTCGCGAAATTTACGTTTTAGCGATCTTGCCAATTTTGATGCATCATCGTTAGTTCTACTTAAAGAAATGTACCTGAATGCACCCGTAACTGTTGGCGCATCGGGCTCGGTATTTGGTTTATTACTTGCTTTTGGTTGGTTGTTCCCTCAGGAAAAAATATTTTTGATGTTTATACCGATACCAATTCCGGCAAGAATTTTTGTTATAATTTATGGCGTAGCTGAATTATTTCTTGGTGTGGCTCGCTTTACCGGCGACAGTATCGCACATTTTGCGCATTTAGGAGGAATGCTTTTTGGCATTATCTTAATTCTTTTATGGAGTAAAAAGCGATTCAGATAGTCATTTCAAATTCATTTTTAAAGTATGGATTTTCTTGAAAATATTAAACAGACTTTCCGCAAAGGAAACACTGTAATAAAGCTGATTTACATTAATGTCGCGGTGTTTTTTCTTTACAATGCCCTTGCTATCATTTTTACTCTTTTCAAGGCTCCGTTCAATTTGTTGCACTATCTTGCCGTGCCTGCTTCGCTAAGCAATCTTTTAGCTTATCCCTGGACCATTATTTCATATATGTTTATGCATGAAAATTTCATGCATATACTTTTCAATATGATATCGCTGTATTGGTTCGGAAAAATTTTCAGTATGTACTTTACCGAAAAGCAACTTGTAGGTTTGTATGTTACGGGCGGAATTGCAGCTTCATTGTTTTATATACTTGCTTTCAATATATTTCCATATTTTGAAGATGTTATATTATTAAGTTCAATGATTGGCGCTTCTGGGTCGGTAATGGCAGTTATGGTAGCAGCGGCGGTAAAATCGCCCGATATGGAACTCCGGCTTTTATTATTTGGAAATATTAAGCTGAAATATATTGCAATTGTTTTTATGCTTATCAGCTTTTTTGGAATCACTTCGATGAACGCCGGAGGCGAAATTGCACATCTTGGTGGAGCTTTGTTTGGTTATTTATTTGTTGTATCTTTGCGTCAGGGAAAGGATTTAACAGGTTTCGTAAACAAAATTATAGATTTTCTGGCAGATATTTTTACCGGTAAAAAGTTCAGAAGAACAAAACTGAAAACTTCACGCCCTAATCGTAAAATGAACGATAGCGATTTCAATGCCAATAAAGTAAGAAATATGGCAGAAATTGATAAAATTCTCGATAAAATTAAAAAATCAGGCTACGAAAGCCTAACCGCCGAAGAAAAAAAACATTTGTTCGATCAGGGAAGAAAATAATATTCAAAGTTTTTCCTACTCAAAAAAAACATGAAATTTGGGCTAAAATTGATGAAATTTATAATGCTGACAGCAAATCTGGCAGTAGCTGTAATTTTAATATTATCGCTGGCAGGTTCTGTAATTAGTCCGCAAAAATCATTAGTAAGTGCCTATACTACGCTTATTTTTCCACTTATTGTAATACTGAATTTTGTTTTCGTCTTGTTTTGGACTTTATCACGTCAATGGTATTCTCTGATTTCACTTTTTTTGTTACTAATTTCTATTCCACAAATTAAGAATACGTTTCCTCTAAACTTCGGTCGCATTGATAAAGCACCTGATGGAAAGTATATCAGTATTTTAAGTTATAATACGCAATTGAACGATGCAGTTAAGAAACACACTGAAAATGATCCGAATCAAATAATTGATTATATTCAAAAAACCGATGCTGATATTGTTTGTTTACAGGAGTTTGGGGTAGGGCATAAGCCAACTCAACTGCTTCACGAAGATGTAATCAGGATTTTGAAGAATTATCCATATCATTATATTGTTTATAAAAAAATTCAGGGATGGTGTAAATATGGTAATGCAATATTTTCGAAATATCCGATTGTAAATTCCGACACTGTAAACTTTTTTTCAAATTACAATATATCCATTTATGCTGATTTGAAAATTGGAAATGATACCGTACGTATTATTAATAATCATTTGGAATCCAACGGGCTTACCGAAAACGATAAAGCAAAACCCATCAAACTTACCGACAATTTTACTACTGACGAACTCGCGGAAACTACCCGTCATTTATCACGAAAACTGAACGTTGCTTATAAAGCCCGAGCTGCACAATCAGAAATTATAGCTGAAATGGGTAATAAATCGCCTTATAAAACGCTTGTGCTTGGTGATTTTAATGATGTACCTGTTTCTTATGTTTATTCACAAATTAAAGGAAAACGATTTAATGATGCTTTTGTAGATACAGGTAGTGGTTTTGGATGGACATTCAACGAGTCGATTTACCGTTTTCGGATTGATTACGTTTTATACGATACTAATTTCAGAGTAGTAAATTTCAAGGTTGGAAAGTACGATGCATCTGATCATTATCCTGTACATTGCACTTTGGCTATTAACCAAAAATAATCATAATTCATTCATTAAAAATAAACAAATACAATTATGAACGTTCCTGCTGAATTAAAGTACACAAAAGAACACGAGTGGATTCGTGTTGAAGGCGATGTGGCATTTGTAGGTATAACCGAATATGCACAAAGCGAATTGGGCGAAATTATTTATATTGAAGTTGAAACTGTTGGCGAAAATATTGCTTCGGGTGAGGTTTTTGGTACTGTGGAAGCTGTAAAAACAGTTTCGGAGCTTTTTATGCCTGTTGATGGTGAGGTTCTTGAGTTGAATAGTGCGTTGGAAGATGCTCCTGAATTAGTAAATAACGATCCTTACGGTGAAGGTTGGATGGTGAAAGTAGCGCTTTCAGATCCTTCTCAGATTGAAAACCTGTTGTCAGCTTCTGAATACGAAGCGCTTATTGGATAAAAAACAATTTTTCATTTAATAATTTATTTAAAATTCCTGTATGAAAGCAAGAGTTAGTATTATTATGGGCAGCACTTCCGATTTACCTGTAATGGAAAAAGCAGCCGAATTATTCGACAGTTTCGAGATTCCGTTTGAAATCAACGCCCTATCGGCACACCGAACTCCTTCTGAAGTTGAGAAATTCGCCAAAAACGCTCGCGGAAATGGCATTGAAGTGATTATTGCAGCTGCGGGAATGGCTGCTCACCTTCCCGGAGTTATTGCATCAATGACCACACTCCCTGTTATCGGAGTGCCAATTAATGCTTCACTCGATGGATTGGATGCGCTCCTTGCTATTGTACAAATGCCTCCCGGAATTCCTGTTGCAACTGTGGGTATTAATGGCTCATTAAATGCCGCGATTCTTGCAGTGCAGATTATGGCTGTGAAGGATGTTGCTTTACAGGATAAACTTCTGAAATATAAAAACGACCTGAAATCAAAAATTGTAGAAGCTAACGAAAAACTTGCAAAAGTAAATTACAGATTTAAAACGAATTAAAATTTATAATAGTGAATCTTCTGACAATCAATCAAATAATATAAATAATATGCAAACAATTGACAATTTTAATTTCGCAGGCAAAAAAGCCATTGTACGTGTTGACTTTAATGTGCCGCTCAACAAAGAAACAGGTGCAGTAAGCGATGACACCCGTATTCGTGGTGCATTGCCAACCATTAAAAAAATTATTGCTGATGGTGGTTCAGTAATTCTTATGTCGCACATGGGACGTCCAAAACAAAATCCGGATCCTAAATTCTCGTTGAAACAGATTGTTTCGGCTGTTGAAGACCGCGTAGGGCAGAAAATTCTGTTTGCCGAAGATTGCGCAAATGCAGATGCTCAAGCTGCTGATTTGAAACCTGGAGAAATTTTATTGCTCGAAAATCTGCGTTTCTACGAAGAAGAAGAAGGAAAACCACGTGCTGAATTTGCTACTGAAGAAGAAAAAAAGGAAGCTAAAAAAGCATTGAAAGCAAAACAGAAAGATTTTGCTCAAAAATTGGCTTCGTATGCTGATGTTTATGTAAACGATGCATTTGGTACAGCACACCGCGCACATGGTTCAACTGCCGTAATAGCTCAGTTCTTTAGCCAAGAAAATAAAATGTTCGGTTTCCTGATTAACAGCGAATTGAAAGCAATGGATACAGTATTGAAAGATGCCAAAGCTCCTTTTACAGCCATTATGGGTGGAGCAAAAGTATCGGATAAAATTCTGATTATCGAAAATCTGCTTAATCGTGTTCAAAATCTGATTATTGGCGGTGGTATGACATATACATTTATCAAAGCTCAGGGTGGAAATATCGGAAATTCACTTTGCGAAGCTGATAAACTTGATTTGGCGCTCGAAATACTTGAAAAAGCAAAAGCAAAAGGCGTAAATGTTTACATTCCTGTAGATGCTATAAATGCTGATAAATTTGCTTCCGATGCTGAAACCTGTGTTTCTAAAACTGCTGAAACACCTGAAGGTTGGATGGGACTTGACATTGCTGATGAAACCATTAAAACTTTTAGCGAAGTTATTGCGAATTCAAAAACCGTGCTTTGGAATGGTCCGATGGGTGTGTTCGAATTCGATAAATTTGCAAAAGGTACTACTTCAGTAGCACATGCTGTAGCAGAAGCTACTGCAAACGGAGCGTTTACACTGATTGGTGGTGGCGACTCGGTAGCAGCAATCAATAAAAACAAACTTGCCGATAAAGTAAGTTATGTTTCAACCGGCGGTGGCGCCATGCTTGAATATATGGAGGGAAAAGTTCTTCCCGGAATCGAAGCAATCAGAGGTTTTTAATTTGATAGTATAACCTAACACAACCTGATTTCGGCGAAGGTCGTTTTCAGGTTGTTTGTTTTAAAAAACATTAAATTTATTTCATTATCAGAGAAAATATAAGTTGATTTAATCTAAATCTCACATCAATTATCATGAAACTAAAAATCATTTTATTTCTTCTTATTGCAAATTTGGTTGTTGTCAGTGCAAAAAAATCAAATTTATTTTCATCAAAATTTAGAAACAACTGGATTGTGGTTTTGTCAGACAAAAGCAAAAATCCTGACGATGTATTTAGTTTTGAAAATGAGGTATTAAAAATTGGTTCAGCTACTACAGGCTATATTCGTACCAAAAAAATGTATTCAAATTTCAGTTTACAGGTTGAATGGCGGTGGACAAAAAAAGCAGGAAATAGTGGAGTTTTAGTATATATTCAACAACCCGACACAGTTTGGCCTGTATGTTTTCAGGTTCAGCAAAAAGCCGATGTAGCCGGCGATATCATTTGCATGAACGGCTTATGGGCAAAAGAGTGCATTGATAATGTGAAATTTACCATTCCTAAAATGCAACCTTCAAACGAGAAACAAGTTGGCGAATGGAATACTTTGCTTGTAAAATGTACAAAAAATTCGATGACAGTTTATATCAATGGTGTGTTGCAAAATGTAGTTACCGAACTAACTAAAACAAAGGGATATATTGGTTTACAAGCAGAGGGCAGAGAAATGGAATTCAGAAATTTGATAGTAATGTAGGTGGAAATTAGTAAGACTTTTGCCTTTAAAATTCTTTGAAAATATTTATTCTGAATTTTTTTTGTGCTTTTCAAAAATCTGCCTGCTAATTTCTTCGTATAATTTTTGCTTTTCAGTGTCGGATGCCAAAGCGGTAATATGTTTTGAAATTATATTTTTATCGTAACGAACCGCAGGACCTGTTTGGGCATCGTACGGATTGAGGTGTTTAATTTTTTCGGCAGTTTCGGTTATCAATGGCAAAAGTGCTTCAAAAGGCAGTTCAGCATCCTGCAAAACATCGGCTGCTAAATTGTACATATAATTTGCAAAATTACACGCGAAAACCGCGCTGATGTGCAACTTTAATCGTTGTGAAGAATCTGCCCTGTAAACTTTAGAGGAAATTTTATTCGCAATTCGCGATATTTGTTCCAGTGTTTCCGTGTCAGATGCTTCAATAAAAAGCGGAATCTCTGAAAAATCAATCTGCTTGTTTTTCGAAAAAGTCTGTAAGGGATAAATTACTCCAAATCTTTTTTTTGTGCTTCCAAAAACTTTTATCGATGTACTTCCTGAACAATGAATGTGAATTGTATCTGAATTTTGATTTTTCTCAATCAACTCCTGCAAAACATCATCTTTTACACAATAAAAATATACATCAGCGCTTTTATTGATTTCTGAAAAATCAGTTGTAAACGCGCATTTCAGTTTTTCCGCAAGCGTTTTTGCGGAAATCTCAGTGCAACTGTAAACCTGCACGATGTTGTTATTCGCGTTCTGTAATGCCTGCGAAAGGTGTGTGGCAACATTTCCGGCACCGATTATAACAATTTTCATGCAGAATATAATTTATTATTTTCCTTTTCCTTTAACACCGAAAATCACAATTAATCCGGCAATAATCAATAATGATGGCCAGATAAAATCGGATATGTGGCGCGTGAAATAAATAATATCCGACAAGCGGAATAATACACCAACTACCAAAAGTACGATGCCGATATTTTTATTTTTATGAGCCAGAAGGAAAATTGCTCCCAAAATAAATGGATAATTTCTGAAATCGAACAAAACATTTGAAATTTCAGGTGGGAAAACCATGAGTTGTTTTACAAAAAAAAGAAATCCGAAGAATAACAGGCTAATTCCCCACGCTAAACGACTGTCTTTTTGAAGTGCCATTTGATTTTTTCTGTATTAATATTGATGAAAATGAATTTTATCGTAATTTAAACTGTTTTCAGTATATGGTTTTTTAATTTCTGCCGGATAACCAACACCAATTATACACAATGGCGAAAAATTATCGGGAATACTCAATAAATTTCTGACATAAATTTCAGACGATTCTCCATCAGTTGTATTACGTTCGCGTAGTTGTACCCAGCAACTGCCAAGTCCCAAATCATGCGCCTGCAATTGAATTATAATTGAAGCAATTGAGGCATCTTCAATCCATACATCGCTTTTAGTGGTATCGGCAATTACTATTATGCCAAGCGGACAACCGGCTAAAAACTGCGCACCGTGACTTTTCGAAACCGATAGCTTTTGCATCGTTACGTCATCGGTTATTACCACAAATTCCCATGGATTTCTGCTTTTCGATGCCGGCGACATAAGCGCCGCTTTCAGCAAAATAACAATTTTTTCCTGCTCAACATCGCGTTTTTCAAATTTGCGAATACTTCGGCGTGTTTTCAGCAAGTTGTAAAACGATTCTGAAATCATGGATTATTGTGAATTTCAATAAGATGACTGATGATAGCGTTTTTGTTTAGAATATCTTTTAATCTTTCGAATGGTAAAATTACTTCAGTTTCGCCAAGCGAATAAGGAGCTATTTCGTAAGGATTAAAAACATAATTGATGCTGCTTTCGGTAATGTAGAAGTTTCCGTTCGGTTTAATCGCATCAACCCAATAATCCGTATCTTCAAGATTTGAAATTGGAATCATTGTCGAATCCTCCACACTTTGTTCTACAATTCTTGTTTTTATCAAATCTTTCAACGCTTCATCATAATTTTCGGTAAAAATATCAGCCTCTGTTAGTAATTTTCCTGTTTTTAGATCGAAGTTATAAAAATTGCGCGTGCTCAATCCGTGAGCGCCACCCATATAAACGTAGCGGCTTATTCCATAAGAGAACAGGAATTTATCGCTCAATAGTGAAAATCCATGCAATTCATGTTCGAAATTAAAGCTGTAAGCATTTTTCTTACTCAATTTTTCGAGCATTGGTAAGTTTGTGAGCGTATAATCGTTGATTAGTTCATTTGCAAACTTTTGAGCTAATGAATCGTTTGAATATTGAACAAAATCATTCCCATACAACGAACGAATTATCACTGTTCTGATGGAATCGAGTATTGGTTTCGACTTGAATTTTTCAGGAATTTCGGTCTCGATAAAAATATTTATTGCTCCGAGCGTTGTATCTGAACTAAGAAAATGACGCGTGGAATAATTGTTTTCAGTTATCTCAACAATATTCTTTTTACAAGAGTTGAAAAAGATAACAGAAATAATGCTGATAAATAGCAATTTAAAAGTAATTTTCATTTGGTCTGACATTATAATTTTGGTTGTGCAAAATTATAAATTTTACACGTATAATTGATAAATAATCAAAAAAACACATGAGAAGTTTTTCTGTTCAGAAATTCTGCAATTATCTTTGTGCTAATTCTTTTAATGAAACGGTTTTTACGTCATATTATTTCACTTGTACTTGCTGCATATTTTCTTTTAGCAGGCTTAGGTTTTAATGTTGTAGATTACTGCTGCAATGGTTGTCGCGATGCCGGTATAGAATACATCGCTCATAATTCGTGTTTTGCTGTTCATAATCACGAAGGCGATACATGTTGTTCTGCGGAGCATGAAGATGAAGACGAAGATCATACCATTTCGATAATTCATTCACATAAGGATCATTGTTCGGTCAATCGCTTTAATGTTGAAACTCCTACTGTTTCGTTATCTTCACAACTGTTTTCAGGTCAGATTCTTCAACCGGTTTTTGTGTTAGTAAATCTAAGCAATTTATTAGCTGAAACATCTGTAACTGAAAACTTCTATCTGAAATTTCCACCACCCTTACTCACTTCATCAGGCAGGTATATTCTGAGCCTGAAATCCGTTCTTATTATTTGAGAAATAATTTGATTTTTTTTCCTGAGAAATTTAAAATTAGGACACTTTTATTTTAGCACTTCAATAAGTGTTTGGTTTAGCGTTTTCAAAAAATTGCAAAGAAAATAATGCAATTTTCATAAAGGAAAGGCAATATTTAAGCGAACAAATGTTGATTGTTGCTCCAAAATTCCCCTCCCGATAAAAAATCGGGATAAACATGGGTAAGGGGGCAGGGGTTGAATAATTAAATTCTCGGGGCATTTTATTTATTCAAATTATTTTAAAATAATACTTATGATAATAAGACGAATATTTCTTATCAGCGTAATTCTGTTTTATATTTTTCCGCTTTTTGCAAGTGTAAAAGGCGTAGTTAAAGATTCGAAAGGAGAACCTATACAGGGTGTTAATATTGTTTGGTTGAATACAGGTATGGGAACGGTATCAGACGACAAAGGTTTGTTTTCCCTCGATATTGTTGCAGAAACCAACATTCTTGTTTTTACCAATGTAGCTTACAATCCCGATACAGTTGTGATAGTTCAGAACAATCCAAATCTACAGGTTACTTTAAATGAAAACATTCAGCTAAATGAATTGTCAGTTGTGTCGAAAGCACCCGGAACCATTAAACCACGTACAGCAGTACTTCAGACAGAGCAAATAACTTCTGAAGAATTGTGCAAGGCAGCCTGTTGCAATCTTTCAGAAAGTTTCGAGACTAATCCTTCGGTGGATGTAAGTTACAGCGATGCTGCTACCGGAGCGAAACAAATCAAATTACTTGGTTTATCAGGCGCTTACGTGCAAATGCTTACCGAAAACATTCCGGCTTTGCGGGGCATCGCAGCTCCTTACGGATTGGGATATATTCCGGGTCCGTGGATGGAAAGCATTCAGGTATCAAAAGGTACTGCATCGGTAATTAATGGTTACGAGGCAGTTACAGGGCAAATAAATGTGGAATATAAAAAACCGCAAACCAGCGAAATGGTTGCAGCAAATGTTTTTGCAAGCGATGCAGGAAGGGTAGAAGCAAACATGAATGCTTCGGCTAAATTATCGAAAAATCTTTCGACAGGAATTTTGCTTCATGCTTCGGATGAGTTTGTTGAACTCGATGAAAACAACGATAATTTTATGGATATGCCCATGGTAAAGCAGTATAATTTTATCAACCGATGGTACTATACCAACGGCGATTACATTTCGCAGGTGTTTTTGCGGGCAATGTCCGAAAAGCGAATGGGTGGAACAATTGATAAATCCTATCATATCGGAATTGAAACAGAGCGATATGAATTTTTTCTGAAAAACGGTTATGTTTTTAATCATGAAAAAAATGCGAGTGTGGGTTTTATTGTAAGCGGTTCGCTGCATAATCAGAATGCGCATTACGGAACAAAAAAATATCTGGGAAATCAACAAAATTTATATGCAAACCTGATTTATCAGACTTCATTTGGCGAAAAGCACAAATTATCAACCGGAGCAAGTTTTAATTTCGATAATTACAACGAAGAAATGAAAACGCAATCCATCGTTGGTTTTCCGCGTAAGGAATTTGTGCCCGGTGTTTTTGCTGAATATACTTTTCACCCAGTAGAGCAGTTTGTTTTACTTGCCGGATTGAGATTCGATTACAATTCGCTTTACGGAGCATTTGTTACACCACGTATTCATGCTAAATATACTCCAAACGAGCATTTTATTGTACGCGCGAGCGCCGGTAAGGGTTACCGGTCGCCAAATGTACTTTCCGAAAATAATTATCTGCTGGCGAGTAACAGGGTGATGAATATTGCTGATAATCTCAAAATGGAGGAAGCCTGGAATCTGGGTGCGAGCGCGCAATCGTTTATTCATTTAGGAAATAAAGAACTTTCGCTTACGGCAGAATATTATTTTACAAATTTTCTGCAACAAACGGTTGCCGATATTGATTCGAACCCACACGCGGTAAGTTTTTACAATTTGCAGGGAAAATCGTACTCGCAAAGCGCACAAATTGAAGCAAATATGGAAGTGTTCAAGGGTCTGACGATTACTGCTGCACACAGAATAAACGTTGTAAAAACTACCATTAACGGTCAATTACGCGAAAAACCGCTTACTTCGCGGTACAAAAGTCTTGTTACGGCTTCGTACCAATCGCCACTAAAAAAATGGCAGTACGATTTTACCGCACAGTTCAATGGTGGCGGACGAATGCCCGACCCTGATGTACTAAATCCACTTTGGGAACGTGAGTTTGGAGCATATACTGTTCTTAACGCACAAATAACCAAATATTTCCGTACCTGGTCGGTATATGCCGGAACCGAAAATTTAGCTAACTTTGTGCAACAAAATCCTATTATTGATGTGGCAAATCCGGGAAGTAACAATTTCGATGCATCCATGATTTGGGGACCGCTGCACGGACGAAAACTTTATATTGGTTTTCGATGGGCGCTTGATAGAGATTGACACCTAAGCCCCCTAACCCCCTAAAGGGGGAACAAGGAGGGGGAAGTTTGGAGCGTTACTCAGTATTGAATTGTACTTGCTATTTTACTCAGTGTTGATTTTTTTTGTTACTAATTCACAATTCACAAATCACAAATTCACAAATCACTAATTATCCAAATGAAAAAATTTAAATTATTATTGACTTTGACTGCATTTTTTGCAGTGGCAGTATTATTTGCCGGAAATGTAAAAACAAAATTTAATGTAAACATGCATTGCGAAGCATGTCAGAAGAAAATTGAGAAAAATATTGCCTTTGAAAAAGGAGTAAAAGCATTGGCAGTTGACCTCAAAACAAATACTGTAGAGTTAACTTACGATGACCAAAAAACAAACCCTGAAAAACTTATTGCAGGTTTTAAGAAAATTGGTTACGTTGCAACATTAGCAAAAGCTGATGGATGTTGTTCGCAAAACAAAACCGCAGGTTGCGCAAAAGAGGGAGAAACTGGGTGCAAAAGCAACCAAAGTCAGGGTGAAGAAAAAAAAAGTTGTAAAGAAGGCAACGCAACAGATAAAAAATGTTGCAGCGATAACAAAGAAGCTGATAAGAAATGCTCAGACCAAAAGGAATCAGGCGATAAAAAGTGTGCCGAAACACCCGAAAAACCTTGTGATAAAGTAAAGTCCGACGAAAATGCTAAACCTTGTGAAAAAGCAAAAGCTGATCAAAAAGCAAAACCTTGAGCCGGTCAAAGTAATGAAAAAGCTGCTGAAAAGAAATGTTGCTCGGAAGAGAAATGAAATACTTATTCAGTATGTCTAAAAAAAAGCTCCATTCAGGAGCTTTTTTTGTTATGGCACCAAAAAGTGCCACTAACTCCATACATTTTAAATTATTCTACACACCTATTATATAATTAACAATTGATCCCGAAATATCGGAAATACAATTTACAATTGTATAAATTTGAATTACAGCAATATCTATCTTTCAATTGTGTAATTATTTTTTGTACAATATAAATTGAAGTACCATCTTTTTTGAATGTAGTTTACCCCTTTGTACGGAGTTCAACAGATGTTTTGATGTTTACTCCGTTTTATCGGCGCTGCGTTGCAGATCCTGCTTAATAGGAGTCGTTTAAACCGCAGGAAGCTTTAGTATTCTTATTTAGAAATTTAGTTTTTATAAATTGTAAAGTGTCATGTACATAAAAACGCAGATAAATACGAATTTTGCTTATAGTAAATGCAATCCAACCAGCTATAAACGTCATACCACCTGAAGGGTAATTGCAACGGAAACTTTAATTCCCCGGTATCATCTCAGCCAATATCTCATGGCCGGCTTTGTCGTAATAAACGCAGCTATGGTTATTAATATCAACTACCCATTTTTCTATGCCGGTTTCTGCGCAATGCATGCAAAAAGTTTGGTAATTGGTTTGTCCCTGTTGGTGTATTTTTAAATAATGAATAAATTGCTCCTTATTACTTATATCGGCTATATTTAAGTCAGCATAAAGTGCCGTTGATGATGTTTTGTAATTATTAACACCAAGGTATTCAGAGTGACTATCAATAACATACGTTGTGAATCTTTGTACACCAAGCGTTTTTAAATCCTGTATGTAAGCAGGGAAGTCGGCACCTGATTTTACCTTAGAATGCGCTTCCTGAATTTGTTGAATTGTGAACATATTCTGTTTTTTTAGTGATTAACTTTCTCTTTTTCCGTGCAACAACAGATTTACAGCATCCTGCATAGAGCCGGCTTTGGTTATAGTGCCGGAGTTGACAAAATAAATCTCGTCAGCACTTTCTATGGTGTTCAGCCGGTGAGCGATAACAATGCGGGTGGCCGATTTGGGCAGCTTGCGTAATATTTCTTCGAGCAACTGTTCTGTAACTGTGTCGATATTCGCAGTGGCTTCGTCGAGAATCAGTAAATCGGGTCGACGAATAACGGCGCGAATAAACGCTATAATTTGTTTTTGACCCAGACTGAGACCTTCGCCTGTAGCTTTTATTTCTGTATTCAATCCTCCATCGAAGCGGTCAATCAGTCCATTCAACCCCACTTCTTTGAGTTCCTTTATCAGTTCTTCGTCGCTCAAATCAATAAAACAGGCATTGCCATACAAGATATTATCGCGCACAGTACCCGTAAAAATAAATGGTTCCTGCAAAATAAAACCAATCTTGGCGGTACGGTCGTTAGCCGAGTACGAACGAATATCTTTTCCATATAGTAAAATCTGTCCGGATGTGGGATCGTATAATCGGGCTATCAACGAAGCTGTTGTGGTTTTTCCACCGCCGGTAGGACCCACAAAAGCGTAGGTTTTTCCGCATTCCAAATCGAAACTGATATTGCTGAGTATTTCTTTTTCGGGCGTATAGCCAAACGAAACGTTGCGAAATGAAATCAGCGCGGCATCTTTTTCTTTTTTTGTTGAAGAAATTACTTTCAGATTATTTTCCTGCGACATGATTTGCGAAATGCGATCCCAGCCGGCAAGCGCCACCTGAAAACTTGCCCACAAAGCGGCTATCTGACGAAGTGGATTGTAAAACTGAGTAATATAAGCTAAAAAACTGATTAATAAGCCAACCGAAAATTCGCCAACCGAAATCATGTATATACCAAAAGCCAACACAACCAATTGTCCTATATTGGATGATAGTCCGTAAACGGGGGTGAAAATATTGCTGGCAATGCCTGATTTAATAGCAGTTCGGTAGTTTGCGATATTCGCCTCATCAAATTTCCGACGGAAATAATCCCTGCGGTTGAATGCCACTATCACTTTAAAATTATCCAAACTTTCCTGAATTTCAGCGCTTAGTCCACCGGTAGTTTTGAGATTTTCAGCATTTTGCTTTTTTACCCAGGGCGAAACTGCACGGGTAAAAAACCATAAAAACAATGCCGGTGTGAGGGCTGCTAAGGCTAATTTTGCATCGATAGTTACTAAAAAAATCCCGGCACCGAGCATGGTGAAAATGCTGCTCATAAACTGCACGAGCGATTGCGAAAAAAACTGATTGATTTTGTCGGTATCATTATTTACCCGCGAAATAAGGTCGCCGGCTTTGTTTTCGGTAAAGAATCCAATTGGTAAATCCTGCAATTTGCTGAAAACATTGTTGCGAAGGTTGTACATCATACGCTGCCCCACGCGCCCCATTAATTGTGCCTGTGTGTAGCCGCTAAACAATGCTAACAAAAAGATTACCAGTAAAATAAGAGAGTATTTTACCAATCCATCGTATTGGTGCGTAACCACAAATTTATCAACCGCAGTACCCATTAGGTAAGGCGCTATCAAATTCATTCCTGAATTGATAAAAATAAATATAATAGCAATGTATAAATTCTTGCGCTCGGAATCCACCAACGACATTAGCCTGCTAAGAATTACAGCAGTTGAAATTTTTTCAGCCACATTTTCAGCTCCGTTTTTCTTATTATTTAAATTATAGCTCATAATGGTTTGTGCTGCGTTGTGAATTAAAAATCTGTACGTATTCGGGGCTCGATTCAAGTAGAGCTTGGTGCGTGCCGGAAGCTAATATCTCTCCTTCTTCCAATAGTATAATTTGTTCATAATCAATGACCGGAGCAATTTTTTGTGTTATCGAAAGTAAGGTTATTTCAGGGTAGTTTCGTTTCACATTTTCAAGTATTTTTTGCTCTGTTTGACTATCTACGCGAGCTGTGAAATCGTCAAGGAGCAGAATTTTAGGATTGATTGCCAGCGCCCGTGCAAGCATTATGCGCTGTTTTTGACCGCCCGAAAGGCTTGTCCCGCGTTCGCTCACAATGGTGTCTAATCCCTCCGGTAGCTGATCAATAAAGTCGTGCAATTCAGCTGTTTCAATAGCTTTTTGCAACGATTCGTTGGTTACCTTTTCGTTAAAAGCTATGTTTTCGCGCAAACTCAAACTGAAAATCACACTGTCCTGAAACACAAACCCAATCTGATGTTGAAAATGCATTTTATTATAATTGTTCAAATCAATGCCATCGAATAAAATTTTTCCGCTATCGGGTTTTAATAAACCGGTGAGCAGGTAAAGCAATTGTGTTTTTCCGGCAGCAGTAGGTCCGATTATTGCCGTGCTCGATCCGGCTTTAATATTTAGCGAAACATCTTTCAGTACCGTTTTTTCACCATATTTTACCTGAATATTTTTCAGCTCAATATTGCCTTTTAATGGCGTTTCAACTGTACCTGTATCTGCGGTTTCGGGCGCATTCAGCACTTCGCTTATTCGGCCGTAAGCCACTGATGCCTGCGCAATAAAATTGCTGATAAAACCTATGACCATAATGGGAAATATCAGCAGTACGAGGTAAGAATTAAAGGCTGCAAAATCGCCCAATGACATGGTGTTGCTGATTACAAAATGACCACCAAGCGCCAAAATAGCTAAAGAAGCCATATTTCCCACAAAAACAACAATGGGAATTAGTGTGGCAAAAAGCCGCAGGATGGACAAACTTATATCTCGGGCAGTTTTATTAGCTTCCATAAATTTGTTGTATTCGGTAATTTGAGCGTTCAACACACGCACTAAAGCAGCTCCGATAATACTTTCGTTGATAATTTTATTTATGCGATCTACCATTTCACGGCTCTTTTTGAACAGCGAACTCAGTTTTCTAAAAACAATACCAAAAGCCCCGATTATAACCGGAATAATTACCAATACATTGAGCGCTAATTTCCAGTTAATAGTTAATAATAAGATACTTGCGCCAATTATTACAAACAGTGACGATGCCAGCATTACCACAGCCATCGACACAAACATTTTTACTGAATCGACATCCGAAGTGAGGTTGGTAAGTAGTTTTGAAGGATTTACCTGATTGATAAAAGCATAATTCTGGCGCGAAATTTTATCAGTTAGTCGCGTACGCAAATCGCGGGCAACGCGCTCTGAAGCATAAGTTTGCAAAATGCCCTGCAAAAAGGTGAAAATAAAAATTACAGCCGATGCTGCAACAAATTGCCACACAACAACATTCAATGTAAACTGTCCGGCTGAAAAATCATCGATAGCATGAGAAATAATTTTAGGAATTACTAAATTGACAGCATTGCTGAGTAATGCAAAAGCTATTAATCCTGAAATTATTAATTTATAGGGTTTTAGTACTCCAAAAATATTCGGGCCTTTAGGTCTTGGGCGTTTTTCTTTTCCGGACATATTTGTGCGGGTTGATTTTTTATAATTGTATAAAACACATTATTATTGCTATATGTTGAATGGAATGTGTGATTTTTACAAAATAATTGTTTCAACAGCGTTTGATGTTACATTTACTCAACTTTTACAATTATAAGTAGTTGTAATTATTGTATTTACAATCAGGCTTACAAGTTTCTATCTGTACTGAACTTTTGAGACAGTCTTTTAGTGGAGATCATGCCTGCCAAAGGCAAGGTTGTATAAAAAGTATTTTATAAAAATCTTATTTGTATAAACATTAGATAGTCAATGTGTTAAATTTTATAATAATTAGTGTTTTAAGTAAATATATACTTACGAAAGTTCAGTTAATTACCATATCCATTATCTATGTTTTTGTTTTCAAATATGCATACGGCTTCGTCAATTGTAGTCGAGTCAATTATTGTGATCTTGTTCCAAAATTTTAAAAAGCCTCGAGTTTAATTATACAGTGTCCGTCTGTGCCTCTAACGCTCCTGCTCCAATTCGCTGTCACACAGCGACAAAGAGAATTGAAAATCAGCGTAGCTAATGCGGGCGCAATCCCGAAGCGTCGGGACCACTAAGTGCACGTCAGCCAGACTTTGAACATAGGCGTGTTCACGGAATTCACGGAATTCAGTACTATTTTACAAGTTTTACAAATTTTACACATTCCTTCTAATGTATTATAAGGTTATCTGTAGCGCTATTGCTGCCATTTAAATTAAAATGTCAACAAATGTAACAAAATATTTTTAAATTCAAATTCGGCATTTATCGGATTGGTATTATTCCACTTAGTGATAAATATATGGTTCATTTTTTTGCAAAAAGAATTGTAAATTCAGGGTTGTCCATCCCAACGTTGGATTTCTTAAAAATAATTTCTTTATTTTTGTGCATGGAAAAATTTCGTACCGAAGTTGAAATTTCGCAGCCTGAATTCAGCATAAATTATCAGCACCGGATAATGACAGTAGGTTCATGTTTTGCTGAGAATATTGGCAAAATTATGCAGGAAATGTATCTCGATGTGGATGTGAATCCTTTCGGGGTTTTGTACAATCCCATGTCGATATTACAGAGCCTGGAAATATTAATCAGCAAAAAACAATTTACAGAGAAGGATATTTTCGTACATCGCGGTTTATGGAACAGTTTCAGTCATAGCAGTCAGTTTTCGGATACAAAACCGGAACATTGTCTTGAAAAAATTAATGCGCGGCTTAATGCTTCATCAGTATTTTTCGAGAATGCTAATGTATTACTCTTAACTTTTGGTACCGCATGGGTTTACGAAGATAGGGAAAGTAACCGGATTGTTTCAAATTGTCATAAATTGCCATCTTCGTTTTTTGTAAGGAGAAAATTAAGCATTGATGAAATTGTAAACGCGTATTCCACGGTATTTGAAAAACTTCAAAAAATTAATCCGAGTTTAAAACTTATTTTCAGCGTTAGTCCGGTACGGCATTTAAAGGATACTGCTCATGGTAACAATTTAAGCAAAAGTGTGTTGTTGCTTGCTATTGACTCGTTGTGTTCGCAGTTTGAAAATGCATTTTATTACCCGGCTTACGAAATTTTATTGGATGAATTGAGAGATTATCGCTTCTTTGCCGATGATATGGTTCATCCTTCGGAAGTGGCAGTACAATATATCTGGAAGAAGTTTACAGAAACGTATTTTGATAAGGAAAGTCAGAATTATTTACAGGAAGTGAAACAACTGAACAATGATTTAAATCACCGACCTTTTTTTCCTGAATCGGAAGAATTTGAAGTGTTCAAAACTAATTTGAATAAACGTAAAGCAAAATTAATTGAAAAATATCCTATGCTGAAAAATAAATTAGTTATTCCGTAAATGATTTTTTTAAAGAAAAAACCTGACAGAACTTTTGTCAGGTTTTTTTTAATAAATAATTCTGAGCTAAAGAATACATCTGATATACTATGTAATTTTTTTTAACCAGAACTCTCCCTTCAGGGGGATGGAGTTTTAATCCACAACAATTGGTTTGTATTTAGGTACAAGCGCTTTCATTACTCCCCAGCCGATAAGGTAAGCTACTGCGCAAATACAGAATACAATAAAGTAACCCGCTTTTTCGCCTTCGAAACCCAATAAAACCATTGGCTGACGAATATATTCTGCGCCTTTTTCCAAAAGTTCCTGCGACATTACCACTTCTTTGTTTTCGAACATAGTAGTTCCGCGTGCAAAGTCGAATAATAAACCAGAACCTTTATTTATGAAAAATGATCCAACACCGCCGGCCATACCACCAATACCAGTGATGGTAGCAATTGCGCTTTTAGGGAACATATCGCCAATGGTTGAGAAAATATTAGCCGACCATGCCTGGTGAGCAGCTCCGGCAATACCGATAATAATAATAGGGAACCAGTAAGAATATACTCCAAGTGGTTGCGCAACCAGTGCGAGCAGCGGGAAGAAAGCAAAAAGTAACATGGCTTTCATACGTCCAGCATAAGGATTCATACCTTTTTTATCTACAAAATAACTGGGTAACCATCCGCCAATAATTGATAAAAGTGTTATCATGTAAAGAACAAAAAGTGCAATTTGCGCTTTTGGATCGGACGATTTCAATCCGTAAACCGAACTTAAGTAGGCGGGAGTCCAGAAAAGATAAAACCACCAAACACCATCGGTCATAAATTTTCCAAAAGCAAATGCCCATGTTTGTTTGAATTTTAAACATTCCTTAAACGTCAGCTTTCTTTGTGGTTTGGCATCGGCAGAGACATTTTCGTTATCAGAATCCTGATGTATATAATCAAATTCAACTTTGTTTACTTTGGGGTGTTTATCCGGCTTTTTGTACATAAATACCCAGAATCCCATCCAAATAAAACCAAGTGCTCCAATTACTATAAATGCCATTTCCCAGCCCCAGTGTTTTGCAATAACAGGAATAGTAACAGGAGCTGCCAAAGCGCCTACTGTAGCTCCGGCATTGAAAATACTGGTTGCTAAAGCGCGGTCTTTTTTAGGAAAATACTCGGCTGTAGCTTTGATAGCTGCCGGAAAGTTTCCTGCTTCACCAATGGCAAGAACAAACCGCGCAAACACAAAAAGAGCAACACTCACATTTAATACCCGCGAAATGTTCTGAACAGATGCAATAGCCTCACGTGCTCCTTCAAAACCAACGAACCATGTTCCTGCTGTAATACCCGAAGTGGCAATTCCACAGAAAGCATGTAAAATAGCGCCGATTGACCATACGAAAATTGCCCAAAGGAAACCCTTTTTTGTGTCCATCCAATCGACAAAACGGCCAGCAAACAACATTCCGGCCGCATAAAAAATTGAAAATAAAGATGTTATTGTTCCGTAATGATCATTTGTCCAGTGAAATTCGGGAGCAATAAAATCCTTCCATGTCAGAGATAGAACCTGTCGGTCGAGGTAATTGATAGTGGTTGCAAAAAACAGCAACGAAACTATCGTCCAGCGGTACTGAGACATTTTCTGTGTTACTTCATTTACTTTACTCATGTTATTGTTATTAGATTATTGATGAAAAACTATTTTCGAACTTTTTTAACGATTGCAATTGCATCGGCGCATAATTGTGTGATGCCTGCCCAGTCGCCGGCTTTCATCATTTCGGCAGGGAAAAGGTTTGAACCCATTCCTACACACATAACACCGGCATCGAACCAAGTTTTGAGGTTTGTTTCTTCAGGTTTTACACCTCCGGTTACCATAAGGTTCGACCATGGCATTGGCGCTTTTAATCCTTTTACAAAGTTAGCACCAAGCACATCGCCCGGAAAAACTTTGCAAACATCGCAACCTGCTTCCTGAGCAAAACCAACTTCAGAAACCGAACCGCAACCAGGCGAATACGGTATCAGTCTGCGGTTGGCAACTTTTGCCACATCAGGATTGAAAAGAGGGCCTACAAGAAAGTTCGCACCAAGTTGAATATAAAATGTGGCTGTAGGAGCATCAACAATTGAACCGATACCCATAATCATTTCGGGGCATTCTTTTGCGGCAAATTTCACCAATTCGCCAAAAACTTCGTGTGCGAAATCACCGCGGTTTGTAAACTCAAAAGCGCGAATGCCACCTTCGTAGCATGCTTTCACTACATTTTTTGCTACTTCAACATCGCTATTATAAAAAACAGGAACGATTCCTGTTTCTTTCATAGCTGTCATTACCTGTAATTTACTGAATCTCATAATTTTATGTACGATTTAAAAATTTACAATTTACAATTGGTAGAAGAAAACTTATTACAATTGATTAATTGTGCATTTTATTTTTTTTAGTAATAATTGATTGTGTGATGATTGCAAGAAGTTCTTTGGTTTCTTTTTTCAATTCCAATAGAAGCTCCGGTTTTATTAATTCAACATCAGAAATTACTTCAATCCAGTATTCAGTTTCATCAAGCTCTTCTTCAACAATTTTAAGTTTGTTGACAAAGTCTTTATCAGATTTAGCTTTGCAGGCAGCCCTGTAATTTGCTCCAGGCGAAGTTCCTGAACGAACAACCTGTGCTCCAATTGCCCTACCTGAAATTGTATTTGGCAAATTATCCACCATCTTGATGATTCTGCCTGAGAACTTTCTGAATCTGAGTTTTAGTTCATCTGATGTCATTTCTTTATGTACAATTTAATTTTATATGTACAATTTACAATTTAAAAATTTACAATTGATTTATTTCCAGAGATTTCGTTCTGTACAATTGTAAATTGTACATTTTAAAATTGTACATCAACTTAGTTTCCTGTTATTGTACAATGTTGTTTAATTCAATTGTAAATTGTACATTTTTAAATTGTACATTCCTTTATCGTTGTACTCTTCCGCTTGAATCGCCACCTGCCAATGCTTCAACTTCTTCTATTGATACAAGGTTGAAATCACCGTTTATGGTGTGTTTTAATGCTGATGCTGCAACTGCAAATTCCAATGCTTCACCCTGATTTGGTTTAGTTAATAAACCGTGAATAATACCACCAGAAAATGAATCGCCACCACCTACGCGGTCAATAATCGGTTCAATATCGTAACGTTTCGAAGTGTAAAATTCTTCTCCATCGTAAATCATAGCTTTCCAACCATTGTGAGTTGCCGAAAATGATTCGCGTAAAGTAGAAATTACATATTTGAATCCAAATTCGTTTGCCATTTGAGTGAAAATTCCTTTGTAACCTTCGGCATCAGTGTGTCCGCCTTCAACATCTGCATCAGGTTTAAAGCCCAAACAAAGTTCGGCATCTTCTTCGTTACCAATACAAACATCAACATATTGCATTAACGGACGCATTATAGATTGCGCTTTTTCTTTTGTCCAAAGTTTTTTGCGGAAGTTTAAATCGACAGAAACGGTAACGCCATTACGTTTTGCAGCTTCGCATGCTAATTTTGTTAATTCAGCGCCTGCATCCGAAATAGCAGGAGTAATTCCCGACCAGTGAAACCAGTCAGCGCCTTTCATTATAGCATCAAAATCGAAATCTGACACTTTTGCTTCAGCAATGGCTGAATGTGCACGGTCGTAAATAACTTTACTCGGACGCATTGAAGCGCCTGTTTCGAGATAATAAATTCCAACGCGATCGCCACCACGGGCAATAAAATCGGTTTTAACACCATATTTGCGTAATGCATTCACTGCCGACTGGCCAATTTCGTGTTTGGGCAGTTTTGTTACAAAATAAGCATCATGCCCGTAATTAGCACAGCTCACAGCTACATTTGCTTCACCGCCGCCATATACTACATCAAATACATCCGATTGTACAAAGCGTGTACAACCAGGAGTTGACAAACGGAGCATAATTTCTCCTAATGTTACAATTTTTTTACTCATTTCTGAAACAATTATTTTTTTAAAGTTTTTATTGGTGGAGCGAACTCCTTTGTTTTTGAAATTTCAGCTTGCAAAGTTATTAACTAAATTATTTTTAAATGTATATTTTTTGATTTGTTTTGTGTCAAAATTGTCCACATTTAAAAATTGAAGAACTTTTTCGCGTTATTATAGCTGATGTTCTCAACCATTTTTCCGATAAATTCAACTTCTTGGTATGGTAATAATCCTTGTTCAACATCGTTACCAAGTAAATTACACAATGTTCTGCGGAAATATTCGTGACGTGGATACGAAAGGAAGCTACGGGAATCGGTAAGCATGCCAACAAAGCGGCTTAAAAGTCCTAATACTGATAGTGAGTTCATTTGTTTTTCCATGCCATCTTTTTGATCCAAAAACCACCAGCCTGAACCAAATTGCATTTTTCCGGCAACTGTTCCATCCTGAAAGTTGCCAATCATGGTTGCAATTACTTCATTGTCAGACGGATTCAAATTATAGAGTATTGTTTTTGTAAGTTTATTGTCGGTGTCGAGTCTGTTCAGGAATTTCGACATGGCTTTTGCAGTTGAGAATGTACCGATTGAATCGAATCCGGTATCAGGTCCTAACTGATTGAAAAGTCGGGTGTTATTGTTACGGATTGCGCCGTAGTGGAATTGTTGTGTCCAGCCTTTTTCCCAGTCCATAATGGCAAATTCAACCATCATGGCTGATTTAAACTTCAAAATTTCCTGTTGGGTAAGTTCTGTACCTCCATATACCTTATTAAATATAGCTTTAATTTCTGCATCGGTATAATCTTCGGCATAAAATTCTTCAATGCCATGATCGGAAAGTTTACAACCCTGTTCAGCGAAGAAATCATGACGTTTGCGTAACGCTGCGATTACATCATCGTAAGTTGAAATTGTAACTCCTGATATCGCTGCGAGCTGCTCTATGTACGAACGGAAACTTGCGGCATTTTCAACTGCCATTGCTTTATCCGGACGCCATGTAGGTAACATTTTTACTTCAAAACCATCATTTTTGGTTTTAATATGGTGCTCAAGCGAATCAACAGGATCATCTGTAGTACAAACTGCTTCTACTTTATAACGGCGCATCATGCCACGTGCCGAATAATCCGGAGATTTTAATTTTTCGTTACATTCATCAAAAATTTCGCGGGCGGTTTTTGGCGAAAGCAGTTTTTCAATTCCAAAACCGGTTTTCAATTCTAAGTGGGTCCAGTGATACAATGGATTACGCATAGTATGAGGCACTGTTTCAGCCCATTTTTCAAACTTTTCCCAATCTGAAGTATCCTTGCCGGTACAATATTTTTCGTCAACTCCGTTGGTACGCATTGCGCGCCATTTATAGTGGTCGCCACCCAGCCATATTTCGGTAAGGGATTTAAACTGATGATCGTTTGCTACCATCGAAGGTATTAAATGACAGTGATAGTCAATAATCGGCATTTTAGATGCATGTTCATGATACAATTTCTGTGCAGTTTCTGTTTGCAACAAGAAGTTTTCGTCTAAAAATTTCTTCATGATGTAATTTAGTTTGATATATTTTTTTCGAAGATAATTAAATTTCAGATACGATATGATTAAATAATCTAAAAATCGAAGATAGTTTTGAAAAAAAATCTGTTATTTTTATGATTGTGAATGCTCGATATGATAAATACATATCACATATACAGCATTTTAAGGTGTAATATGAAGGTGTTAACCCGCTTTCCGTGTTCGCCCACGAAGATAAATAATATTTTTGGAATATCAAAATAAACACTATATTTGCAGAGTGAGTGTGTACGCACACGAAAATTTTCTAATACCACCAAAATGAACAAAGAGAGTACACGTATAAGGATAAAAGACATCGCTTTACTTGCCGGAGTTTCTGAGGGAACTGTGGACAGGGTACTTCATCACAGAGGAGAAGTTTCTGAACGTAGCAGGGCGGCTGTTGAAAATGTTCTAAATGAAATAAATTACACTCCGAATTTTCTTGCCCGATCGCTTGCCATAAAAAAACAACATCGTATAGTGTGTCTGATACCCTCATTTCAAAGTGGAGAATATTGGGAGAGAGTAGTTAATGGATTCAAACTTGCTCGTAACGATTATCAGCAATATCATATAGATGTACATTTGCATTTTTTCAATCAATATGATGAAAACTCGTTTATTACCGAAGCAAATAATATTTTGGTTGATGCACCTGATGGAGTAATTTTTTCTCCAACATTCAGAGATGAATCTCTTAAATTTACCCACGATTTATCAGAAAGAAAAATTGCTTTTTCTTTTGTCGATTCCATGTTGGAGAATACCGGATTTCTTACTTATTACGGACAAAATTCAATACAAAGCGGATATGCAGCAGCACGTTTATTATTTGAAGGAGTACCGCAGAACTCAAAAGTGCTGATTGTACTTACAAGAAGTATAGGTGAATTGTCCAATCAAACACTATCCCGACTTGAGGGTTTTTTGCAATTTATTGAAAAAAATAATCTTAAAAGTTTCGAAGTGATTTATCTCGAACTTTTCAGTGCTGATGTTGATGCCAATCAGCAAAAGTTAAAGAGTATTTTTTCAGAAAACAATAATATTACTGTAGCCATTACATTTAATTCAAAAGTATTTCAACTTGCGTCATGCTTTGAAAAGCTTGGCATAAAAAATATAAAAATTGCCGGATACGATTTGCTTGAAAGAAATGTTGAGTATCTGAAAAAAGGTGCGATTTCGTTTCTTATAGCGCAACGTCCCGGTAAACAAGCATATCTGTCGGTCAGAGATATGTGTACAAGTTTAATTTTCAAACAACCCGTTAGTAAAATTAATTATGTTCCAATAGATATACTTATTGAGGAAAATATAGATAGTTATACAAATTTCAACGAATAATAAATATAAATCCTTTAAAAATTTAATTATCATGCAATTAGGAAAATACAGCATCGGAATGGGCGATAGATTCGCTCATCAGGGAGTTGCTCAGCTCCGCGCAATTATCAGAGCAAATGAATCCGGATTAAACATAAGTCCGGTTTGGAACAAATCGAACCGTGAGCATATTTATGTTCATACTCATCCCTCAGATGTGCGAAAAGAAGCTGATGCTGCTGTTGCAGCTTTGGACTTTAAAGGAAAATACTTTGTAGATGCCGATCATATCAATTTGTCAACCGTTGCGCCATTTGTTGAAACTGCTGATTTTTTCACTCTCGATGTAGCAGCATTTATCGGCAAACCAACCGATGAAGAAAATGTAAATGCATTTGTAGCTTCTTGCGAAAAATATCTGGGTGAATTAATGATTCCGGGAATTGAAAAACCGTTTCATGTAACTAAAGATGTACTGGTTGATATTGCCGGAAAATTTCTTGCTGCTACGCAACAAGCTTCTGAAATTTACAAATATCTTGTTGAAAACAAAGGTGAAGGCAACTTTGTTACCGAAGTTTCAATGGACGAAGTTGAAAGCCCGCAAACACCGCTTGATATGTTCTTTATTTTGAAAATGCTGGCTGATAAAGGTGTACCTGCGCAGACAATAGCGCCCAAATTTACCGGACGATTCAATAAAGGGGTCGACTATCGTGGCGATTTGGATCAGTTTGCCAAAGAATTTGAAGAAGATGTTTTGGTCATTGACTTTGCCGTTAAAGAGTTCGGATTACCTGCTGAATTAAAATTAAGTGTTCACTCTGGTAGCGATAAATTCTCTATTTATCCTATCATGGCAGATATTATTAAAAAATATGATAAGGGTTTGCACTTGAAAACTGCCGGAACAACTTGGCTCGAAGAAGTTATTGGACTTGCTGTAGCAGGTGGCGAAGCTTTGGATGTTGCTAAACAGATTTATGCGAATTCATACAACAGAAGTGAGGAACTTTGCGCTCCTTATGCCGATGTAATTGACATTGATAATTCTCAATTGCCATCAGTAGAAGAAGTAAATACATGGAGTAGCGAAAAATTTGCGAACACTTTGCGTCATATTCCTGGTCATCCTGATTATAATTCTAATTTCCGTCAATTGATTCATGTAGCTTACAAAGTTGCTGCCGAAATGGGTAATAAATATTATGGTATGCTCGAAAAATATCCTGATGTTATAGGTGCTTGTGTAGAAGAAAACATTTACGACAGACATTTAAAACGTTTATTTAATTTGTAATTCACACATAAATTTCTAAGAAATGACAAATCTATTTGACCTGAAAGACAAAGTAATGGTAATCACCGGAGGCGGTGGTATTCTTGGTCGGTCCATGACTGACTATATGTGTTCACAAGGAGTAAAAGCAGCAATTCTTGACAGATGTAAAGAAGCCGGACGAATTCTTGCAGAAGAAATGACATCAAAAGGCTACATCGCCAAAAATTATTGCGCCGATGTGCTTGTGAAAGAAGATCTTGAAGCAGCAGCAGCCGAAATTATTGATGATTTCGGTAAAGTTGATATTCTTGTAAATGCTGCCGGCGGTAATATGGCAGGCGCTACGATTCCACCTGATAAAACAATTTTTGATTTGGAAGTTGATGCTTTTAAAAAAGTGGTCGATCTGAATTTATTTGGTACAGTTGTTCCTACAATGGTTTTTGGTAAATATATGGTTGATGCCGGAAAAGGATCAATCATAAATATTTCGTCTGAATCAGCTTTACGTCCATTAACACGTGTAGTTGGTTATAGCGCGTCAAAAGCTGCTGTTACTAACTTCACAAAGTATATGGCAACTGAAATGGCAACCAAATTTGGTGAAGGTATTCGCGTAAATGCTATGGCACCCGGTTTTTTCCTGACTGAACAAAATCGTGCATTGATGACAAATCCGGATGGAAGCCTGACTGCTCGTGGTGAAAAAATTATTGCTCATACTCCATTCGGACGTTTTGGTAATCCGGATGAGCTTTGTGGTACTTTGCACTGGCTTGCCAGCGATGCATCAAAATTTGTAACCGGAACTTTAGTCGTTATTGATGGCGGTTTTGATGCGTTTAGTATTTAAAACTGCCCCTAACCCCCTAAAGGGGGAACAGAGCGCAGAATATCATTTAATTTTTATTAAATAACTCAAATAAAATGCTACCCACAAATTCCCCTTTAGGGGGTTAGGGGGCAAATATATATCATGATTGAATTAAAAAAAGACACAAAATATGCCCTGATGGTAGCTACTTCGATGGGCGTTCGCATTACTCCGGTGAACGGACAACCTGTTCATAGCAGTAAATTATTCGAAATGGAAGTTTCGAGTGCCGAAACTAACGTAGCAAGCATTTCTTCGTATTTAGGACTTCCGGTAAAAGTGCTCACAACTTTTGTAAAGGACAGTCCGATTGCAAAAATGATTAAAAGCAACCTGCGTGCCCGCAACATGGATTATGAAGGTGTAGAAGTGCCACAAGGTGATCCGTGGGGCTATCGTCATCAGTTTAATATTGCCGATAGTGGTTATGGAACCCGTGGACCGCGTGTATTGAACGATCGTGCCGGTGAAGTTGGTCGCACGTTAAACGTGAAGGATTTCGATTTGGAACGTATTTTCGTGAAGGAAGGCGTTCAGATTCTGCATCTTTCGGGTTTAATTGGGGCATTATCGGTTGAAACAAGTAATTTCTGTCTGGAACTGGCTCGTTATGCTAAAAAAACAGGTACCCGTATTTCATTCGATTTAAACTATCGCGCTTCGTTCTGGAAAGGTCGCGAAGCAGAATTACGTGCTATTTTCACTGAAATTGCATCCGTTTCTGATATTTTGATTGGTAATGAAGAAGATTTCCAGCTTTGTTTGGGAATTCAGGGTCCTGAAGCCGGTGGTAAAGGTATCGAAGCCGAAATTGAAGGCTTCAAAGGCATGATTGGTCGTGTTAAAGCGGCATTCCCACATGCTTCGGTGTATGCAACCACACTTCGTGAAGTGGTTAGCGTAAACGAACATTTATGGGGCGCTATTATGCTCGAGGAAGAAAACTGGCATGTAATTATGCCACGCAAAATCAATGTTCTCGACCGCATCGGTGGTGGCGATGGTTTTGTAGGAGGACTTCTTTATGCTATTCTGAAAGGCTGGGAACCTGATACGTGGCCGAAATTCGGTTGGGCTTCGGGTGCTTTGGCTACTACTTTCCTTACCGACTACGCACAACCTGCTGACGAAGACATGGTTTGGAGTATTTGGGGAGGAAATGCAAGGGTGAAAAGATAGATTCGCCCCCTAATCCCCTAATGGGGGAATTTAGTGAGTTTGTATGGGAATTTGCCATTATTGGGAAAATAAAGAATTAGTTAATAATCATTTAAAAAGAGCTTGCCAAAAGTCCCCCTTTAGGGGGATTTAGGGGGCTAATCAGATATTATGCTCTATTACGAAAAAGGTTCCACTGACATCGAATTTAGTTCTGCCGACTTAAAAGCAGGGCTTTTCGAAGCATTGGAAAAGATAGGAAAGCGACACAAGGTGCTTGCTATTCCGCCTGATTATACGCGTTTGCCAAGTCGTGCAGGTGAACTCACCGAATACGCCTGGCAATATTACGGCGATGCACTGACGGATGTGCTTCCTGCATTGGGAACACACTCACCCATGACGGCGCACCAGATTGATCACATGTTTGGCTCTATGCCGGCTTCGCTGATTCGTGAACACGATTGGCGTAACGATGTGGTAACTGTGGGCTATGTTCCTGCTGAGTTTGTGAAAGAAGTTTCGGGTGGTGCTGTGGATTTTCCCTGGCCTGCTCAGGTAAATAAACTTTTACTCGAAGGTAATTTCGATTTGATTCTTTCAATTGGACAAGTTGTACCCCACGAAGTGGTAGGAATGGCCAATTACAACAAGAATATTTTTGTTGGAACAGGTGGTGTAGAAGGTATCAATAAAAGTCATTTTGTGGGCGCTGCTTATGGTATGGAACGCATGATGGGACATGCTGATACACCTGTACGCCGTATTTTTAATTATGCTTCGGATAATTTCACCAATAATTTACCAATCGTTTACGTACAAACTGTAGTTGGTCTGGATAAATCGGATGGCAAAGTAAAATGCCGCGGTATGTATATTGGTGATGATTTTGAAGTGTTTACCAAAGCAGCGAAATTAGCGTTGCAGGTAAATTTCGATTTATTGGATAAACCGCTGAAAAAAGTCGTTGTATATCTCGACCCTACTGAGTTTAAATCAACCTGGCTGGGCAATAAATCGGTGTACCGCACCCGCATGGCTATCGACGATGGAGGTGAATTATTTGTTATTGCTCCTGCGCTTAAAGAGTTTGGTGAAGACAAGGAAATCGACCGTTTGATTCGGAAATATGGCTATAAAGGAACACCTAATACGCTGAAAATGTGTGATGAAAATGAAGAGTTACGCAACAATCTCAGCGCAGCTGCCCATCTTATTCATGGTTCGTCCGAAGGTCGTTTCAGTGTGACGTATTGTCCGGGCAAAGGTGCAGAAAACCTCACTCAGGCCGAAATTGAAAGTGTTGGGTTTAAGTATGCCGATATTGATGAAATTACAGCAAAATACGATCCTGCAAAACTAAAGGATGGCTACAATACAATGCCCGATGGCGAAGAAATTTTCTATATTTCGAACCCGGCGTTAGGCTTGTGGGCATTTAAAGAGAGATTTAAATATTAAAAACAACCCCTAACCCCTGAAGGGGAACTTAGTTGCTTATGATTCTTATTTCATAATATTATATCACTAAGCATACTAATTCATTCTCATTTATAAGTTAGGGTTTATAAAAAATCAATACAAATTTCTCTAACTCCCCTTTAGGGGTTGGGGGTCATCATATGAAAATTATAATTGACGATAAAATTCCGTATATTCATGGGGCTTTCGAGGGCGTTGCTGAAGTGATATATTTGCCGGGAGCAAAAACTACGGCTGAAATTGCAAAAGATGCTGATGCTATCGTTACCCGTACAAGAACAATCTGCAACGAAAAATTGCTGGCTGGCTCTTCGGTGAAGTTTATAGCAACAGCTACAATTGGCTACGATCATATTGATACAGACTATTGCGATGCAAATGGAATTAGCTGGACAAATGCGCCCGGCTGCAATTCCAAATCGGTGGAGCAATATATTGCTTCTACCTTAACGGTTTTGGCAGAGAAAAACGACTGGAATCTGAGCGAAAAATGTATCGGAGTAGTTGGTGTGGGCAATGTAGGAAGCAAAGTGGCTCGTGTTGCTGAGATTCTGGGCATGAAAGTGCTTCTGAATGACCCGCCGCGCGAACGTGCCGAAGGTTCGAAGAAATTTGTAAGTATCGAAACCATTAGGAATGAGGCAGATATTATCACGCTTCACGTTCCGCTGAATATGAAGGGCGAAGATGCAACCTATCATTTAGCTAACGCTGAATTTCTATCAGGTTTAAAGAAGAAGCCGGTTTTAATCAATTCGTGCCGGGGTGAAGTAACTGAAACAAATGCAGTAAAGAGCGCGTTGAAAAATGGCAATATTTCAGCTTTTGTGTGCGACTGCTGGGAAAATGAACCGGATCTGGATTTGGAACTACTTTCTTTAACCGAAATTGCAACACCTCATATAGCAGGTTATTCAAAAGATGGTAAAGCTACAGGCACATTTATGAGTGTGCAGGCAATCAGCGATTTTTTCAAACTCGGACTGAACGATTGGCAACCTGAGGGTGTTGAATTGCCGGAGCAACCTATCATCGAAATCGATGGAGCCGGATTGACTGAACACCAGGTAATTTCGAAGGCTATTTTGCATACATACGATATCAGAAATGATGATAAAACATTCCGAAGTAATGTAGAACAGTTCGAACAACTGCGTGGCGATTATCCGACGAGAAGAGAATTTCCTGCGTTTACTATTATCGCGAAAAATATTAAGACAGAAACATTAGAAAAACTATCGAAATTTGGTTTCAATATATAACCACAGAGTAAACTGAGAAAAACAGAGATAACCGAGATTAAAATGGATGCTAACAAATTAACAGAGCAAATTATTGGCTGTGCAATTAAAGTACATCGTAGTTTGGGTCCTGGACTTTTGGAGTCTGCTTATCAGGAATGTTTATTCTTCGAACTTAAGAAGGCCGGACTTTTGGTTGAAAAAGAGAAGCCACTTCCATTAGTTTACGATGATGTAAAATTAGATTGTGGTTATCGAATTGACTTACTTGTTGAAAATCAGATTGTTATTGAACTAAAGTCAGTTGAAATTCTAAATGATGTACATACTGCACAAGTATTAACTTATTTGAAACTCTCAAATTGTAAAATTGGTTTACTGATAAATTTTAATGTTATTCAACTCACATCCGGTTTAAAAAGATTATATAACAAATATTACAAAGAACCACTCTGATAACTCTGTTTTTCTCAGTTTTCTCTGTGGTTTAAGACATAAATATTAAATAAAAATAGCATGAAACAAAAAGCAGACATTGGATTAATTGGTTTAGCCGTAATGGGCGAAAACCTGGTGTTAAACATGGAAAGCAAGGGTTTTACCGTTGCAGTGTATAACCGTACAGTAGAAAAAGTAGATAAATTTGTGAACGGTCGTGGAGCCGGGAAAAATTTCATTGGGGCACATTCTATTGAACAACTTTGCGAATCGTTAGAAAAACCTCGCAAAGTTATGATGCTTGTAAAAGCAGGAAAAGCAGTTGACGACTTTATCGAGCAACTGATTCCACACTTGGAAGAAGGCGATATTATTATCGATGGTGGAAATACACATTTCCCCGACACTATTCGTCGTACTAAGTATGTTGAAAGCAAAGGATTACTTTATATCGGAACTGGCGTTTCGGGTGGTGAAGAAGGCGCTTTGTTAGGCCCATCAATTATGCCTGGTGGCTCGCCTGCAGCATGGCCTGTTGTAAAAGACATATTACAGTCTATTTCAGCAAAAGTTGAAGGTGGCGTTTCTTGTTGCGATTGGGTAGGTGAAGGTGGTGCAGGTCACTTTGTAAAAATGGTGCACAACGGTATCGAATATGGCGATATGCAAATTATCAACGAAGCGTATCAGATTATGAAAGATTTGTTGGGCATGAGTGCAGATGAAATGCACGAAGTGTTCAAAGTGTGGAACGAAGGTGATTTGGATTCGTATCTGATTGAAATTACACGCGATATTTTGGCTGTAAAAGATGAAGATGGAAGTCCGTTAGTAGAAAAAATCTTAGATACAGCCGGACAAAAAGGTACCGGAAAATGGACAGGAGTTTCTGCGCTCGATTTGGGTATTCCATTGACTTTGATTGGCGAATCAGTATTTGCACGTTGCTTATCGGCTCAGAAAGATATTCGTGTAAAAGCTTCAAAAGTAATTAACGGACCCGCAGTAAACTTTACAGGCGATAAAGCTCAAATGATTTCCGATTTGAAAGATGCTTTATTTGGAGCAAAAATCATTTCATATGCACAAGGTTATAACCTGATGATGGAAGCAGCAAAAGAATATGGATGGAATCTGAATTTAGGAGGTATTGCTCTGATGTGGCGTGGTGGTTGTATAATCCGCTCTACGTTCTTGGGCGATATCAAAAAAGCATTCGATGTAAATCCCGGACTGGAAAACCTGTTGCTCGACCCATATTTCAAAGCCATCGTTGAGAATGCCCAAGCCGGTTGGCGTCGTGTATGTGCTGCTGCGTTGACCAACGGAATTCCTGCACCTGCACTTACTTCGGCACTTTGCTATTTCGATGGTTTCCGTAGTGAACGTTTACCTGCTAACCTTCTTCAGGCACAACGCGATTACTTTGGTGCACACACTTACGAACGCGTTGATAAACCACGTGGCGAATTTTTCCACACCAACTGGACCGGTCGTGGTGGCGATACTGCTTCGACAACCTATGTAGTGTAAAACTACACCTTTAAGAGGATAAAATTTCCGCCCTTTGCTTGTTAAAAAAGTGAAGGGCGGTTGTTTTTTAGAAAACAGGAAATTTTCAATTCCAACTTTCCATACATATTTGATAAACTGAAAGCAGGATGATAAAACAGAAAATTTTTCATAGAAATGCATTAGAAGGACTTCCAGCCGTCATTTTCATTGTGGACAAAATGAAGCGGATAGTAATGATTTTATACAAAACTTTTGTACATAATCGTTGAATTATATCACAGAAACTGAGAGGTCGTGGATATCTTAATCATTAATACCTGTCAGGAAATTGAAAGCTGACAGGTTTTTGTTTCCTGAAAATTCTGCTATTTTCACTCTATCAGTTTCATAACATCATCAATATTCAGTTGTTTCAGTATCTCGTTATCAGCCCCAAGCATACTTTCTGAGAGTGCAAGTTTCGATTCCTGTAGTTTTAGTATTTTTTCTTCGATGGAGTTTTTGGTGATAAATTTATACACAAATACCTTGTTTTTTTGTCCGATGCGGTGTGCGCGGTCGTATGCTTGCGCCTCAGCAGCCGGATTCCACCATGGATCCAGCAGAAAAACGTAAGATGCAGCTGTAAGATTCAAACCCGTTCCACCGGCTTTTAATGATAGCAGAAATACTTTTACATCAGGATTATGTTGAAATTTTTCCACCTGCTCTTTTCTATCCTTTGTACTTCCATCGAGGTAAGCATAAGTAATTTCGGTAGCATCAAGGGCTTCGCGAAATAATTTTAAATGTTCAACAAATGAACTAAACACGAGAATCTTATCGCCAATTTCAGTTATTTCAGCGAGCATTTCTATAGCAAGTTCAAATTTTCCCGAAAGTTCTTTGTAAGCCTTATCAACCAATAATGGATGATTGGAAATCTGACGTAAACGCATCAATCCTTCGAGTAAAACAAAGGCGTTTACTTTATCATTTTCGTCTTTGTTGTTCAGGAATTTATCACGATAAAAGTTGCGATGTTCCTTATAGGTTTTATGCTGTGCTTCGGTCATTTCGCACCACTGAACTGTAATTTGCTTTTCTGGCAAATCGGGCAGGACTTCGGCTTTGGTGCGGCGTAAAATAAAAGGACGTAACAGTTTACGATAAAGCTGTTGGCGTGAGGGAAGTTTTACATCGGCCATAAATACAGGCAAGGAACCCAACATATTTCTGTTAAAAAAGTGCACCTGCGACCATAAGTCGGAAAGTGAATTTTCGATGGGCGTACCTGTGAGGGTAAGGAAACGCCTTCCTTTCAGGGCTATACAAACCTGTGCAATATCGGAGCGGGGATTTTTAATAGCCTGTGCTTCATCAAGTATAATATAATTAAAGGAAAATGATGATAAAAGTTGCTTATCGCGGCGGGCAATGCCATAACTCGTTAAAACTATATCTGCTTCAGCCAAATCGGACACACTTTTGGTGCGCGCATTTCCGGTGTGAACATAAATTTTCAATTCCGGTGTAAATCGCTCAGTTTCGGCCTGCCAGTTGTAAATAAGACTTGTAGGAACGATTAACAAACTTGCGCCCATTGCAGTTTTTTTCTGCCACTGTAAAAGGCAAAGCGTTTGAATGGTTTTCCCCAGTCCCATGTCATCGGCAAGACAGCCGCCCAGTGAAAGTTCATCGAGCAAGCGTAACCAGTTATAGCCATCGCGCTGATAATGCCGCAATTCCCCATTAAAACCAGCAGGTATTTCGTAATCAGTTACAGGTTTCCCTCCAAGCAACAATCTTGTATTTTCCTTTACATTGAGCGAAACTTTCTCCTTGACTTCGAGTTCGCTTGCAATAGCATAATAATGCTTTGAAAGCACAGGATTCCCGTTTTCGATGCGCGAAAGATCGGCAAGCGTTTTATATTCGTCAAACCAAGTTTGAGGGATCTGTGCATATTCACCATTTGGGAGTAAAATCTCGTGTCTGTTTCGTTTAATGTAGTTCAGAATTCGTATTATCGGAATTTCAAATTCTCCAAAATAAACCACTCCTTTAATATCGAACCAGTCTTTTTCCTCGGACAATTCTACTCGAATACTCCTGTTGCCGATAAAAACAGGATATTGAATTCCTTTACGGTTTTCGAATGCAATTTCAACTCCGGTGGCTTCGAGCGCTTTATAATTTATGTTTACCCATTCAATTCCTTCCAGATATGAAAACGTTTTAATTTTCCCATCGAGGTCAAGACCGACTACACGCAGCGATTCGATATAAATTTTTTCAAGTTCCGTATCACGTTCAACCCTTGTAATAGAATATCTTCCCTCTGCAAAAAATAAATCCACTGATTTTCCACCTCTGCCTGCCCAAAACTGGAAGCCCGGATATTCAAATATAAGTTCCAGTACCAGTGTTTTTTCAGCTAAAGCTGTTTCTTCATCGAATAGAGATTGCTGCCTTACAGATTCAACTGTTTTCACCCGTAAAACAGCTTTTTTCAAATCGCTCACCGTATTTATATCGAATCCCATTGCCAATACCCTGTTTGTAGGCACAAGTGGAAGAATTACTTTAGTGAAATATTCCTCAATTTTAGTTTCCGGTACTGCAACTTTCGCTTTATTGAAAAATGGCGTTAGTTTCAATCCCTCAACATGATCATCGAACTCAATAATTTTATTGTTCAGTAAAATTCTTGCAGGTTTACCTGAAACGAGCACACCATCGAGGAGTGAAAGTGGTTTGTTGCGCCAGCTTATTTCAGGCCAGTAAAATAACTTATCCTTGTCAATTTCAAAACAATACAAATGTTCCGGCATTTCATCTTCAATAATCAACGGTTTCCAGTTAAACGGAAATCGGCCATCGGCATAATAAAGTGGTTTTGAAGGTATTAGCGAAAAGAATATATTCAGTTGAAATTCGATATAATCCGTGAGATACTTTCTTATGTATTTTATATCGGTATTATTGGTTTGGGCTACGAAGTATTTTTTTAAAATCGAATCCCAGCTACGTGCGTAATGATCCTTCACTTTCGAAGCTATAACTTCTTTTTCAAGCTTTAAACAGCAATCGAGCAGTTTCATGTCGGTTTCGTCCATCAAATGCAGATAATTTGATTTGTTAGCCTTGGTAACCTTAACGAAATTAACAGAAAACTGCTGGTTTTCATCAGTATCCACAGCAATACATTCGGGCAGGCAACCCGGATTTCCAACACTGATGATGGTAAAAATTATTGATTTATGCATTAAACATCAAAATTGTTTTCGGAAAACAAAAAAAGTTGGTTTGAAGGGTTCATTTTCTGTTTCGATATTTATTATAAACCTGCAAAGTTAAGGGTAAATTTTCAGATGAAAAGATTTATTTAAAAAAAATAAACTTTTCCAAAGTTCTAAAACTTTGAAAAAGTTTCAATTTTTAAGCGTTTTCACGATAATGGTAGAGTAAATAATGTATTTATTTTACATAAATATCCAACAAGATTTAGCACACAAATGCTAATTGATGCTCCAACGTTCACCTCCCGATAAAAAATCGGGATAAACAGGGGGGGGGCTGTGTAATTACAAATTATTTCATTTTCGCTATTTCATCTAAAGCATTATTTTTATCTATCACTTCCACATTGTACAGAATTTCTTTTTCGAAAGCATTTCCAATGATGGCATTGTAAAGATTTGTAATACCCTCGCGCCCCATAGCATCGAAATCCTGTTTCATGGTTGCACACTTATCAGTTTTAGAAATAAACCGCAACAATGGTTTTGAGACATCGAAAAATACTGTTACACCACCTTTTTTAATAAAATCGCTTAAAGCTGGTAAACTATCCACACCATTGAGAGCTGGTGTTCCCCACAACATTTGTACAGCTCCGATATTTTTTGTATTTTTCAGGTTATATGATAGCAGTTCCGAGCCATAATCGGTCATTTCGTAAGAATACAATACATTCGAAATACGACTCTGATCAATTACCGAAGTAAATCCCTCCATTCTTTCTTTCATATTGGGTGCATTGCTACTACTACTCATAATCAGAATCTGTTCCGGTTTCTTATCTGTAGCATCTGAAAGTTTCTGTAATGTTTCGGCACAAATTTTTCCTGCCATTCTGTTATCGGTACCAACGTAACAAATCCGTTTGCTTCCGGGACAATCCGAATCGAATGTGCCAACTTTTATACCGGCTTCTAAAGCTCTGTTGATTGGTTCACGCAGTAAATCTGCGTCATTACAGCTAATCAAAATGCCATCAACACCATAATGAATCAGATTTTCGATAAGTTCTTTTTGTTTTGCACCATCGATACCTGTCGGCGCTTCCCATGTTACCGTAATGCCCAGATTTTGTCCGGTTTCCATTACGCTACGTTTTACCTGCGCAAAAATTTCGTTGTCGATTTTTGGTATTACAGCAATGATAATTTTTTTATCAGCTGATTCTTTGTTTTTACTACATGAGAAAATGCCGATTAAAACAAAGAAAAAAATGCTTAAAAATAGGATTGATTTTTTCATGATATTCAATAATTTTATATGATTAAATAATGGTTAACTGAACAGCATTTTAATTTAAAATTCTTCTATTATTAAAACAAATTTGCGGTGTAATTGTTTGTCAGAACTAACAATCGGGAATTATAAATTAAAGCAAAAAAAATAGTTTTAAAACAAGAAACAGAATTGGACTGTTTCTGATAATTACTATTCATCCTTTTTTGCTTTATCAGTTATATTTATGTAGTTTTGTAAAAACGTAAAATCAGCTTATGGAATTTCAGCTTACCGATTTTTTGCCCACAAGTAAAAAAGAAATTGAACTTCGCGGTTGGGACGAAGTGGATGTTGTGCTTTTCACCGGCGATGCATATATCGATCATCCTGCTTTTGGCGCGGCAGTTATAGGGCGGATTATGGAAGCGGAAGGGCTGAAAGTTGCCATTATTCCGCAACCCAACTGGCGCGACGATTTGCGTGACTTCCGCAAACTGGGACGACCGCGATTGTTTTTTGCTGTAACGGCTGGAAATATGGACTCGATGGTAAACCATTACACCGCCAACAAACGCCTTCGTTCCGATGATGCATACACTGCCGATGGGAAAGCCGGAATGCGTCCCGATTATGCAACAATTACCTACGTAAATATTCTGAAAAAACTTTATCCTGATGTTCCTGTAATTATTGGCGGAATAGAAGCTTCGCTCCGCCGTTTTACGCATTACGATTACTGGTCGGATAAACTTATGCCATCTATTCTGATTGATTCAAAAGCTGATTTACTTGTTTATGGAAACGGGGAAAAACCTTTGCGGGAAATTCTCTTAAAACTGAAGGCGGGAATGCCGATTAATCAAATGCAGGATATTCCGCAAACTTCGTTTCTTGCAAAGGAAATTCCTGCATCTGCCTGGAAAGATATTTTGCTTGTTTCGCACGAAGTTTGTTTGAAAGATAAAAAATTGTATGCTTCAAATTTCAAGCATATTGAAGTAGAATCGAACCGTATGGAAGCAGACCGATTGTTACAGCAAACCGGAAATCGTTGGGTGGTTGTAAATCCACCTTACGCTCCACTTTCCGAAGCTGAACTCGATGCTTCTTTCGATTTACCTTACACACGTGTTCCTCATCTGCGCTACAAAGGAAAAACAATTCCCGCGTACGAAATGATTAAATTTTCGGTAAATCTGCATCGCGGTTGCTTTGGTGGTTGCGCATTTTGCACTATATCTGCCCATCAGGGAAAATTTATTGTTTCCCGCTCTAAGGTATCTATATTGAATGAGGTGAAAAAAATTACGCGCATGCCCGATTTTAAAGGTTACCTGAGCGACCTTGGCGGACCCTCGGCAAACATGTATCGCATGAAAGGAATCGACCTGGATATTTGTCGTGCTTGTAAAAAACCTTCGTGCATTTACCCAAAGGTTTGTTTTAATTTAAATACCGATCACAGTCCACTGATTGATATTTACCGTTCGGTGGACAGTTTGCCCGGCATAAAAAAATCGTTCGTGGGCAGTGGCGTACGCTACGATTTGCTGCTGACTGATGTAAAAGACCATACCGTGAATAAAAGTCATGCCGAATATACCCGCGAATTGATAACAAAGCATGTTTCAGGTCGCTTAAAAATTGCTCCGGAACATACAGCTACAGATGTTCTGAAAATAATGCGCAAGCCATCAGTGGAGTTTTTCAGTAAATTCAAAGCACAGTTCGACCGCATAAACCGCGAAACAGGTATGAACCAACAATTAATACCATATTTTATCTCCAGTCATCCCGGATGTAAAAACGAAGATATGGCTGAACTTGCAGCACTTACCCGCGAAATGGATTTCAAGTTGGAGCAAATTCAGGACTTTACTCCAACTCCGATGACCGTAGCTACAGAGATTTATTATTCCGGTTATCATCCTTATACTCTTGAACCGGTTTACACTCCACGTACCAAAACTGAAAAATTAGCGCAACGCAAATATTTTTTCTGGTACAAACCTGAATACCGTAACGAAATAAAACAGGAACTTCTAAAAATGAAACGACCTGATTTGGTGAAAAAATTGTTCAGCTAAAACTTGCCTAAAATGAGGAAAAGATAAAGCTTTCTTGGCAAGAGAAAATAGGACCTTATAAATAATGTAAACAGTAAATGATATAAAATGATAAGTAAGTAATCAAAATTAAGTGACATAATGCGAGTAGTTAATAAACAATGT
>CAYONE010000002.1:0-28482 GCA_964405245.1 uncultured Paludibacter sp.
ACGGTTAGCCTCTGCCATTCTATGCATATCTTCTTTACGTTTGAAAGCACCCCCCTGATTGTTGAATGCATCAACAATTTCGGCAGCTAATTTATCAGCCATCGAACGTCCACCGCGCTTGCGGGAATATAATATAAGATTTTTCATCGAGATTGACTCCTTCCTTTCGGGACGGATTTCAGTAGGAACCTGGAATGTAGCACCACCTACGCGACGCGATTTAACCTCTACGAGAGGTGTGATGTTTTCGAGTGCTTTTTTCCAGATATCTAGAGGGGATTTTTCTTCGTTTGGAAGTTTGTTTTTCACAACTTCGAGCGAGGAATAGAAAATGTCGAAGGCAGTAGATTTTTTGCCATCGTACATAAGGTGGTTAACAAATTTTGTAACCATCGACTCGTTGAAAACGGGATCAGGTAAAATGACCCGCTTTTTTGGTTTCGATTTTCTCATTTTTTTACAAAAATTTCCGTTTTTGTTTTTTGGTTGCTATTGATTTGCTTCAATAATTCCGCTGAATTATTTACTCAACCTGTCAGCTACTACCTTTTTAAACTCAAACAAGTTTTTAAATACTTAAATAGTGATAATTTTAAAAGAAGTCAAGGAAATTTTACTTTTTTCCTTTTACTGGACCTTTTGCAGGAGCACCTTTAGCTGCAGCACCGGCTTTAGGACGTTTAGCACCATATTTAGAACGACGCTGTGTACGACCATTTACACCTGCTGTATCAAGGGTTCCTCTAACAATGTGATAACGTACACCCGGAAGGTCTTTTACACGACCACCGCGTACCATTACAATAGAGTGTTCCTGAAGATTGTGTCCTTCGCCGGGTATATACGCATTTACTTCCTTCTGGTTTGTAAGCCTTACACGGGCAACTTTACGCATAGCCGAGTTTGGTTTCTTTGGAGTAGTAGTGTAAACACGAACACATACACCACGACGCTGAGGACATGAATCCAATGCGGGTGATTTGCTCTTGTCAATAAGTTCTGCTCTTCCTTTTCTTACTAATTGTTGAATTGTAGGCATCTTACTTTTTTGTTATTACTTTGAATTACTTTGATTTCTGTCCATGATGGTATTTGCCCAAAATGGGTTGCAAAGGTACGAACTTTTTTTGTAACGAACAATATATGCCATTATTTTTTTTAAAAGACACATGAATAATTATTCATTTAATGTATAATATGTTCATTTTCTGATATTATACTAAAAGAAAGTTCAGTATTTTTGTCAAATAAATGGGATTAAACACAAATAAAAAACCGGAGATTGATTTCCGGTTTTTATATTAAAGCAAATCTGATTTAAAAACAATTTTATTTAAAATCGTCAGAAGTATAAGCTTTAGGTAGTTTGCGTAAATTATACTGCGAAGCCATAATTTCACCATAAGCGCCTGCTGAACGCAAAGCTATTAAATCGCCGCGTCTTGTCTGATTAAGCGAAAAATCTTTAGCAAAAGTATCCGATGATTCGCAAATAGGACCAACTACATCGTAATTCATTTCGGGCAAATCAGAAGTTATGTTTTCGATACGGTGGTATGCCTGATAGAGAGCAGGACGAATAAGCTCGGTGAATCCCGCATCAAGTATAGCAAAACGTTTTGTTTTTCCTTCTTTAATATAAAGTACTTTACTGATAAGGCTTCCACACTGAGCTACAACAGCACGACCTAGTTCAAAATGTAATGTTTGGTGGGGACGCAAACCTAAATGTTCGCTGAAAATTTTAAAATAACTTTCGAAATCAGGTATTGGAAAATGATTCGGATGTTCGTAATTGATACCTAAACCACCACCTACGTTAATATGTTGAAGTGTAATTCCTTTACTTTCGAAGAAATCCTGCAATTCGTTTACTCTGACACACAAACCCTGAAAGGGTTGCAAATCGGTAATTTGTGATCCTATATGAAAGTGAATACCTATAAGTTTAATATTATTGAGTTTTAGCAGTAAATCGGTTACAAGCTCAAGATTGGAAATATCTATACCGAATTTATTTTCGTTTAAGCCAGTTGTAATGTAATGATGTGTATGAGCGCTAACATTCGGATTAATTCTTAATGCCACACGAGCTGTTTTTCCTTTAGCAGAAGCAAGTTCGTTGATAACTTCGAGTTCCTGTGTTGACTCCACATTAAAACAGAAAATATCATTTTCGAGTCCGAGTTCAATTTCTTCGTCGGATTTTCCAACTCCTGCGAAAACAATTTTACCCGGATTAATTCCTGCATTTAAAGCTGCCTGAACTTCGCCCCCACTTACACAATCGGCGCCCAAACCAGCTTGTTTAATTACATTTAGCACTTGTGGATTTACATTTGCTTTTAGCGCGTAATGCACTTCGAAAGGCTTATTTGCTGTTACTTCCGCAATTTTATCAAGTGTTGTATGTAAAACTTCAAGATCGTAATAGTAAAACGGCGTACATAATTCAGCAAATTTATCAACCGGAAATTTTCCTTTTATCATAATAGCATTTTTTGTAGATTAAAAAACAAAATCCGGTTCGGGTTTTGCTGAAACACCGACCCGGAAATAATATATTTATTTAAATATTTTAAAACAATGTTTTGCTCAATGATGCGAGCGCACGTTTTTTATCTTTTGCATTAATTAAGAACGATACATTGTAGTTACTTCCACCATAAGAAATCATGCGAACAGGAATTTCGCTGAAAGCACTCACAATTGCGGTCTGGAATCCAACATTTTCGGAAGGCACATCTCCAACCACACAAATTATCACCATATCTGAATCCACAGTTACAGTTCCCAGTTTTTTCAGGCAGTTTACAATTTCATCGAGTTTTTTAGGATTATCGATACTTACGGAAACTCCAACTTCTGATGTTGTAATCATATCAATAGGAGTTTGGTAGCTCTCGAAAATTTCAAAAACTTTACGCAAGAAACCGTGAGCCAGCAACATGCGCCCTGATTTAATTTTAATGGCTGTAATACCATCTTTAGCTGCTACCGCCTGAACTTTTCCTTTTTTATGCTGTAAAGAAATGAGCGTACCCGCAGCTTCTGGATCCATAGTATTAAGTAAACGTACCGGAATATTGTTCAACTTTGCCGGTAAAATACAGGTTGGATGCAAAATTTTTGCTCCGAAATAAGCCAACTCGGCAGCTTCTTCAAAATGCAGATATGGGACAGGTTTTGTACCTTCAACAAAACGGGGGTCATTGTTGTGCATTCCATCAATATCAGTCCAGATTTGAATTTCCTGCGCCTTTATTGCCGCGCCAATAAGCGAAGCTGTATAATCACTGCCTCCGCGTTGGAGATTATCAATCTCGCCATAAAAATTACGACAGATATATCCCTGAGTTATATAATAGGTATAGTCAGCATTATTTTTCAGTTGAACATCGAGTTGTTCTGCAATAAAAGCTGTATCGGGCTCGGAGTTTTTATCGATACGCATAAAATCAAGCGCAGGCAATAAAATACTTTTTTTCCCGGTTTCTTCCATGTATAGCTGAAACATGGTGGTCGATAGAAGTTCGCCTTGAGCCAAGATTGCTTTTTCTTCAAATAAAGTGAATACTGATTTCGAGAACGAGCGCAAATAGTCAAAATGACCTTTAATAATTTCTACTGCTTTTGTTTTATATTCATCGGTTGAATATAACTCACTTATAACATCGAAGTATTTCTGCTCAAGTGCATTGATACGTTCGAGCGCTCCGGCTGAATTGTTTTTGTAAAAATAATCGGAAATCTCGACCAAACTGTTAGTTGTTCCCGACATAGCCGAAAGCACTACAATTTTTTGTTCGCCATCGCAGATAAGTTTTGCCACATCTTTAATACGCGATGCTGAGCCTACGGAAGTTCCTCCGAATTTTAAAACTTTCATTTTTTTACAGTCGTTTTTTTAACCGGCAAAAAACTTCAACCGGAATTTATTGTTACTAAAATCAGATAAACTGCATTTTTAAATTAAAAATGTAATAATTGGAAAACATTTAACAACTTGTATTGCAGAATCGGGTGCAAAATTAATCATTTTTCTTCATCTTTTTGATAATCTACTATCATAAATTTACAATACCTTTGCAAAAAGAAAATAAAAAAAGACAACTCAGCCCCCTAACCCTGTTTATCACGATTTTTTATCGGGAGGGGAACTTAGGTGCAACGTTCAACATTAAGCGATATAAATTGGCTGTTAATTACAAGTGCTGAGTAAATACAAAAGCGGATGCTTTTATGAATAAAAAAAGAGGAAATACCAGTCAGGCATTACCTCTTTACATATTCAGGGTGAAAAACGGGGCTCGAACCCGCGACCTTCGGAACCACAATCCGACGCTCTAACCAACTGAGCTATAATCACCATATTTTGCGGTGCAAAGATAATAAAGCATAAATTACTATGCAAAAAAAAAACATTAAAAATAGAGAAAAATTATATTTACCTTATTTACTGCTATTTAATTATACTAAAACATGAACTTTCATTATTACAATGAGGATATCGAAAGAAATTACAACGAAATTTTAAAGAAAATTTATCTTTCGAAGAACGGAGTAACGGCAGATACTATGCTGGAAATGGGAATGAACTATAAAAAAAATATGGGCGTATCCATTGTCAGGCTTCGTGAAATTGCATCAGAATACCAACATTCGCACTTGTTAGCGCTGAAACTTTGGAAAAACAAACAACGTGAAACGCAAATAATGGCATTTTTGCTTGACGAAACTGACAAACTGACAACTGCTGATGCACTAAAAATAGCTTTCGGAATTGATCAAACTGAACTTGCCGAAACAGGCGCAATGTTTTTGTTCAGCAAAATGCCCAATGCTTACAATTTTTGTGTGGGTTGTATAAACTCTGGGAAAGAACTCACTGCAATGACAGGTTTTTATACAGCAGCAAGAATAATACAAAATTTTACCGGAGAACAAAAATTATATCTTTTAAAATTAGCTTTTGACAATGCTGAAACGCACAATTATCATTTAGGAAAATCGGTAGGAGTATTTTTAGGCAGAATATGCAGAGAAAGCAAAGAAACCGCTGAAAAAGTTCAGTATGAGACGAATAAGATTTCAGAAAATGATTCAGAAATTAAAAGACTGATAAAAGACATGGTTAATCAGGAGATAAATTATTTTGTGCACAAGTAAAAAATATTGTATTTTTGTTCCGAACAAATCAGGTAAATGAAAGAATTGCAAACTATAGAATCTGTAAAAGCGGCTTTTAACGAGTTTCTGGTTAAAAACGATTACCGTAAAACATCCGAAAGATTTGCGATTCTTGAACATATCGGAAAAATTGAAGGACATTTTACTGCGGAAATGCTTTACGATTCAATGAAAGTCGATTTTAGGGTGAGCTTAGCTTCGGTTTATAATAATTTCGAGTTGATGCTCAAAGCCGGTCTGATAGTGCGGCATCAAATAAATACAACTTCAGCGCTCTACGAAAGGACTTTTAATATTCAACCTCACCATCATTTGGTTTGTTCAAATTGTGGATGTATAAAAGAATTTACAGATAAAAATCTGAAAACAAATATTGAGAATAAAAAATATAAATATTTTGTACCTACACATTTTTCACTATACATTTATGGGCTGTGTAACAGATGTAAAAAACAAATGATTTCAGACAAAAAATGAAAATTCTTATTAATTGAGCGATTGATACAATTTTCACTTTCGCATTTTATAAAACTAAAATACCACATTATCATAATAAACTAATTTATTTTAAATGAAAGCAGATGTACTTTTAGGACTCCAATGGGGCGACGAGGGTAAAGGAAAAGTAGTTGATGTACTAACCCCGCATTACGATATAATAACAAGGTTTCAGGGAGGCCCAAACGCTGGTCACACACTCGAATTTGGAGGAAAAAAATACGTTTTACGATCGATACCCTCCGGTATTTTTCAAGGCGATAAAATCAATGTAATCGGGAACGGTGTTGTACTTGATCCTGCCTTGTTTAAAGCTGAGGTTGATGCACTTGAAGCATCTGGACACCCGCTTACCGAAAGATTGAAAATTTCAAAAAAAGCGCATCTGATACTTCCTACACACCGCCTATTGGATGCCGCTTATGAAAATGCTAAAGGCGCTGCAAAAATTGGAACTACCGGAAAAGGAATTGGACCAACTTATACAGACAAAATTAGCCGAAACGGTGTTCGTGTAGGTGATATTCTTCAGAATTTTGAAGAAAAATATACAAACGCTATTAACCGGCATAAAGAAATTTTGCAACATTATAATTACAGTTATAATTTAGCTGAAATTGAAAAAGAATGGTTCGAGGGTATTGAATGCATTAAACGATTTGAACTTGTTGACAGCGAGCACCTTGTTAACGATGCAATTAACAGTGGCAAAAAAGTTCTTGCTGAAGGTGCTCAGGGAACAATGCTTGACATTGATTTTGGTTCCTACCCGTTTGTAACTTCTTCAAATACGATTTGCGCTGGCGCATGTACAGGTTTGGGTCTTGCTCCACGGAATATCGGCGAAGTATATGGAATTTTCAAAGCATACTGTACGCGCGTTGGCAGCGGTCCTTTTCCTACCGAACTGGAGGACGAAACCGGAAAAGAGATGCGCGATCGCGGTCGTGAATACGGATCGGTAACAGGTCGTCCACGCCGTTGTGGATGGATTGATTTGGTTGCACTCAGATATGCAATAATGATAAATGGAGTATCGCAACTTATAATGATGAAAAGCGATGTACTTGATGAATTGGAAACAATCAATGCGTGTGTTGCCTACAAAGTAAATGGTATAGAAACTGAAAAATTTCCATTTGATATTTCGGAAGGAGTTGAACCCGTCTATGCTGAACTTCAGGGATGGAAAACTGATATGACGAAAATGAAATCGGAAGATGAATTTCCTGAAGAATTTAATGCTTACCTCAATTTTCTTGAAGAAGAATTGGGTGTACCGGTTAAAATTGTTTCGGTAGGACCAGACAGGGAACAGACAATAGTGAGATATGTAGATTAAAAGAAGGTAGAGGCAGAGGCAGAGGCAAAGGCGAAGGCGGAGGCAAAGATGCTGCTTGCAATAAGAAAACTATTCGTACTACTTCTGCCAATTTGTCAATGGCAAGATATTTGACAGAATGTATCCCGAAACAAAAAAGTGTATTATTTTAAAACAAAAAAATCATGTTAGGAAGTTATATTATTTTCGGGATATTTGCTTTACTGAGTTGGATAGTTTCAAGCAGTCTGAAAGCAAAATTCGCACGTTATTCAAAAATTCCGGTTAATTACGGACTTACCGGTAAAGATGTAGCAGAAAAAATGCTACGAGACAATGGCATTTTCGATGTAAAAGTTATTTCAACGCCGGGTCAGCTTACCGACCATTACAATCCGCTGAACAAAACAGTAAACCTTAGTGAAGGCGTTTATCACTCGAACAGTGTGGCAGCAGCAGCTGTTGCAGCACACGAATGTGGCCACGCAGTGCAACATGCAACGGCTTACGCTCCACTTCAAATGCGTTCGAAACTTGTTCCGGTTGTAAGTTTTGCTTCAAACTGGATGCAGTGGGTTCTAATTGCAGGTATAGTTTTAATCAACACTTTTCCACAAATTTTACTTGCAGGAATTGTTCTTTTTGCAATAACTACTTTGTTTAGTTTCATTACTCTTCCGGTTGAAATTAACGCGAGTAATCGTGCAATAGCATGGCTCAGCAATGCAGGAATTACCAACTACGAAACTAACGGTCCGGCAAAAGATGCACTGAAAACCGCAGCATATACTTACGTTGTAGCTGCTTTGGGTTCTCTGGCAACATTAGTATATTATATAATGATATTCTTGGGACGCAGGAATTAAAATTTATATTTTCGAATCTTCGGGAATCGGGAAAAATTCTTTACCTTTGCAGCCCTAAATCAAAGGCTCCGTAGTTCAGCTGTATAGAACGTCAGATTCCGGTTCTGAAGGTCTTGGGTTAGAATCCCAACGGGGTCACTAAAAAATTTCGAAAGCGATTACAGACTAAAATGTAATCGCTTTTTTTTAAAAAAGAATTTTTGTAATAGTTTATCTTGCAAAAATCTCGGTAATAATTTCCGGTAATTCATTCGGTTTCTCCGCAATATTGTCAGGTTTAAATTTTATGAGTGAATTATAAGGTGTTAGTCCCCAACTAACTGATATTACAGAAATACCTGCTTTGCGCGAAGCAACAATATCGCGGGTTTCATCGCCAACGTAAACTACATTTTGTGGAGAAATATTGTATTTCTTTAACAAACCACGAAACATTTTTTCCTTACCAAAAAAGCTCTGACCCGAACGGACAAACTTAAAATAATTCAAAAGTCCGTTATTCTCAAGAAATTTCAACACATTATTTTTTGAATTTGAAGTAACAATACCAAGCAAATAACCTGCTTCAATGATTTTATCAAGCACAGACAACATTCCATCAACAGGTTTTAACGTATCAATTTCCTTCTTCATTTCCCACCGGATTCGGAGTAACAACAAAATCATCTTTAATTGGTTAATGCCGTACTCTGCAAAGAACTTTTGAGGTTTTTCTGAACTTAGCATACCAATATCTTTAAAATCAATTTGTTTGCATTTATATCGTGGTGCTACTCGGTTGTAAATTTGTAATGCCATCTCAACAGATGATGCTATTGTACCATCGAAATCAAAAATAACGTATTTAGGGTCGGTCTTCATTTAATAATAATCTTACAAAAGGTATTGATTTTACAAAGATAAAAGAAATCGATAATTATAAAAATCTTTCAAGAATAATCACACACAATGAAACAAATAATTTATAACAAAAAAATCTGTAGAAATTAGTTTTCTACAGATTTTTTTTGCCTGCCAAAGTATAACTTCAGCAAGAATATTAAGTTTTATTACATCAACTTAAAATTAACAGGCAGATAATATTTTACCCTCACAGGTTTACCGTTTTGTATTCCGGGTTTCCATTTAGGCATTGATTTGATTACCCTCAAAGCTTCTTTATCCAAACTTGCGTCAACTCCTCTTACAACTTCCACATCAACAATAGAGCCATCCCTGTTTACAACAAACTGACAAGTAACCCTACCTTGTAACCCAATTTCAATTGCTATTTGCGGATATTTAATATTTTCGGACAAGTACTTATTCACATCGCCATTGAAGCGCGGCATAATTTCAGCATAAATCTGAATTTCTTCAGGTTCAACATCAACTGAAATCGGCCCTGCGTATGATCCCGGATCTGGAACAGGTTCATTTGAATTAATTTCGGATGTAAAATCAATTTTTTGTGCTTCTATCGTGTTATCAACCGCTTTAATCTCTTCAATTATCTGAATTGGAGGTGGTGGAGGTGGTGGAATTACGTTGGTTTGAGGAATATCAACGATTATATCTTCAGTTACCTGTGCGGTAACTATTGGTTTAAATGCTGGAACTTTTGTTTTAGACCATTCAAGTGCAATATAAGTCATAGAAAGTACCATTACAAATCCAATCATGTACATTATTGCTTTTTTGTTTTCGAGATTTGCTCTCTGAGATTTTTTGGTATCCATAATTGTGAGGGTTTTAAAAGTTTGATAAATAATGAGGCTTTATTTTATTAACGTTTGTATATTGAATTTTATTATCAATTGCAAATAATAATTACACACAAATAACACACTTAAAACGTCAAATTTTACACACCTGAGATTTCCAAACGTTATACATTTGCATATCTAAAAAACCAAATTTTAAAAACACAAAATAATGATAAGCATTTTTACCAAAATCACAAGACTTTATGTTGTATTAGGGCTTCTTACTTTCACCTACACACTTCAAGCCCGCACAATTTACGTTTCAACCTCCGGTAACGATTCGAATGCCGGTTCTGAAACTTCACCTTATTTAAACATTCAAAAAGCAATAGACGAAGCTGCGCCCGGTGATATTATATACGTTCGGGGCGGAACTTATATGCTTACTAAAAGAATTAAAATTGAAAAAGCAGGAACTGCCGATGCACGAATCAGCTTATTTGGTTATCCTGGAGAAAGAATTATCATTGATGGAACAAATATTACAGCTACCAGTGTGAATGAATTTAAGCAGGCACGTTGTATATATGTTAATCATTTTGGCGATTACTGGCATTTCAAAAACCTTGAATTGTGCAATGCCAAGGACAATGGTATGAAATTGGAAGGCAGCTATAATGTTGTTGAAAACTGCAAATTTTATGGCAACAACGATACAGGTCTTCAGATTGGAATGTACAAAGATTTTTCGATAGAAGAAACAAAATCGTTCCCGATAAGTGGCGAACCGCAATTTAATCCCGGATTCACCTATTGTAAATATAATAAAGTAATTAACTGCGATGCATGGGACAATTACGATAAAAGATCGTATAACGGTTCTGACGATGGTGGCGATGCCGATGGTTTTGCTGCAAAACTTTTTCCCGGTCCGGGCACCGAATTTTATGGTTGTCGTGCATGGAATAATTCCGATGATAACTGGGACTTGTACATGGTATATCACCCGATAATAATTGAAAACTGCTGGAGCTGGAACGCAGGGAAAAGAGCTGATGGTTCATCACCCGGAAACGGAAACGGCTTCAAACTTGGCGGTGGTGGAACTTCGGGAGGAGCAGCATTTCCTCAATCGGTTGGAGCGCATGTAGTACGTAATTGTGTTGCTTTCGATTGTGCGCATAAGGGTTTCGACCAAAACAATGCTTATGAAGCCATGTATCTTTTCAATAATGTTGCATGGGGAAATGAATACAACTACAGATTTCCTACAATTTTCATGTATGGTACTATGTATATGCGAAATAACATCGGCTTCAAACCTACAATTTTAAATCATGAGTTTTTATCAGCAAATAAAGAAGGTGCTCAGGTTCCAAATACCTCATTTAACAGCTGGACTACTTTTGATGGTTGTGACCCATACAAAGATGGAAATAAAGTAAATGGCACCGCTGTTTACGCTAAAGATTATTCAGCACAATTCAAAAGCCTTTCATCAACTTTATTCCTTGCAGCCCGTCAGGCCGATGGAAGTTTACCCGACAATGATTTTGCAAAACTTAAAGAAGGAAGTATTTTTATCAATGCAGGTGAAAAAATTGAAAACTTCTCTCCTGTTGCTCATAGTCCGGGTGGTTTAACACTTCCTCCTGTTTCAATTTTATATAATGATGGTAAAGCTGATATGGGAGTTTATGAAACCGGTGATCCAACAACAGCAATTTTGAGCATGATTTCGGGTAAGGCAGATCAGTTTGTTTTTGCAGGAACTGCAATAACCACCACAGTATATAAATGGGGAGGCGCTGCTACCGATGTTACTGTTAGCAATTTACCCGAAGGATTAATTGCTACTAAAGACTCAGGAGCAAAAACAGTAACAATTTCCGGAATTCCAACATCTGAAGGAACTTATTCTGTTGTAAATGTTGGTGGAACAAATTCAATTACTTTGAGCGGACAAATCAAAATTTCGAATGTAGCGCCTGCTACACTTACACTCATTGAAGGTAAAGCTGCTCAGGAAGTATTTTTTGGAAATGCAATGATAACAACAGTATTTACCTGGGGCGGTGGTGCAACAAGTGTAACTTTCACAACATTACCGGCTGGGGTTAACGCGATAATTAACGAAACAGCAAAAACATTAACAATTTCAGGAATCCCAACTGAAGATGGTAGTTTTCTGATAAGTACAGTAGGAGGAATGGAAGGTTCTGCAGTTTCAATTAATTGTAATATAACCCGTGTTCTTCCAACCAAAATTCTTACCGGCGACTGGTATCATATTCAGGATGCTTACAATGCAATTCCGTCTGATTTAGTAGGAGTCGTAAGTTATGCCACAGGCACCGATGCTGCAAATCCAACAGTTTGGAATCCGGCTTATGTTGAAACCACAGGTTCTGCGCCTTCAGGTTGTACAGTTGGAGCTATCAATGTTGAACGTAGCGGTGGCAGTGTAACATGGACTTTACCAAGTTTGGTGGAAATGAAATCAAATATTCACTTCACAGGAACACGTACTTTGAATCTTGAATATACGGTTGGTGGTGTTACAAAAACATGGTCATCAGCATCTTTGGCAAAACAAACCATGCTGAATTGGGATATGATGCTTGCAATTGGTTTGGAACCAACGAAAAAACCTGTTACAATTAAATTTATCAATACGTCAACATCAGGTGGTATCCGTATTTACGATTTCTATGTAAAAACATATGATGAATCAACAGGGATTAAAAATACTGAAATGCCAAAAATTCAGTTTAACATGTACCAAACTGAAACAGCGCTGATTGTTTATGGCGAAATAGCTCAACTCAAAGTGTATTCAATTTCTGGAGAAATTGTTTCACAATCAGCGATGTCGCAAATTGTAGAAACAAGTCGCTTAAATAAAGGTGTTTATATTGTACAAATTGAAGATGTAAACGGAAATATTGCTTCACAGAAATTTATTAAAAGATAAATTCATCCAATAATCCTAACAGGTTTTAAAAATCTGTTAGGATAAAATTACCTTTAAAAAACAAATACAAAAAAATGAGAAAACTTTTACCCCTGATTTTATTCATTTTACTTACCGGACTTTTAAATGCTCAAACCACCATTTCAGAAAATTTTGAAAGTGGATTACCAACTTCAGCACCATCAAGCGAAACATCGGTAACTTTAAGTTCCGGCATTTGGAAACTCAATGGAACTTTTGGAAAATCCGATAATGGAAGTATTCGCCTTGCAATGAATACCAACGGCTATGCCATATCGCCTGCCTTTAACAAACCCACATCGGTTTCTTTTGTGCATCGTGGCAGCGGTAGCGGTAAAGTGATTACTGTTTATAAATCTATAAATAACGGCGCTGACTGGACTTCTATCGGTACTGCCACTGTAAGTTCATCTTCAACTTACGCTCAGGCTAACATATCAATTGATGAAGCAGGCACAAAAAACGTATTGCTCAAATTTGTATGTGGTTCGGCAACTATTTACATTGATAATGTGGAAATTACCTGCTCAAATATGGGCGATGAACCAACTACACAAGCTTTCATTTTTGCAACCGATGTTTTAGGAACTTCAATGACTATCAATTTTATGAAAGGCAACGGAGATGGACGTTTGCTTGTTTACTCAAAAGGAAGCCCTGTAACATGGACTCCGGTTGATGCAATACCTTATCTGAATCTACCTAAACAGTTAAATGATAATGTAATTGGAGTCCATTCCGGAAATGTTGATAATGTAGTTGTAACAGGACTAGAAGCCGGAGAAACCTATCATTTTGCAGTTTTTGAATATTCCGGTGCTAATGATGCTATTAATTATCTAACATCTACAGTAGGGCGTCTTGAACAAAAAACAATGGAAGTCCCAAGCATCACCATAAATCCTTCTGCAATAAATTTTGGCGCTGTAAAAACCGGAACATTCAGTAAACGCAGTTTTACAGTTTCGGCAAAATATCTTTATCCCGCAACAGGAAACATTACTGTTTTAGCCGATCCTGATTTTATGATTTCAACTTCGTCGGCAGATGGATTTACTACTTTACTTAATTTACCCTATTCAGATGCTACTTTAGCTCAAACTACACTTTATGTTAAATTCACACCCACAGCTTTGCAATCATACAATTACAATACAAGCATTTCAGGTGGCACTGCTTCAGCAAGCATTCAATTGCTGGGCACAGGTTCCAATACTGATGCTAAAACCTATTATTTGTCGCCAACCGGAAGTGATGCAGGCGAAGGAAGTTATGATTCGCCCTGGTACAATCTGCAAAAAGCAGTTGATGCTGCCGTGCCGGGCGATTCCATTATACTCAGAGGTGGAACTTATTTCCCTACTATGATGAAAGATGGAACAAAAACTACTGTAAGAATCAGCACAGTGGCAAACGCTGCAAAACGCATTACCATAAAAAATTATCCCGATGAGTTTCCGATATTAAATTTTAAAGATCAGCCAAAAAAATTAGGTGTTCGCGGTATTCTTTTAACCGGAAGTTTCTGGACAATTTACGGCATACACATTACTCAAGCCGGTGACAACGGTATTAAATTGGAAGGAAATTATAACCGCATAGTACGCTGTACTTTCAGTTACAACGATGATACCGGATTGCAACTTGGTTTCGGGCACAATTTCTCGGACACATGGCCCGGAATTTCTTCGAACGATGGCAGTTATTGCGCTTACAATGACATCATCGACTGTGATTCCTATTTGAATTGCGATGCCGATAATTACGGTAGCGATGCTGATGGATTTGCCTGCAAAATGCACAATGGAAAAGGAAATCGTTTTATTCGCTGTCGTGCTTGGGATAATGCCGATGACGCATGGGATTTATACGAAACCGATTATCCTGTTTATTTGATTGAATGTTGGGCATGGGGCTCAGGACGCGCAGAGAATTTCACGTGGGTGCAAGCTTCAGGTTCATTTCAGGGAAATGGAAACGGCATAAAAATGGGAGGAAACGGTACAGGTGGATCTTCGAAAGGAAAGCACGAAGCATGGAATTGTGTAGCTTTCAATAACAATAAAACCGGCTCGGTAAAAGGTTTTGACCAAAACAGTCATAGTGGCGGAGAAAAATTAGTAAACTGCCTTGCTTTTGGCAATGGTTACGATTTCATGTTTGAAACAAATGGTACTTCAAGAGAGTATTATAATAATGTTTGCTTTGGTAATATCGAAATAGCATCAGGAAGCACCGAAAGCAACAATGCAATGCTTTCCACAAGTGATAAAGCCTGGAAAAACAATTTAGTTCGCGGATTTGGAGCTTCAGATTATGTAAGTTTAAGCGAAACTGATGCAAAAGCGCCTCGTGGTGCGGATGGTAGCATGCCTGCAAAATTTGCCCGTTTGAAAAACAGTAGTGTTCTTATTGATAAAGGCTTATTTTTAAATATTCCATATACTGATGAATTTCCATATTTGGCTCAGCAAGCTTATGGAAACGGGCGGGATTTGGGACCTTATGAACTGAAAGAAGGTGAAATATTTTCGGCAATTCAAATAATTTTGAATCATAATGCGAAATTAGATTTATCAGTTCTTCCAAATCCTTGTAAAACTGAGGCTATTGTAAAATTCAGCTCTGATTTTTCAGAAAATGCATCAATTAAAATTTTAAATATTAACGGACAATTAATTTACGATGCTTATAACAAAACCATCGATTCAGGAATTGATTATTATATTCCGGTATCAGTTATTGGTTTGGAAAACGGAATTTATCTATGTCAGTTAACTGTGGGTAATCAAACCAAAACTACAAAATTGGTTGTTGCCAAATAAATCGATTAACTTTTCCAAAGTTCAAAAACTTTGGAAAAGTTTAATTAAAAAAAATCTATATGAAGAAATTATTACTCATTTTCCTTTCAATTCTTTTTATTACATCGGCATATTCCCGCCAATTATGGCTTTCGCCAACCGGAAGCGACTCCAATAATGGTTTAACTCCTGAAGCTGCCTGGAAAACTCCGGGTTTTGCATTTAATACAATGGTAGCCGGCGACACTTTATGGGTAAAAGGCGGATCATACATTGTGAATTCTACTGTTAAATCAAAAAATGCAGGGACAAAAACTCAGCCTGTAAAAGTATTTGCCGTGAGAGGTGAAAAACCTGTTTTCGATTGTTCTTCGTTTCGGAATTATGGTAGTGAAAGTTCAACATATCGCGGAATGGATTTACGTCAGTCATGGTGGCATGTGCGTGGAATAAAAATTTTCAAAGCCGGACATAACGGTATTATCGTTGCCGGAGAAAATATTATCGTTGAAGGTTGTATTATCGAAGAATGCGGACATGATGGAATTTCTATTGGTGCAGGTTCGGTAAATGCACTAATTCTTAACTGCGATTCATACAGAAACGCCGAAATAGCCGGTAAAGGTGAGAACGGCGATGGTTTTGCAGCGAAAGAAGGAACAGGCACAATATTTCGCGGTTGTCGTGCATGGGAAAATGCCGATGATGGTTGGGATGTTTATGGCAGCAATCAACCTGCTCTCATTGACAGTTGCTGGTCGTTTGGCAATGGTGTAAATTATTGGCCTGAATTGATAACAAGTTATCAGGGCGATGGTAATGGATTTAAACTTGGCGGCGGAGGTGGAGTGGATGGCAATGCTCCTAATGTTGTTTTGCACAGTTTCGCATTCAGTAATGTAAGCAAAGGTTTTGATCAAAATCATAATGCATGGGGTGTTACCTGTATAAATTGCACAGGTTACAACAACAATGGCATGGGAAATTTTGCCTTTCAGGAAGTTCCTGCACAAGGCAAACATGTAATGATAAATAATCTTTCGTACGCCGGAACAGGGCAAAACATTGCAGCCGGAAGTACAGAAATTACCAACAGTTGGAATCTTGGTTTGAGTTTTTCAAACGATATGTTTGAGAGTCTTAATATTGCTGATGCAAAACTCGACCGCAATAATGATTACAAACTGACAGATCCGCGTATCACATCGCTATTCAAACTGAATACTAACAGTCAGGCAATAGATAAAGGAACAGTACAAACCTATATAAGACTAAAACCATACTACGCCATTCCATATTCAGGAATTAAGCCTGATTTGGGAGCACGTGAATTCGATCAGGGAAACTGGACTTTCCCTACTCCTGATGAAAAACAACCCGAAGACTCCACTGAAACGCCGGGTAATCGACCAACCGGAACAAAACAGATAATTGTAAATGTAGCAACACAGTTTACGGTTAGCGCCGGAGCAAAATCAACAGTATGGGGTCCTTTCTGTCTTGCCTCAGCCGAAAGCGCTGTATTTGATATGCAGGCAGTTGGGTCATCGAGTGGCGCTTGTATTATTGAATTTTCAAAAGACAACACAAGTTGGGAACAAGTTGGCGCTCAGGCAAAAAATGGCAGCACAAGTTGGGTTACAGGCAAATTGATTGATTTAAGCGCTGATACAGCGCCCTGGGGACCAACCATTTACATCCGCTTCAACAACAATTCAACCAAAGATGTAAATATCAAAAATTTAGTTATTACTGGCACTATTTACACTGTAAATGCAATTAATATTTCTGAAAATAATTCTCCAATTATCAGCACAAAATTTTTTAATATGAATGGTCTTGAAATAACACGCTATACAGAGGGTTTAATAATTGAAAAAAAATTTCATGAAAATGGTGAAGTTAGTGTTAGAAAAATATTCTTAAAGAAATAATTGTCAGTATAAAAAACTTCAAAACGTCAAATAAACTTCAAAACGTCAAAGAAACTTCAAAACGTCTTTAGACTTTTGAACGTTTCTTCAATAAAATATAAAGATACGTTTTCAAATCTTCGATGTTGAAAAGTTTGCGATAAACTTCAAAGAAACTTCAAAACGTCGTTAGACTTTTGAACGTTTCTTCAATAAAACTAAAGAATCTTTTTCAAATCTTCGATTTTGAAAAGTTTGCTATAAACTTCAAAACGTCGAAGAAACTTCAAAACGTCGTTAGACTTTTGAACGTTTCTTAGATAAAATATAAAAGAGACGTTTTCAAATCTTCGATGTTGAAAAGTTTAGAAAGAGAAAACACACATTTCTCACTATAAATTAATTTTTTATTACCAAAAAAGTATTATCCATGAAAAGATTAACAACATTACTATTATTACCATTTTTAACTATAAGTTTAAGCTCTCAACCACTCACACACGTAAAAGGCTTACCCGAAGGATTCGCATCGTTAAACGGTGGTGTTACAGGTGGCGAAGGTGGTCCTGTTGTTACAGTTACAAACGCCGAAGAATTGAAAGCTGCTGTTGATGGTGTAAACACGGCAGTCATAATTTTAGTAAAAGGAAGGATTAACGTAAGTGGCGAACTTTCAGCGCGTGGCAATAAAACCATTGTAGGTTTGGGAACTGATGCACATATTGCAGGCGGTGGTTTTGGGTGGAATACAAAATCAAATGTAATCGTTCAAAATATTACCTTTTCCGATGCTCCTGACGATTTATTGAAAATAAACAACAAGAGCAAAAATTTCTGGATTGACCATTGTACTTTCAGCGATGGCGATAATACAAATGCCGGTTCGCACGATGGAATGCTTGATGTAACCCGTGGGAGTGAATTCGTAACCATTTCTTACTGCAAGTTTTTTAATCATGATAAAAACATACTTATCGGACACAGCGACAGCGAAACCGGTGATGTGATTATGAAAGTTACACTGCATTATAACTGGTTTGACGGAACTGTGCAACGAAATCCACGCGTACGTTATGCCACAGTGCATTGTTACAACAATTACAATGTGGCAAACAGCATTTATGGTATTGCTTCGGCTTGCGATGCCAATGTTCTGGTGGAAAACTGTTATTTCAAAGACACACAAATTCCGCTTCAGGTTGGCGTTCCGGGATTTTCTCCTGAAGGATTTTTGGTACAAAATGGCTGTTATTTCGATAATTGCGGAACGCCACAAACAAAATTCAAGGATATGACGGGATTATTTCCTTATGCCTACACACTTGATAGCGTAAAGTATGTGCCCTGTATTGCTAAAAATTACGTAGGAGCTACAAAACCATATCGTGCAGATACAACCATTGTTTGTACACCTGAAATTATCGATGATAATGATACAATTCCTGATAATGATGGTTGTGTGTGGATTAAAAATAACATTTTGCAGCCTGTTGATGCCAATAACTGGTTTTGGTTTAATAACGAAACTACATCAGCTCAATATTTTCCATCGATAATAACTTTGTTGCCTTCGGTTTCTTCTACAGGTGTAACTTCAACCTTACAAACCACAAAAGTTGGTGCCGGTACCGATGGAACAACCGGAAGTGCAGGCGCAATAACAGGTTGTATCGATTTGGGAAAATCAGCCACAAAAGGGGAATTTACAGGAGGCTCAGCTGTTTTTCAATTGCCAAGTTGCGGCGAATTCAGAATTACAACATCCCGCACCGGCGATAATGCTTTCAATGTTTCAGTTACAAGCGTTGCCGATGGTGCTTTTACTCAAAAATATGCGTATTCAGGTGCAAAAGGCATTTCAGAGATTAATCTGAGCGAATACGTTCAATCGGAGAATCCGGTTTGGGTAAAAATAACAAACGGTGCTACCGGAAGCTTGAATATTCATGGAATTATTGTAAAAGATTACGTAAAAGATTGCAGTAATGCAACTCCAACGGTTTTCAAAAACAATTCAACTCTTAAATTAAATGGTAATATTCTATCATTTATGTCTGAAAAAACCACTCCGTCCGAAATAAAAATTATGAGTATCGATGGTCGTACATTGGATATTCCTTTTCGCGGATGGATTGAAAGCAATGTAGAAAACAAAATAGCTTTGGAATTAAACCATTTAAACAAAGGTATTTATATTATCACATTGAACACTAAAGACGGAATTTCGAGTTTAAAAATTCAAAAATAAAGTCATTTACAATTTTTTCATTAACCATTTCTTTCAATTAGTCAATTAAATTCATTTCAAAATACTTGATTTTTTTGTAAAAGAAACATTCATTCCGATAGTAATCGGAACTATTGACTTCTGGAAATTACCTGGTTCTAACTCCATTTTCAAATGAAATACAAATTACTTTTTACAGCAATAATATTTCTCTTTTCTGAATTAAATGCGACAAACTATTATGTTTCGCCAAATGGAAATGATACTAATGCAGGAACACTTGAAGCGCCGAAATATAGCATTTCTACGCTTGTAAATTCTGTTTCTGCAGGCGATACAATTTTTGTTCTTCCGGGTATTTACAACTATAATTCAATAATCAGATTATCTAAAACAGGTAATGCAGAAAAGCGAATTTGTATTTTCGGAACTGGTTACACTACAAGTTCAGAACGACCGGTTTTAAATTTCAGCGGACAAGGTCCCGGCGATTCTAACCGTGCTTTTTTGCTTGAAGCAGGAGCAAATTATTGGCATATTAAGGGACTTATTATTAAAGAAGCCGGCGATAACGGCATAAAAATAGAAAGCAACTGGAATATTATCGAATTTTGTGATTTCGATGCCTGTTACGATAGCGGCGTTCAGATTGGTTTGGCAAAAGATTCAGGAGCAAACGATGGCAGTTGTGCTTACAATTATATTCTAAATTGCGATTCGTACAATAACTGCGATTCGCACAAAAGTGGTGGAAATGCCGATGGTTTTGCCTGTAAACTTTTTTGCGGACCGGGAAATATTTTCGAAGGCTGCCGAGCATGGAACAATTCCGACGATGGCTGGGATATGTATTCGAACACTTTCGGTGTATTACTGCTCAATTGTTGGACATGGCACAATGGCGACAAAAACACTCTTCGTGATAATAAATACGGTAATGGTAACGGATTCAAAATGGGTGGAAACAGCACCTATTCACGAGGTACAAACATAGCCTTTGGCTGCATCGCTTTCGACCTTTATTATGTGAGCGGTGCGGGTAAATGTTTCGACCAAAATGATAATCAGGATCCACAGGTTATGCTAAACTGCACTGCTTTCGATAATATTAAAGGTTATTCAATGGCAAGCGGAAGTACCGGACATACCATAAAAAATTGTATCGGCTTTAAATCGCGCGACAAAATTATCAGCGACCAAACCCAAAATATCACGCAAAACAACAGTTGGCAATTTGGCACGAATACCAGCGACAAACAAAACGGTGGAATTGGTAATTACGACGACTTTGTAGCTGATCTAACGGATAATTCAGTAGCAATGCAACTTGCTTCGGTTGCCAGAAATGCAGATGGAACTATTCCTGATAATGGTTTTTGCAGATTGAAATCCACTTCTGATTGCATCGACAAAGGTCAGGTTTTAACTTACACGTTTCTAAACCAAACCTATCCTGTAGTTTATAATGGCGCAGCTCCTGATTTAGGTGCTTTTGAATACGATGGGAAAACCGGAATTTTCAATCCTGAAACATTTTCATCTTCCGAATTAAAAATAAACAATTCATCAATTTCTGATATTTCAACCATTTCATTTAAACTCAACAAGGCTGAAAACATATCACTCGATATTTTTGACATTACAGGAAAGTGTGTAATGCAATGTGTAAGAAACCAATTATTTCCCGAAGGCGACAACTATCAAATAGTTTATCTTGGCAATTTAACTAAAGGAAATTATATTCTTAAATTAAGTTCTGAAAAACAAAATCAGTCTGTAAAATTTATTCGCTAATACAATGAAATCAAAGTTTTTACTCTTATTTATAGCTATATTTTTTTCAAACAATATATTTGCTGATGTAATAGTTCAGGCTGAAAGCGGAACATTTGTCGGGAAAACCGACACACAACACGCAGGATATACCGGAACAGGTTTTGTTGACTTGACAAACGCTGTTGGAAGCACCTTACAACTTGAATTTACGCTTGCAGAAGAAATGCCAACTGCAACAGTGCTTGTACGCTGGGCAAACGGCAAAACCGACGATCGCGCCATGAGTTTTACGGTAAACGGAGTTTTGCAAGTTGCAAGTCAGGCTTTTGGAAGTTCCGGCGCGTTTACTACTTGGGTTGAAACTTCAGTTATTTTAAATTTGTGCAAAGGAACTAACCGGATTTTAATGACTTCTCTGACTTCAAATGGAGGTCCAAACCTCGATAAAATTACCATCGTTGGCGCTACTGAAGGGGTTAAAGAATATGCTTTGACGGTTAAAATTCAAGGAAAAGGTAGCGTAATTAAAACTCCCGATGCACCATTTTATCCTGATGGCACAACAGTACAATTAAAGGCAGTGCCCGATGCTTCGGTTGGCGCAAGTTTTATTGGGTGGTCAGGCGATGTAACTTCCATCGATTTGAATACATCCATTCTGATAAATACCGAAAAAACAGTAACAGCAAGTTTTAAATCTGCGGTTCATACCACTTATTATTGTGCGCCAGCTGAAAAAGGTGGCAACGACATCAATTCGGGATTAATTGATGCGCCATTTTTCAATATAAGCAAAGCCATTGCATTAATGGAACCCGGCGATACACTTTATATGCGGGGTGGAACTTACAGATATACATCAACAATTTTCCTTAATCAAAAAGGCTCCGCTGCTGAAAGATTCTGTATTTTTAATTATCCCGATGAAAAACCGGTTTTGAATTTTTACGATATTTTTTCTTCCTATACAAGTATAAACTCGACTGCACGAGGCGAAGCCCGCGGATTTAAAATCACAGGCGATTATTATTATCTGAAAGGGTTGGAAATTTGTCAGGCACCCGACAATGGAATTAAAATTGAAGGAAGTCATAATATTTGCGAACAGCTTGTTTTACACCACAATGGTGATTCCGGAATTCAAATAGGACTTGCAAAAGAATCGCCTGATGCCGCAGATATTGTTTGTTGGAATTTGATTAAAAACTGTGATTCGTACCGAAATCTCGATTGGGGAACAGACTACGAAAATGCAGATGGTTTTGCCTGTAAACTTTCGCCGGGAGCAAACAATAGATATGTTGGTTGTCGTGCGTGGGAAAATGCCGACGATGGCTGGGATTTTTACATGACCCACTACCCTATTTTTGTGGATTCGTGCTGGACAATGGGAAATGGGAATCCAGCATTAGCCTCGAAAGACGATTTGAATTGGGAATATGGTCAGAAAAACACGCTATCGACAACCTGGAATGGAGATGGAAATGGCTTCAAACTCGGTGGCGATGATTGGGCTGCCAAACACGTGGTTAGCAATTGTATCGCTTTCGATGGTTATGTAACTGGCGCAGGTTTCAGCGAAAACAATAATGCCGACAGCCTTTTTATTTTTAACTGTGTTTCGTGGCAGGGCTTGAAAAATTTCAGGGTTCGCGCTTATCCAAGCGATTTACGTAACAACATCAGCTTCGATGCAAAAGTCGGAGGCGAAAGTCAGTTGTTCGATTTGGCTCCCGGAACAACCACGTTGAATAATAGCTGGAATCCGATTGATGGAACAACTTTAGTACCTTACAAAACCACATCAGGCGCCATGTTCGACCAAAAAAGCATATACAACCAGTTTGCAAGTACATCGAAAGAAGATTTTCTTGCTCCGCGCGAAGCCGATGGAAGTTTGCCCAAGAATGGTTTTGGGCGTTTGAAACCCAATTCTATATTTATCGATAAAGGAACAAATGTTGTAAAAAGTGTAAGTCAGGTTACTTTTAAACAAATTGATATTACACTTACAGGTTTTTCAGGTACAGCGGTTGATTTGGGCGCTTACGAATATATTCCTTCTACAGGATTAAAAAACATCAATGAACTTTCCGATAATCTGAGGATTTATCCCAATCCGTTTATTCAAAATACGACTATCGAAATTGAAGCAGCAGTGAAAGGTAATGGACAAATAAAACTTATCGATTTATCAGGTAAAACAGTTTTTACACAGGAAATTTTCAATTTAATTCCTGCTGAAAAAAGAAGTATCAAACTGAATGAAAACATAAAAACCGGCGTTTATTTAGTTCAGTTTACAAATGAAGATTTTCAGACAGTTCAAAAATTGGTGAAATTGTAGTTCTATGAACCACATAGGCATAAAAGTAGTTACAAGAACTTAGTAACGAGTTACAAGACTTATTATCTGATAGTTATACAAATATAATATATTATTAAATACTTTCTTTTACTTTGTTCACAATAGAATGATTTGTTTTAAAAAAAATGAAAAGAACTCTTATTAGTGTTTTAATAACAATAGTTTTGTTTCCGTTGTATTCAGCGCAATATTTTATAGCAGCCAATGGCGATGATATGAATCAGGGAACTATCGTTTCTCCTTTTGGCGGATTCGATAAAGCATACTCGGTAGCTCAACCTGGCGATACAATTTGGGTACGTGGAGGCAAACATACTATCAGCACTATTTGGTCGATTGCAAAAGCCGGCAACGTAAACGCATATTACAATTTGTGGGGATACACACCCGATATTTTGTCAGGCGATTCGGTTATATTAAATGTTACTGCATCAAACGGAATTCGCATTCAATTGGGAGGGCAATTCTGGCACATCAAAGGATTGGTTATTCAAAATTCATCGGATAACGGTATTAGAATTGAAGGAAGTTATAATATTGTGGAAAACTGTACATTCCGTTACAATTCCGATAGCGGTCTCACTATTCAGCAATCGAACGGAACCATGCCCAACGATGGTTCAATTGCATCTTACAACCTGATTTTAAATTGCGATTCGTATTACAATGATAAAAATACCGACAATGCGGATGGTTTTGCCTGCAAACTCTCGCCCGGTGCCGGAAACGTATTTCGTGGTTGCCGATCGTGGGCAAATGGCGACGATGGATGGGATTTTTATTATTCGCGCTTTCAGATTATTGTAGAAGATTGCTGGACATTCCGCAACGGATTAAAAGGCGGAAATGGCAATGGTTTTAAATCGAATGGTAGTGCAAGCAGCAGTTCAACCCCTCGTACCCAAGCTCCACATGTGTATATTCGCTGTATTGCTTTCGATCATAAATACAAAACAGGTTCTAATAACAAAGGATTCGACCAAAATCACAACGAAGGTAATGTGTCTATTATCAATTGTTTATCGTTTGACAATGAGAAGAATTATGCTTATCAGGAAGATACACAAAACGGCAAAAATCATTTGTTTCGCAACAATGTGGCTTTTGAACCATACAGCGAAAAATTAGCAAGAACATTATTGCCCGGTGAGGTTATTTACCCTGGAACTGACAATGAAATCAGTTACGATGCTTCCAACACATGGTTCGGCAATACTGTTGATGCATTTTTTAACTCATGGAATTTGGCGAAAACTTCAACCGACAATTGGAATCCTTTACGAGACGATTATCAAAGTTTATCATTAAAAGATGCAATGGCGCCTCGCAAACCCGATGGTTCGCTTCCTGACAATGGATTTGGCAAACTCAATCCTGAATCACGAATGAAAAACGCGGGTATAAGTTATCAGTGGGAATTAATTGAAAATAGAAATAAATATCCGTCAAACCCTGATAAACCATATTATTTACTTTCAACATTGGTTACTACTACCGATGGTTTACCAGATTTGGGACCGTTTGAACTTCCTGTGGAAATCCGTCCCGACAATCAAAAACCGCTTGTAAGTATCAATACTCCTGCAAATAACACCGAATTTGCATTGTCGGATAAAATAAGTATTTCTGCCTCGGCTTCTGATGATGATGGCTCTGTGTCGCGGGTGGAATTTTATGCACAAAATAATCTTTTGGGACTTGCATATACATTTCCCTACAGCTATGAGTGGTCGCCTGTAACGCCCGGAAGCTTTTCAGTTTACGCCAAAGCATACGATAACGAAGGTGCTGTAGCAGTTTCAGAACCTGTAAACATTATTGTAAAAGATAATTCAGGGAATAGTAATCTCGGGCAAAAAAGTGTTCTTTTAAAACTTAGCGGAACATCGTTTACCGACGAAATTCAAAATAAAACGTGGACTTCTGTCAATTCCACTTCAATTTCGAACAGTCATATAAAATTAACTTACAGCAGTAGTAAAGGCGGAACAATAATTTCTCCTGCCATCGATTTAACAAAATATCTACCTGATTCACTTACACTTACTTTTGCAAGTTCAGGTGGAGGAAGCAGAAATTTGAATATTTATTTTTCGGCTGATGGAGGTACAAACTGGAGCAGCGCTTATGTGCAGGCCGGTGGAGCAAATGGTGTTTCTGTTCCGGTAAAAATGAAGTTATCCGACAAAATTTCAGGCGAAGGTTCATTTATTTTAAAACTTGAAGCTGCAAACACTATCGAAGTTTGGGGATTACAAATGACAGGATTTGAAAAACTGAAATCAGGAATCGAAAATGTAAGGAAATCAAATTTCAGTTGTTATCCAACGATTACTGATGGAAAACTTGTAATTGAAAATTTAACATCAGAAGGCAATATTGAAATATCAGTTTTTAATGCTTTAGGAATTGAAACAACTTCGTGTGTGATTTCAAATAGTTTTATTAACGATAAATTCAATCTTGATTTAAGCAAAAATTCAAGAGGAGTTTACATTGTAAAACTCACTACAAATACAGGAAATACAACCTTCAGGGTATTCAAAAAGTAATTTTTAAAATAAAAAAATCAATTTAAAATTTTAGTATGAGATTTTGTTTTATTCTGATAATTATTTTTTCGCTTAGTCTAAAATTATTTTCTACCAACGAAATTATTGTTGCCAAAGATGGCTCCGGCCATTTTAACTCGATAAATGCAGCCTTAAATTCTATTCCAACGAATAATGCAGAATGGAAAACAATAATCGTTAAAAACGGCATTTACGATGAGCATGTGATGATAAAATCCAGTTACATTGCAATTGTGGGAGAATCACGTGGTGGCACTCGTATTGAACATAACATTCCGAGAGCCGCGTGGTATGCCATAAACGGAGCAAATACCGGAACAGGGGTAGTTAATATCGCCACTAACCTGCACGATATTGTAATTGCCAATATGTATATCCGTAACACTTTCGAAGGTTCGGAAGATTATACCGAAGTTATCCGAAGCGAAACCGGAACAACCCGGCTTTGGTTTATCAATTTAGATGTACTTTGCCTTTGGAAAGACACATTTGCACCTTGGGGAAAAGCAGGTGGCATGTATTACGTGTCCGATTGCAATTTCCGTGGCAGCATCGATGCTTTTTGTCCTCGTGGATATTGTTATGCAATTAACTGTCGCTTTACCGAAACCAAAAGCAGCAGCCCTATATGGCACGAAGGCGTTGACGGCGAAGATCAAAAATTGGTAATTCAGGGCGGAACAGTTCACAGCGAATATAACAAAAACGTAAAACTGCAAAACTCACAGAATTACGCGAAATTTTATTACCTCGATTTGGCCATGTCCGACAGTATAACTTCGCTCGGTTCAAGCGCAACGGCGTATTTCTACGGAGTTACGGGTTTAGCGGGTTTAACTTGGTTTGCCAATTCAATTTCGCTGGAACAACGTAAATTGATAGATGCCGCATGGACATTTGATGGGAAATGGAATCCTGAAAATACCATGCCCTCTGTACTTCTCTATGCATCATTACCGCAACCCTACAATGGACGTTACGCAGTTTCCACAAGACCAATTTCGCTGAAATGGATTCCCGCGAGAAATGCTTTATTGCATAAAGTATATTTTGGAACTTCAGCTACGCCTCCACTTATTGGAGAAACAAACTCATCTTTTTATGAAATTCCAAATCTCGAAAAAAACAAAACATATTACTGGAAAATAGTTACCGTTACAGCTGATGGCGAAACTACTTTCGGAACATGGCGATTCACAACGTCCGATAATATCAATCCGGTTCAACAGGCAACTTTAACGCTTGTAGGGAACAATAAACAAACCATTATGCTTGGTGAATCTATTGCACCTGTGAAATACAAAATAACCGGAGCAACACAGTTTTCCGTTAGCGGTTTGCCTGCCGGAGTAACATCTACACAAAAAGCTGATTCGATAATTTTAAGCGGAAAACCTGAAAATGCAGGCACTTTTACCTTTTCGGTTACAACTATAGATGCTATACAAAATACGACAGCCACAGGATATTTTATAGTAAAAAATCCCAACGACACTACTTCTACAAATACAGGCGATACCATTCCAACAGATTATACATTAAGCCGTTTAAACAAATTCATAACCAAACTCGATTGCAAAACCATGGCTCAGGAACCAACCTGGATTACAAAAAGCGGAAGTGTTTCTTGGAGTTCGGGGACAGGTTACAAATGGGGTAGCACCTCAGCAGTTCTTACACTGAAAGTAAATGGATGTACTTCGGTGGAATGTATGTTTACAAATTCAAGCACTTCACGTCCTATAATTATAAGCGATGGTGGAAGTGGAAACGAAAAAACTGCATATCCAACTGCTGCTAATTCCGAAACTTTGGTTATATTTACTCCGAAAACAACCGGCGATGATGACATAACCATAAAAACATCAGGTTCAAGTGGACTGACAATTACAAAAATCGTATTTACTGGAATTTACAGCCAAATTCAATATAATATCGATAAAAATGCTGCGTATAAGCTTGATAATGGCAGTTTCAACAGCGAAACACCGGTTGATATTTATTCCGTATCAGGCAAACTTTTGCACAAAAATGTTGAAAGGTGTAAATTAAAGAAAGGTGTTTATATAATTTCAAATAATGAAAACAGGTCGAAAGTTATTTCTTATTAAGATTTTTCGTAAACTTTTCAACATCGAAGATTTGAAAACGTTTCTTTTATATTTTATCTAAGAAACGTTCAAAAGTCTAACGACGTTTTAAAGTTTATAGCAAACTTTTCAAAATCGAAGATTTGAAAATGTTTCTTTAGTTTAATCAAAGAAAC
>CAYONE010000002.1:28582-59543 GCA_964405245.1 uncultured Paludibacter sp.
CAAACTTTTCAAAATCGAAGATTTGAAAATGTTTCTTTAGTTTAATCAAAGAAACATTCATAAGTCTTACGACGTTTTGAAGTTTGTTCGACGTTTTGAAGTTTATAGCAAACTTTTCAACATCGAAGATTTGAAAATGTTTCTTTAGTTTAATCAAAGAAACGTTCAAAAGTCTTACAACGTTTTGAAGTTTGTTCTACGTTTTTGAAGTTTCTTACGACGTTATTGAAGTTTCTGTCAATGTTGTGAAGTTTCATTGCTAATTATTCAAAAAAATACTATCATGGAAAAAAAAATTAACCGTCGTAAATTTCTCGGTACCGGAGCAGCTGCCGGAGCAGCTGCTATACTTGCTAACGTGCCAATATTTGGTGAAGCTGCAAAAAATAAAAAAAACGAATTAATAAAAAACACAAAAACCCGCGTAGCACTTGTTGGAACTGGCTCACGGGGAACAGGAATGTGGGGTAAAAAAGTAATTGACGATTACAGTGATATGGTAGAATATGTTGGATTATGTGACATAAACCCGGGAAGACTCGAAGCTTCTAAAAAGCACATGGGAGCTACCTGCAAAACTTACACCGATTTCGAAACCATGATGCAGGAATGCAAACCTGATGTTTTACTGGTAAATACTATGGACTCCACACATGACAGATTTATTGTTCGCGGACTTGAACTTGGCTGCAATGTACTTACCGAAAAACCGATGACTACCGATGAACTTAAATGTCAGGCAATTCTCGATGCACAACGTAAAAGTGGAAAAGAAGTGATTGTTACCTTCAACTATCGTTATTCACCACATCGTGCAAAGATTTGGGAGTTGATAAATTCAGGCGAAATTGGAGAAGTTACATCCGTTGATTTCCACTGGTATCTCGATACGAGTCATGGTGCGGATTATTTCCGCCGCTGGCATCGCCGTCGCGAGTTTGGAGGTTCACTTTGGGTACACAAAGCATCACATCATTTCGATTTATTGGGATGGTGGCTTAACTCCGAACCCGAAGAAGTTTTTGCTTACGGAAAACTGGAATTTTATGGGAAAAACGGAAAACAACGTGCACAAAACTGTAGAAACTGCCCGCATACCGGTACTTGCAATTTTTATTGGGATGTAAATAAAAATGAATATTACAAAATGCTTTACACCGATAATGAAAAACACGATGGATATTTGCGCGATGGTTGTGTATTCAGGGAAGATGTGGATATTTTTGATAAAATGTGCGCTTCGATAAAATATGCTAATGGCGTACAGGTATCATATTCACTTACAGCTTATTCGCCTTACGAGGGCTATCGGATTGCATTCAACGGCACAAAAGGCCGCATTGACGCATGGATTCAGGAAAGTAATCCCACCCATGATGGCGATTATGATGAAATAATGGTTACACGAAATTTTGGAAAGCGCAATTATATACGTATTCCACAATCAGAGGGTCATGGTGGTGGCGATAAAATAATGCACGACAAAATTTGGCGAAAAATTAAAGACGATCCATTCAAACAATCGGCAAATGTACGCGATGGTGCTTTTGCTATTCTTACAGGTGTAGCCGCCCGCAAAAGTTGCGACTCAGGAAAACCTGTAAAAATTGCAAGTCTGACGGATTTGGTGCCGAAAGCGGAGAAAGCCCCCTAACCCCCTAAAGGGGGAATTAAAGCCTCTCCCCGACCCTCTCCAAAGGGAAGGGAGAGTGCACAAATCCTGGTTTTTGCTAATTTCTTATTTTCTTATTTTCTCATTTTCTCATTTTCCCAATTTCTCATTTTCCTAATTTCTCATTTTCTTAATTTTCTTAATTTTCTATTTTAAATAATAATGAATTTAAAACTCAAACTTTCTATCACTCTGCTCCTTGCTGCTTTATCTCTTTCAGCGGCGCCATTTCGTCCCGATTCCTTGTATTCAAAATGGATAATTGATTCGCGCATGGGCGATTTTCGGAATAAAACATCCACCGAAGGTTTTAAAACACCAACAACCACACGAAATACCATTTGGGATTATGTAACCGGCCTGGTTGCAAAATCAATTTTGAAAGCCTATGAACAATACAGCGATGATCCGCGATGTGCCTATTATATTGATGGTATTCAGGATTATGCTGATAATTCCACCATGGTGCTTGGCATGAGTAATATTGATGATTTAAATGCAGGGAAAATCTATTTTGAGCTTTACAGGTACGCCATGAGCAAGGGTCAAACCACAAAAGCAGCCACTTACAAAGCCAATGCCACGATATGCCGCAACAAGCTAAAAACCGAGCACACACGCATTGGCGGAAAGTTACCCGGAAAAGGCGGTTTCTGGCATAAATATCAGTACACCAACCAAATGTGGCTCGATGGATTGTATATGGGACCGGCGCTGTATGCCGAATGGCAGGGAAACTTTGGCGCAGAACTGGGCGAAGCAGATAATGCTGCCTCATGGAACGACATTGCGCTGCAATTTGATACAATTTTCAAATATACCTGGGATGCGCAAAAAAAACTGAATTATCATGCATGGTCAGCTGAACCTAAGAATACGGCATCTTCCTATTGGGCTGATCCGGTAACAGGTCGTTCGCAGGAATTTTGGGGACGAGGTGTAGGTTGGTTTTTTGCTGCTTTGGTAGATGTTTTGGAGTATATGCCCAAAACACATCCTGCCCGCGAAAGATTGGTGAATTACACCAATTTGGTTGCCGACGGATTGAAAGCCCGTCAGGATACCGTTACAGGCTGCTGGTATCAGTTGTTGCAATACGACAATACCAAAAAAGGAACAAGTTGCAATATAGCCAATTATCTCGAATCGTCAGCATCGAGTATGTTTACGTATTCGTATTACAAGGGAATCCGGCTTGGCATACTCGATAAAAACATTTATAAACCTGTAGCCGAAAAAGCGTACCTCGGTTTGATTCAAAATTTTGTAGTAGAAGAAGCCAATGGAAAAATCAAACTTATTCAGAGTTGCGAATCAGCCGGACTGAGCGGTACACGCAAAGGCGATGCCAACTATTACCTGTGTGGCAGCGATGTAGCTATTCACAATAATACCGAAGGTAAAGTATTGGGACCCTTCATTATGGCAAGTCTGGAGTACGAAAAAGCAAAACAAACCTCCGATACAAAAATTGTAAAAAAAAAATTCTGCTTGTTCAAAACGAAGAGAAAATAACGCTGATTTCTGAAAATGCAGATTTAACCTTAGTAAATATTTACAACGCTTCAGGAAAAACTATAACTTCCCGACATGGAAATGCTACTGATAAAGTGGAATTTCCTGTCGGGAATTTTTCATCAGGTGTTTACTTTGTCAAGTCCGGAGATTTTACGAAAAGTTTTATTGTAAAGCGCTGATATTATGATTGTAAAACACTTTTACAGGTAAAAAATGTATCAACACTACACTTTTTACAGGTTAAATATGATTCATTGATACACTTTATAACGATTTAAACTGTTCTGCGAAAAATTCAAATCAAAAAACGGCCATAAGAACTTCGTTGATTGATTTTAAGGAAGAAAACCGGATGACAAGTGTACCGCTTTGGGGAAAAGAGACTTTGTGAAAAACGGAAAGACTTAATTGCATTTAAAGAAAATGAGTTCTGAATATTTTATAAGGTAGAATTCAGACGCATATATCCAATTATTTCGATGCAACTTGCTTTTAAACAGTCAGCAATACATAATGATATGTTTTTGTTGATGAACGTTGAAATAAGATATTAGAGGGCAAGCAACTTACCCGTCGCTTTATGGTTATTCAAGCGACCGGGAAGTCGCTTGTCCCCAACTAATTTTCACCATGGTATGATATAAAACCTAACGATATTTATTTACAATTACTTACTACATTTATTACAGGATTTTTTTCTTGAATTTACACACAGTTCAAGGATTGGAAATAAGAAAAATTTAATCAAAACAATTTTTCCTCATTTTTCGTCAATTTCTGCACAACCTACCTAAAATCAAACATTATGTTTGTATCGATAAAATCTCACAATCCCTGAATACTGATTGGTTTTGTACCTGATTTTTATCAAACAATTATTGAATATTTTTTATAAACACTTTAAATTTAATACGTTATGAGAGAAAATTTGCTACACTCGGGATGCTTTGTATCTCCTCTTTCCTTTTTTGACAATCCGGGCATTGTCGGTTTTAATAAAAGATTCTTTATTACTAACCTTTTAAAATATTAATGGTATGAGACGAAAATACACGAAATTTTCAGTTTTTCTTATTTTTCAAATACTTGCATTTTTTTGTGCAAATGCAACTAGTTATATACCTACAATTACTAAAACATTTACAACAAACACAACTGTATATTGTACAGATGCAGATTTAACTTCAGCTGGTACTTCTACAAGTTCATGGGTTGTTATACCTTCAAATGGGACATCATCAGTAGCGTATACAAATACTAATGGTGATACAAATGGCAATCCAACAGGAATAATAGACAATCTACCTACAACATCAGCGGTAAATATGATACAAATTAAAGCAGATGGAGGAGTATACAACAGTTCAAAAAGAGTTATACATATGCGTGTATCAGGTATTACTGGATTTATTGCACATGGTCAAACGGGAAGTTCTGGAAGAGGAATGAATGTTTCTGCTAATGTAGCAAGTGGTTTGACAGAAACAAGTACGATGAATGTAGTTGCTACAGTAACAAGAAACAACAATAGTGGTAGTTTTATTACTGCATATAATTCTTTAAGTGCAAGTGAAACTTATATTTTATCAATTTATGCAGTTTCAAATGATACACGTTTTTATGCAATAGAATTTTTTGTTCCTTCCTGCACCACCCCTTCTTCATATTCAGTTAATGGCACAACCACTATTACCAGCGGTAATAGCACAAATATTACTTTAAGTGGATCAGAATATGGAGTGACTTATCAATTATATAAAAATGACGTTGCTGATGGATCGACTGTACCAGGGACAGGAAGTGGTTTGTCATGGACAGTTTCACCAACTTCTACATCAACATATACTGTAAAAACTACAACTGCAGGAGGTTATTGTGAAACAACAATGAATGGTAGTGCAGTTATAACAGTTACCTCGAATGTACCAGTAATTGAACTTACAAGTGCTGCAGGTACTGATAGTCAAACTCCAACAGTGAATACTGCCATAACAAATATCACTTATTCCATTGCGAATGGAACTGCTACTACAGCTTCTGTTTCATGGACTGGCACTGCAAGTTCAAGCACACCTCCAACCGGTATAACAGTTGATTTTACATCTCCGATATTGACAATTTCTGGTACTCCAACTGTAATTGGGAACTATGGTTTTACTGCAACTACTGATGGAAGTCCGGCTGCAGAAGCAACAGGCAGTATTAATGTTATATACACTTCAAGTGCTACAGATTATTTCCGTTCTACTGGAACTGGGGGTTCATGGGCAACAAATTCCACATGGCAAAGTTCGCCGGATAACACAAACTGGTACAGTGCTACAACAATTCCGGGTGCAACTTCAAAAGGAATTACCATTCAAAACGGTACAACTGTAACTATAAGTAATGCAAGAACGATAGGCACTGCATCAACCAATTTAGTTGCAGCTACAATAGAAACCGGTGGACAATTGGATATAAATTCAGGAGGAACCCTAACTATTGCAAGCGGATCCAGTTTGACAGTACTTGGAACATTGAAAAATAGTGTTTCAGGTTCTCCAATTACAACTACAGGTTCATTAATTTTTGCAAATTCAACTTCAGCCGGTTCATATTATTTAGAAAACAGTGCTGTTCAGATGCCTACAGCAACATGGTCAGCATCAAATGGTAGTGGAGGAACAAATTACGGAACAGCATATATAAATTCATCTGCAACAACTCCTACATATTCTTCACCTACCGGTACGTATGGTAATATTGTTTATGCAGGTACCGCAAGTCCGGTTAAACCATTCCATGCAACAAACAATGCAGGTATTACAATGCATAATTTAACTATAACTTCAGGCTCTTATCAGTTAACAACAAGTTCAGGAACACCAACTTACAATATAACTGGAAATTTCACACAAAATGGAGGAACATTTACTCATGGAGGTTATGCTGTTAATTCAACATTAAATATTGCAGGTAACTTTATTATTAATCAAGGTACGTATCAATGTACTTTTAATGGCGCAACTTCAAATTTAAATATCGCTGGTGATGTAACTGTATCATCCGGTGCAAAATTTATTCAGACAACAAGTTGTATTGCCAATGTTGACTTAAACGGCACATCACTTCAAACTTTAACAGGTGTAACAGGTACAGGAACTTCAGGTATAATAAATTACACGATTAGCAATACAAACGATGCAACGTTAGGATCTGATATGACTATTAATGGAAATCTCAATTTAGATTTAAATTGCGATATCATTCCCGGTTCATATACATTAACCCTTAATGGCACAACATCTGGTGAAGGAACAATCGATAATACCGGTTCTTCAATTCTGGAATATGCAGGAACTTCAACACAAACTATTTCTAATTTGAAAAATACGACTCTTAGTGATTTGATAATTGATAATACTGCAGGTGTTACATTGAATACAGATATAAGCGCTACAAATGTTTTGCTAAATCCAAATTCAAAACTTACAATTGGTACAGGTAATACTTTGACTGTTGGTACAGGCATTACTCTTCAATCAGATGAAACGGGTACTGCAACTTTATTAGGAAGTGTATCCGGACCTGCTAATGTTCAACAATACCTTGCAACGACCCGTAACTGGTATGTATCATCCCCTGTAAGCAATGCTGTAGCTCCATCTGGTTACACTTATTATCAGCGAGATGAAGCAAATTCAAGCTGGTTAACACAACCGTTTGCTGCTGGTGATGCATTTGTCCCCGGTCGTGGTTATATTGCATTACCGGGTACTGCAGCTGAAACAATTATATTCTCCACAGAAACAGGTGGTAGTTTAAATTCAGGTAACATAGAAGTTACGCTTACTAATTCAGGTGAAAGTTCAACAGGTTTTAATTTAATTGGTAATCCATATCCGGCTCATTTAACATGGACAAAAACTTTTGTAGATAATAATGCTGCAAAAATAGAACCATCTATTTGGTATCGTACAAATGCCGGTTCAGTAAATAGCGGTGGAGATGCAGCATGGTCATTTTTAACTATTAATGCAAGTACCGGAGAAGTTTCACCTTTAGGCACAACCAATATTATTCCTCCAATGCAGGCATTTTGGGTAAAAGCTGTAGCTGCAGGTACATTAATATTAGATAATAATTTAACTCTTTCTCATCAGGCTGCTAATCCTTTGAAAGTGCGCGCTAACAGTAATAATGACCGTCAACGTATACGATTGCTGCTAACAAATGGCATTTCAACAGATGAAGCTTTAATTTATTTTGATCCAGCAGCTTCGAATGGCTACGATCGTTACGATTCACCCAAAATGATGAACGGCACCAATTCAGCCATACCCGATATGTTCACCGCTGTTGGTTCCGAAAAGTTGGTTATCAACGGTTTGAATACCTTGCCACTAAACACGCTGATTCCGGTTTATATTGCAACAAACAGCAGCACATCGCAAAACTTTACACTGTCGGCTAACGAACTGAGCAATATCCCTTCGGATGTTTCGGTAATTTTGATGGATAAAGCTACTGAAACCAACCTTAGCGCTGGTGAAAGCTACGTTTATACAGCTCCCGCTGGAACAACCCTGACTTTTGGTATAATACTGCGCTCCAATGGCACTGTTACAGGAGTTGATCCTGCCAGTCAAAGCAATTTCGGCGTGTATGCAAATAACCAAAACCAGATAGCCATTCAGTATCCGGTTACAGGCAGCGACATTCAAGAAGTAAATGTATACAATGCGGTTGGTCAGAGAATTGCGAACAAAACCATAACCAGCAATCTCACGCTGATTGATGTGCCTGCTTCGGGGGTTTATATGGTTACAGTTAACAACGAAACCTGTAAAGTAATTGTAAAATAATACAAATATTTGACCTCCGGCTTCCTTCAGAGCGCCGGAGGCTAATTAACAAAAAATTGTGTACTCATTAAAAACACCTGAAAAAATGAAACAAATTAAATATCAGCAAAACAATGAATGCAGTATTGCAAAAAAGAGTTATAAAGCACCATATATTGCGATAGTAAAATTGGATAATGAAATTTCATTGGTTTTGGCAACTCAACCACCCGGAGGACCCGGCGAGAATAATATAATAGAAGATACCAATAATGAAAGCCCCTGGGAGTAATTTCAGTCATTTATCTTCCAAACAATATCTAAAGGAAAACCGTCCATATATTAAGATTTGCGGACGGTTTTTTTTCGGGCAACCCGATTATTTACATGTGAAACGATTTTTACCGTATGATAACAATTCCGATTTGATAGTAAAAATCCTGTTTTATTAAATAATTTTGCTTCCCTAAAATAATACACACATTCCGTCAGAAAATACACAAGAATATAATTGTTAGAAACTATATTTGTGGATATTATATTTTCAAAATTAAAAACAATCTATTCACAAAAAAAATTAATGCTTTATGAAACACAAATTTACAAAACTAATGGCAATGGTTGCCATTTTATTAATGGGAGCCTGGAGTATAAATGCTGCGAGTTATATTCCTACAGTAACAAAAACTTTCACAGCAAATACAACAGTATATTGTACAGACGCCGATATAACCGGAGCGCCTACATCCCCTAACGCAACTTCGTGGGTAGTAATACCAGCCCTTGGAACAGCAAGTTTAACTTATACAAATACAAATGGTGATGCAAATGGAAACCCAACTTCAATTACAGATAATTTGCCTACAACCCCTTCATCAGTAAATATGATTCAAATAAAAGCTGATGGTGGAGTTTATAATAGCAGTAAAAGGGTTATACATATGCGTGTAACAGGAATTACTGGTTTTATTGCTCATGGTAATACTACCAGTTCTGGAAGAGGAATGCAAGTTTCAGCCAATGTTGCAAGTGGTTTGACAGAAACAAGTACGATGAATGTAGTTGCTACCGTAACAAGAAACAACAATAGTGGTAGTTTTATTACTGCATATAATTCTTTAAGTGCAAGTGAAACTTATGTTTTATCAATTTATGCAGTTTCAGGTGATACACGTTTTTATGCAATAGAGTTCATTGCTCCTCCTGCAGCACCTTCCATCACAAAATTTGTAGCTGAAGGAGTTGAAGCTACTATTAATGAGAGTGCAAAAACCATTACAGCAGAATTGCCTTACGGAACAAATTTAGCAAGTATTGAGCCAGTTGTAACAATAGGTGGCACTGCAACAAGCTATGGACCTCCGGGAGCACAGGATTTCAGTAACAGCGTTACAGTTCCGGTAGTTTATACAGTTTCAGATGGTGTTAATGAAGTTGATTATTCTGTTACATTAACTGCAAGTCAAACTCCAAGTTCAGAAAAAGACTTATCAAATGTAATGATTGGAGGAAAGACACCAACTTTTGATGCAGGCACTAATACTTACAGTATTACTCTACCGAAAGCATACGATATAACAAGTCAGGCTGTTACATTTACGAAGCCAGGTACTGCTACAGCTAATTTTACTTCAGGGGCTACCCATGACTTTACAAATCCTCTTCAAATTACTGTTACCGCTCAGGATGCTAGTACAAAAGTTTATACCTTAACTGCAGCTGTTGGTAATAAAAATATTGCTTATATTATTAACACTGCTGTATCAGCCAATGACACAAAAATTAGACCCGAATTAGCCAAAACAAATTACATCGAAAATATTCTAATTGGTACTGTAACAACAAGTACCGATTTCTCAATGTACGATTTGGTTATTCTTACAGAATCACCATCTTCAGGATCAACAGGAATGAAAGCATTATGGGGAATAAATAAACCGCTACTTGCATTAAAGATTTTTGCTTTAAACGCAAACACATGGGACAAAGGAACACAAGCAAGTCCGGCTGCTCCAGCTTCTACAACCGCGACTGTTTACGAACCAAATCATCCAATATTTTCAGGTATTAGTTTGACTGGAGCATTAAACAATGAGATTGTAAGCATTGGTGCAATTACTACAGGTAATGGATTACAAACAAGCAACTATTCAGGCAATTATTTAATTGGCGGTGTTGGAACAAGTCCTGCAATTATAGAATTTCCCATAAATACTCCGGCAGGTGCTACAGCATCAGGTTATAAAAATCAAAACTTAATTGAAAAACTCTTAGTTCTTGGCATTTCTGATAATAATCAGGATAAATTAACCACCGATGGTTTAAAACTTGTTACAAATGCAGTTAATTACCTTACAGGTAGTACAACCTGGGGAATAAATGCAGGTAATGACTTTCAAAGTATTTCGTTTACTGGAAATGCTCCTGTCGTTGGACTGACATCGGCTACAATTGCATGGCAGGCAGTTCCCGCTGCTGTTAAATATGTAGTTACACAGGTTACTCCTTCAGGAGTTAAGGGAGTTTCTACAGTGAAATCGGCAATAAATGTTGATGTTCCCGGAAATGAAACAAGTCTTGATCTTACCGGTTTGTCCGGAAGTACAAGTTATCAATTCAATGTAGCAGCCGAAAATGCAATAGGTAAGCTTACAGACCCTGCTATAATTACATTCTCAACCTGGTTCACAGGAGTTTCTTCAGCAACATTAGAAGGAGTAAATTTCGATGGACGCACCATTCAAAATCCCGATCGCCAACAACTGCATGTATTTGATGCAACAGGACGTTTGTTATTAACTTCACGCGAAGATATAAACATGAGCGCTCAGGCAAAAGGCGTTTATCTTGTAAAAGGCGAAAGCGGGATGATGAAGATCGCAGTAACCAAATAACGATAATTTTGCTTTAAAAGGAAGTGTAATTGATTACACTTCCTTTTTTTATACGTTATAATTTAATTAAACAACTATAAAAAATCAATTCACATGAAAAAAATTACTTTACTGAGCATTTTTATGCTTTTAAGCTTTGCTTTTCAAAATGTAAAGGCTGAAATTTACTTTGATTTATCAACTGTAGGCGGCACTAAGGTTATGGATTGGGATGGCGTAGCAGCTGAAAACTCAAAAGCACAATCTGAAAGATGGCTAACTTTAGTAGCTATAGCAAGTGGAACTTCCGGTAAATGTGGTACAGCTACTAAAACCTTTGATATAAAAACCGGCTCAAGCCGATCGATTACTTTTTATTTATCAAAATGCGACAATCTTACAATCACTGCAAATATTGCTACAAACAGGGGTTTATTGGTAAATATTAACGATGCTGCTACAAATATACAGTTAGATGGAACTGGTGCATGCAAAGATTATGTTGTGCCTATCAACAGCGAAACCAATGTAAAAATAAAAGTAACAGCTCTTACTTCAAGTAGCGCATGGACATCGTTTTTTACCTTTTCTTATGCTCCTAAAGTGCCTCAGATATCAACTTTCACAGCCGAAGGAATAAATGCTACCATTGACCAGAATGCAAAAACCATCACCGCAAATCTTCCTTTTGGAACTGACTTATCAAATATTACACCTGTAGTAACATTAAACAGTATTGCAACCTCTTATAGTCCAATCGGTGCAGTTGACTTCACAAACAGTGCTACAACACCTGTAGTTTATACAGCTACTGATGGAGTTAGCGCAAACACCAATTACAATGTTACGCTTACTGCAAACAAAAACACTGATTATAGTTTAAATAACCTGAAAGTTGATGGAAAAACACCTGTTTACAACTCAGCAACAGCCACCTATACATTAGTTTTACCTAAAGGTGCAACTCTTTCCCGACCTGTTACTTTCGATTTACCTTTTAGAGCCACAGCCGATTTTACTTCGGGTAACAGTAATGATTTTACAAATCCACTAAAAATTAAAGTAACTGCCGAAAGCGGCGACCAGAAAGAATATACCGTAAATGTTTTCGCTGCAACAAAGAATATTGCTTACGTAATTGGTACAGCGGTTGATGCAAAAGATATCAAAATTCGTCCAATGCTGGCATCAAAATATTACCTTGAAAATATTCTTATTGCGAACATAACAACAACTTATGATTTTTCTGCTTACGACATGGTAATTCTTACCGAGTCGCCAAGTTCAGGTAGTGCAGGTATGAAGGCTTTGTGGGGAATCAATAAACCATTGCTTTGCCTGAAAATTTATGCAATACAGGGAAATACATGGAATCTTTCAACTGCTTCAAATCCATCACCTTCAGTAACAACAGTTACTGTAAATGAGCCTAATCATCCAATTTTCAGCGGAGTAACATATTCCGGCACATATAACAATGAAGTACAAATGTTTAACGCCATCAGTTCAGGTAACGGAGTTCAAACTTCACCTTACGCCGGCAATTATAATATCGCCAATATAAAGGGAGCTCTTACAACCGGAATACTTGAACTGCCTGTTGGAACACAATCTCTTATGACTGAAGGAAGTTATACAAATGAATTACTTAAACAAAAATTATTGATTGTAAGTCTTTCAAATGACAATCAGAATATAGTTACTGACAATGCATTGAAAATTATTGACAATTCAGTGAATTATCTGACCGGTAGTTCAGTTTGGGGAACTAATGCAGGCACTGAATTTAAGAATATAATTCCTACAGGCTATGCAGCTGTTGCAAGTGACTCGAGAGCAATACTTTACTGGGATGCAATTCCCGGAGCAGTAAAATATATAATTTCAAATGCAACACCTCCGGCTACAGTTAAAGGTGCTAGTTATGTTAAGTCAGATGTAAATGCTGAAGTAGATGGAAATGTTACCGATTATGAAATTTTAGGACTGACACAAAGAACAGAATATACATATCAGGTAGTAGGACAAAATGCTTTGGGAACTAATACCGAAGTTAAAACTTTCAATTTCATAACAAACTGGACCGGTATTAATATTGCACCTATTAGCGGTGTTATTTTCGATGGACGCACCATTCAAAATCCCGATCGCCAACAACTGCATGTATTTGATGCAACAGGACGTATGATTGTTACTTCACGCGAAGATATCAACATGAGCGCTCAGGCAAAAGGCGTTTATCTTGTAAAAAGCGAAAACGGAATGATGAAAATTGCGTTGACAAAATAATTTTAAGGTTAAAAGAAATTCAGAAATTAACAAATAGAACTTCCCATCCGGATAAGGGTGGTAAGTTCTTATTTTACTAATAAAAAAACCTGACAAAAGTCAGGTTTTTTATTATCTAATTGTTTGCACCCATTCATAAGCACCTGCATCAGGACCATTATCACCTAATCGGGATTTTCCTCGAATGTCGGTAGGATATTGAAATGCTACGGAAATATCGCCAATTCCTCGGGCAGGAGAAACAGAATCGGGCGAAAAATCGAAATAAATATTTTTTACATAATCGTAACGAGTTTGTTTAAACACGGTATCGCGTGATTGATACCAGCGAATATTTGAAAATTGAGCTTGTGTAGCAGCTTCTTTCTTACGGATATAACAATTTGCGAATGTTCCTTTGTAAATTTCAGGAAATCGGGTAGCGATACTGAACTCATTTTCGAGTGTTCCGGTAATGATAGAGTTCCGAAAAAGGGTTTCCATACGTGCGCTGCGGTTCATATTCATAATCAGCAATGCGGGATTTTTATCGCGATTGGTGGGCGAAGACGAATTATTATTATAATAATTTGCAATGGTAGTGTGGATAAACTCGTGTTTCCCTCCATTGAGATACACCGTATAGCTTCCTGTATTCGATATTTCGGTATTTGCAACTTTAACATTCCCGTTTTGCACCGCTAATCCGTAATAAACGAAATTATGTAGCCGACAATTTAGCATTTCAAGCTCAGGTAACATGCCACGATCGGAATTTATGTAATACAATCCCACGTAAGCGCTCGTTATGTTCACAAATCGCAATACATGCCGTGCTTCATTCCAAAGCAGATATACTCCTCCCCACTGTCCGGCTACATAGTTGTAAGGCACCGGGTCGAGATATTTTATTTTATCCAACCTGTCGCCACGCATTTCAATGGGTTGTTCAAGCGTACCTTCGGCAACAAGATTACCATAAACAATCAAATTCGCATTATTATGAAAATAAAGTTTAGTGCCTGGATTCAACCGCAAAGTTTTGGCCGAATCGATGGCTAAATAACCTTTCACTAAATACGGTTTTACAGCTGTGAGCGTAGTATCATTCAAAATCAGTTTTTCATTAAACAATTCCATATTCTGTCCGTAAGCCTCAAGACGTACGCGCTGTCTGAATTTATCGGACTCAAAAATAATTGAATCGGCAACAAGAGCAGGTAAATTTGAACCTACTGGGTCGATAGTAACTTCCACAAAAATATAAATACTGTCGCGGGCAGGAATTTCAATATTCGTAAAACTATTATCATCACTGAGCATTCCGTCAACATTTATGCGAAATTGCGAATTCTTTCCACCCGAAATTTTTAAGGAAGAAATAACGATATTTTGCTTGCCGGGATTAAAAACAAGAAGCTTTTCTGTAGTACTGCCTAATGTTGTAAAAACAGTATCGAACGAGAGGGTATCGGTTGAAAAAGCAAGTGGTTCATCTTTCGATGTATTAAGTAAATTATCATCGCCACACGAAGTAAAAATCAGATTAGCAGTAAGCGTTAATATGCTAAAAAAAATCAATCTGAAAAAAGAAAAATGATTTCTCAAAAAATTATTCAACATTGGTTATACAATATTTTTATTAAAAAATTTATTTTACAGCTGAAATCTCTTATTTTTGTACCACAACAAAAACACAAACAAATATGGCAAGTCGTAGAAAACTTAAAAAAGTAATCAGATATGTATCGTCCGAATTGTTATCAGATATTTATTTTCATTGCCTCGCAAGCGGAAAATTCGATGCTGAAAAAGCAGAAAATCTTGCTGTGGAAGTTGTTGAATTGAAACAAGAGTTTATTAAACGTTCAGCGCATTCCGGAGGAAAGGACAATCCCTCTATTCTTAAAAATTATTATCGAAAGTTATATGCCGACTGGCTAAATGCCGCCGAAGCTGTTTCAGAGAAAATAAAGAATATCTGATATTTATTCAAAATTAAAAGTAAGCGTCAACATTCGTGATGTGAGTTTCGATAAGGCATACGAAAATTTCTTATCGTTATCGCTGATTGTACCTTCGGTTCGTTTATCGAAGGGCACGAACAAATCGTTGAAACCGAGTGCAAATTTGAGTTCAGGAGCTAATTTAAAAAAGGAAAAATAAATATCGCAACCCACGCCTACTTCAGCAAAAACATCGAATGGGCGTAAATAAACAGGTTTTTCCTTATCGGTTCCCAGGTCGATATACGCGCCACCACCTCCAATTAAATACGGTCGGAAATTATTATATCTTTCAGCGCTGTACTTTATATAAACAGGTAACACAATGGGAATTGAGGGTATTGCATTAGTAACAGTATCAGTAAATAAACCGGTTACTTTATCGCGACCTCTATAACTGAGGTACCTTTCACCAAAGTGCAGGGTTGGAGTGAAACGAGCATTTAGATATCGGTTGAGGCGAAAATCTGTAATAATTCCCACCGAAAAACCGGGTTGTAACGACGAAACATTTACATCGTACACCTTCCCGCCTATTACACTATCACTCTGCGCAATGCCAAAATCCATAAGGTTTGTTCCGAGCGAAAAACCAAAGTGAAAAAATTTATCGTCGCGGTGTGGTAAATTTCCCTGCGAAAATGAGGGTAATGAAATTAATCCTATTAATATAATCGCAAATAATTTTATTCTCATTATTAAAATTCCTGTTTTTTAATCTGTTTGTAAAAACGAAAAACAATTGAAATTATTATTTTGTTCAGGGCTTTGCGTTCCGGGTTTCGGGTTTCGGGTTCTGTGTTCATCACATTTTAGGAATACTTATAGTTTGCACATTCGTTTCATCGTCTACTTGTTTCCCTGTTTCCTCGTAACCTTGTAACTCGTAACTTGTAACTCGTAACTCGTAACTCGTAACTATTCCTACTAAATCCGCAAAGTTAACGACATTAACCCGATAATCACATCGTTGGCTGTAGTTTCTAATGAAATATTCAACAAAGTTTTATTTTTATTGAGCGGCATATCGAGCAAAACGCCTGCACCACCATCAATTTTCCGACCATAAACACCATCGATTTTCAAATCTTTTTCAAGATTATTGCTCACCAGTCCCGATTTCAAATGTACACGAAAAGGACGAGGAACATCAAGTCTGAAAGCTTTTCCATCAACATAATAATCCTGCTCAATGGCACACCAGTTATCGGGATTTACAAGTTTGAGGGTATCTCTTGATCCATCGGTATATTGCGCCACAATTAGTCCGTTTACAAAATGCGATTGCATGTGATTTGTAGTTCCTGCGAGCATTAAGTAAGCATTACGGGCTTTGTAATTTACCGGTATTGTAATTTTACGCGGAAAATTGTCCCAGAGTGAAGTAAACGCCACATTCTGACCAGTTGAAGGGGTGCGCAAAGGAATATTCAGCACATTTGGTAAACTTTCGTTGTTTTGAGCAGCAAGTTTTCGCAAACCTGAATCGTTAATTTCGGCAGTTGTTAGTGGATGACACCACTCACCAATGCCCTGCACCGGAATTTGCAATGTTGTATAGGGTGAGCGTGGCGATAGATATTTATTTTCGAAAATTTTGCTGACAGAATCGTTAAAATAAATATCAATATCGCGCGGGACAAGCACATCGGTTTTTTCAAATACAAATGGCTTTGTAAAAACTTTTTCAGATTCGGTAATTTCGAGCATAAAAGGTTGCCACCACTCCATTTGATCCTGACGCAGTTTTGCAAAAAATGTACGATGACCGGGAACTCCTGAAGCAATGGCATCGATATTGTAAATGGTAAAAATCGATTTAGTAAGCGCTTTTTGCGGGTCAAAAATTTCCTCAATAATTGCTTGTGTTGTTACTTTAAACACTTGCCCCTTCTTAACTTTGATAGGAGGATATTTATTGAAAACCGTTTTACCTTTGGTTATAACATCAATTTTTACCGAATCGTCAATAAGGGTTTCAATAATAATTTCTGGCGCAGCTACCGCATTATTATTCACAGTCCATTTCACTGGTTTACCGTTTGCAGTTATCGATTCAATATTTTCATATTCGGCATTTATCTGCAAACTTAATTTTTGCTTTTTAAATTCACACTGAATAATTGTATATTCTGATTTGCTGCCAATTTTGCGAAACGAAAATTCAATTACAGGCGTTGACATGCGGGCAAAATTCCATTCCGTTGGAAAACCCGGACGAATTACCAATGTATTATTCAATCCATCAGGACGAATACCGAATAGTCCTTCGGTAAGGGCCCGGGACATCACTCCAACAGGATCGCCAAAATCGCGATAACATTCACCGCGAGCTGCATCGTAATGACTAATCTGCCCAACATTTCCCGAACTTGCTCCCATAAACATTCCATCGAGCACCGAACTTTTTAATAATCTAAAGGCTTCATTATTTCTTCCGGCTTGCCAGTAAGCAAGTGTGGCATGCATCACTTCGGCAAAAGCCACATTATTGATGGACCATGAATAGGGCATCCAGTTTGAAGTTGAAATTGTTGCAAATCCTTCACCAAGTCCATCGGCTTCGAAAGGAATATGCGGAATCTCAGTATCAATATATCTTGTAGCCTGAAAAGCCTGGAAAGGATCGGCAGTTTCGGAATCGATAGCGTGATAAATAGTCCAGATTGCAGCACTTTCATGTACCCTTCGTTCGCCCATAAAATCTTTATATTCTGCCCAATGTCCTTTATAGGGCAACCAAAGCTGAAGATTTAATGCTTTCAGTATCTTTTCCGATTCTTTTACATAAGGAGCTGGATTTTCGCCAATTTTTTGTGCAAGAACAGCCGCCTTTTTATTGGCAAAATAATTATATGCCGATGAATGTGTAACTGCTCCGCTACTGTAATACAATGCATCGCTTGCCCAAATACAGCAATAAGCATCATACAATCCATCATCATCAGGGTCGAAATTTCGTTTTTCCCATTCAAGATGACGTGTGATTACAGGCCACATTTTGCGTGCATATTCCAAATCGCCGGTGTAGTCGAAATGACGGATAAGCTGATCGATATAACAAAGATTCATATCATAGTGATGCATCTGGTCGTTACGGTTTGGATTACGGCAAATATAACCATTGCTGTACATTTGCGTACCCCATTTTTTTTCGGCACGAGCCAAATTCAGTGCGCTGTCCTGCAAAGGATGCGGAAAAACGGGCGGTACGGCAGTAACCTGCGAAGCCGCGTAAGCATCGAAATGTTTTCTTGCACGATCGTGCCAACCAAGCGCATCGCCCGTGTAAGCTGCACGCCAACCGCTTAGCGGCATTCGCCAACCCACTGCACCATGCAACCAGGTTTCACCACTCCAAATTCCATCAGCTGCCACCGATAGCGCTCCGCCAAGCGTATTAAAATAAGGATCGGGAGTTTCAATAACAAGCTGCGATGCAACTTGTGCACGGCTTGCTTCGGCAAGTTCAAAAAGCTTACGGGCGCCCTTGGGGCTTTTGGGTTCGTAAAGCGGGTCGGTATCGAAAATTGTTAACGGACGATGTTGTACAGGCGAAAATACTTTAGTGATATTTTTAAAATTTGTGGTCTTATCAGGAATCTGAATTGCCATGTAATAAGTTCTTGAACTACTCAATGCAAGTTCGCCTTTTAATACGGGCAAGGTTTTGTCAATTTTCAATTTCGATTGTTCAGGAAAAATTCCAGTAAGAAACTTATCGTTTTTCGCACCAAAAGAAACATGAAAGGCGTTTCCATGCAATTTATAAATGTTTCCTTTGCAATATTCCGGTTTCAGCTCAAAACTGTCTTCGGGATCGACACCCAAATCGCCTTCACGACTGAAACGTTTATCGGCACAACCTCCGAATTTCCAACTGAGTTTGGTATTTTTTGTGATTTTTTCTGTCTCAATTTTCAATATCATTCCTTCGGCATCAGCCATAGCAAGCGCTGTGATGCGAATTTCTCCATTACCCGTAAAATTTTTATCGCGAATAACGTAAATGCGTGAACCGGGCTTGTAAATACTTTTTATATAATCGGCATCGTTAAGTTTCTTTTGTGCGGTTTTATTGCTGATTTCAAAGGAAAGATTGCCACCCATGCGGGGAAGATATAAAGCAAACTCGGGCATATCGCTTGTTTCAACACGAAATGCTGAGTGCGTTCCGTAAAGGGCACGGTTAAATTTCTTTTTACCGTTTATTATTGCAAAACCATCGCCCTCAGGAGTATAGCGGAGTTCTCGTTTTATTGCTCTTTCTGTTTTTTCAACAGGCTGATTCAGCTCAGGATCGAAAACTATTTTGGTTTGCGCGTAACAGCTTGAAATTGAAAAAAATAATAAACCAAAAATTAAAGTTATATGTTTGGAAATTTGTAACGACATATTTACAGAATTAATCTTCAAAAGTAGTAAAAAATTGCTTTGATAAACAGCTATTTTTCAGTAAACAAAGATAGATTTACAGACTTTAATATTTTATAAACGTTTTTGCTTCTTTACTTTTCAAATTTACTTCTTAAAAAAAGACACAAAAAGAATGGATTAGAAACAACACCTACTATACAGGAGAAGAAAAAAACAAAGAATTAGTATTGTGAAACATACAGATACCAAAAACATTGTGTAGAAAGATGAAAAAACATCTTTTAATAACAAATTAGAATTCTGACATATAAACTCTTCACAACCCAAAAAAGTATTTTCAAATTGTATTTTCAAATATTTTTTATTTGATTTCCTGCGTAACGTTAACTTTATATTTTCTTATGAGTACTGCATTCTGAGGCATAATTTTCATACCTCTTTTCAGTATTGCATTGCTTTGTTTTACATTACCATTTCTGTAATATATAGCAGTCATTTGGGCATAAAAATCACCTGCAAAATCTTCGTTTATTTTGCAGTTCGGATATTTCGCAACAAAATCTTCAAATTGCATAAGCCATTTATCAGCCATGGATAAATTATTGATAGTATAGCTATCACAAGCTTTTTTCAACAAGTATCTTGCTCCTATATTTAAAACATCTTCATCTTCTTTATAAATTTCAAACTCCTTTAATTCTTCCTGATAATAGTTAAAAAAGTCCGACTCGTTTTCCCTTTGGCTGCAAACATAATAAAATGCTTTCTTAAGATTTGTGGCAAGCTCCACATTTACCGGATTAATTTTATATGCTTCTTTAATATATTTCAAACCTTCGTTTTTACGTTGTTTCAACATACAAATTCTGCCTCTTTCTGAATAATAAATAATGGATATATTATCCTTTACAGCGCTATCAGTTAAATTTTTATATAAATCCTGATAAATCTGCACATATTTGGATTCACTGTTTTCATTCACCAAATATTTATATGTATAAGCCTTGAATTCATCGGTTACAGCTTCATCATACAAAGGATTTTCAGAATAAGAACTTAATTTAGCAAGATATTCAATATCATTGAGTGTAAAGTTCTTTTTATCGGCAATAAAAGTTAAAAGCGACATTTCCATTGCATATTGAATTCTCTCGGAAGGATAAAGAATATAAGCTTTTTCAAATTCCTGAAATGCTTTTTTATATTCGTTGGAATTCAAATAGAATGTTCCTGCATTGTAGTATAAAAGACCGACCAATTCTTTGGGGCTTATATTGGTTTTCGAATAATATTTTTCGTTAAATATATTTTCAACGCCCTTACTTTGCACATCACTCTTGAGAATCAATTTATTTTCAATCAAAAAATCGACATATTTTCTTTTGAAATTATAATCGGGAATGAGCACAGTCATGTTCGGGTCAGTAGTTTCAATCAGAACAGAAAATTTTTCAGGATACGCTAACAGAAAAACGTGAGTTTCAGTTTCCTTAATCTGAAACGGAATTTTCAGAGAATCAAGTACATGAGAAAAAAGCAAACTACCCGTTACACAATTAAAAGTGCCATCGCTGTACAATTTATCGGTAAACGAATTTAAATCATATACTTTAAAAAAACGTTGGTGAGCTGCTTTAAATATCTTTTTGATGATGTCCTTTTCTTTTTTCGATTTTGAAATATCAACGCGTATTGCATCAAGAAAATATTTCAATGAATATCTGTAATCATCTATAATCTTTTGATTTAATTCCGTGTTAACACATAAAGCCAAAGTAAAAACATCAACATCTTTACCGTTCATAAACTCATCGAAAACAGATTTTTCAATTTCAGATGAAAAAGTAGGATTATAAACTTTTACAGTATCTTTTAGTGTAGGAAAAACAGAAAAACAAACAAAAATGAACAAAACGGTTAGAAGATTTTTTTTCATAAAGTTGATTATATTGAAATTAAATTGAACGTAGTTTTAAGGTAATTATTTTAATATCACCTCTTTTATAAAATTATGGCTATAAATTCATCAAAATAAAACAGGTTTGTTGAATGTGTCTTATACACAATTTTTAAATTAAAAGTTTCAGAATTAACCCTAAACAATTTACAGATACATTAAATATTTAAAATATTTAACACAAAACTATACATTTATTATCGGTTTCACAAGAAAATCAGGAAATTTCTTCTCTTCTTTTTTGAGTTACACTTTTGCAGCAAATAAACAGCTATTCATTTAGATTTTCAGGAAACTTTCCACAATACATTCTGTTTCAAAATTGAAGCAAAAGACATCGTAAATTTTATATTTAAAAAACACAGGTTTTTCATTTCACAATAAAATCAGTAGCTTTGCAGTAAGAAAATCATCAAATAAAATTTCTGAAAAAATATGCTCGACCAATCAACAGTTGACCGGATAATAGATGCCGCTCGTATTCAGGAAGTGGTTTCGGACTATGTTACACTGCGTAAACGCGGTGTGAATATGATTGGTTTGTGTCCATTTCATAACGAGAAAACGCCTTCGTTTACCGTTTCGCCGGCAAAAGGCATTTTTAAATGTTTCGGATGTGGCAAAGGTGGAAATTCAGTGCATTTTATTATGGAGCACGAGCAGATTTCGTACTACGAAGCGTTAAAATTCCTTGCCCGTAAATACCACATAGAGTTTAAAGAGCGTGAGTTTTCTCCCGAAGAAATGGCTGCCCGCAACGACCGCGAGAGTATGTTTCTTGTGAATGAATTCGCACAAAAATATTTTTCCACAACGCTTCATAATCGTATCGAAGGAAAATCCATCGGGCTTTCTTATTTCAGGGAAAGAGGATTCAGGGATGATATTATCAGAAAATTTCAACTTGGCTACTCACTCGATTTACGCGATGATTTTACCCAAACAGCGCTTAGAGAAGGTTATAACAAGGAATATCTTATAAAAACCGGACTTACGCTCGAAAATGAACAAGGGTATCTCACCGACCGTTTTCGCGGAAGGGTGATGTTTCCAGTGCATACACTTTCGGGTAAAGTAGTTGCTTTTGGCGGGCGTATCATTCGCAAGGACGATAAAGCCGCGAAATATGTAAACTCGCCCGAATCGGAAATTTACCACAAGAGCAACGAATTGTACGGCATTTATTTTGCCAAACAAGCCATTGTCAGAGAAGATCGGTGTTTTTTAGTGGAAGGTTACACCGATGTAATTTCGATGCATCAAACCGGAATCGAGAATGTGGTTGCATCTTCTGGAACTTCGCTCACACCCGGGCAAATACGACTGATTCACCGTTTTACCGATAACGTTACCATAATTTACGATGGCGACCCCGCAGGTATCAAAGCTTCGATAAGAGGTATCGACATGTTGCTGGAAGAAGGTTTGAATATCAGAGTTTTGCTGCTTCCCGATGGCGATGATCCCGACTCGTTTGCTCGAAAAACCAATGCAGTGGATTTCATCGAATTTGTAAATAAAAATTCAGTGGATTTCCTGCGTTTTAAAACACGATTATTGATAGACGATGCCGGAAACGACCCGGTAAAACGCGCTGCACTTATCAGCGATATTGTACGAAGTATTTCCATTATTCCCAATCAGGTTATCCGTGGCGAATACATAAAAGAGTGCAGCATACTGCTCAAAACTGATGAAGCGATGCTTTATCATGAAATTAACAAGCTGAAAGCAAGCGCACGTGAAAAATCGGCTACACCGCAAACAAACGTCCAATCTCAAACTGTTACTCCGGAAACTTCGACAGCTATAAACAAGGTTTTATTCGATAGTGAAGAAAAAAACCTTTTGCAATTGCTGATAAAATTCGGTCATCTTTTAAAGTTTTATATAGATGATAATAAGGAAAAACGGATTTCTGTGGCTGAGTATGTTTTTACTGAATTGGATATGGATGATTTAAGTTTTCACAATCCATTGCATCAGCGCATGATGAATGAATATAAAGCGCATTGCATGACGCAAACCAACAGCGCCGAAAAGTTTTTCACCTTTCACCCTGACCCGGAAATAAGTCAGCTGGCAATTGAATTACTCTCGGAAAAATACACACTGAGCAAGGTTCACTCCAAAATGAAAGAAATTATTCCAGACGAAAACCGCCTGAATGATTTGACGCCACGTTTGGTTTACGAGTATAAAAACAGTTTGCTTATTGAGCAGGTAAGACTTAAACTCGATGAAATGAAAACTGCTGCCGAAACCGGAAACAATAATTTGGTTAAAAGCATAATGCAAGAAATAAAAGATTTGGATGAAGCCAAAAAGAGTCTATCCAAAGAATTGGGAGAACGTATTATAGTTAAAATTTGATTTTACGAATAACTTTTTTCAAAGTTTGCAACTTTGAAAAAGTTAAAAATAAATAAAGATGACCACTCAGGAACTTTTAAACAATCCCGAATACAAAGAAATTGCAGTTGTAAACCACGCTGAATTGAAGCAGTTTTTAATAAAAGAAGTGGAGCAACAACCTGTTTGGGCGCGTGTAGCGAACATGTTTCAGATTACAGGTTTGCTTGTTTTTATGCTGGGAGGTTTCAGAGCATTTATGCCTTTTTTAATGCAAAATAACTCCCAATTTCTACTCTGGATGCTTTATGGTTTAATTTTTACATTCACTTTATTGATAGTTTTTCACGAACTGATTCATGCTGCTGCTTATTATTATGTTGGCGCTCGCAAACTTAGTTTTGGCGTAATTTGGCGTAAATTCATGTTTTATGTTTCTGCCGACAAATTTGTTGCCGACCGTAAAAAATTCACCATTGTAGCGCTTGCTCCGGCTGTAATTGTTAGTGTTTTAAGCATTATCGGTATGGCTGTATTTTATAATCATCCGGCATTTTATTTCTTTATTCCGGTATTCGGTCTGCATTTTATTTTTTCCGGTGGCGATTTTAGCCTTTTGTGCTTCTTCGAAAACCGCAAGGAACAGGAAATTTTCACTTTCGATGTAAATGAAGAAGGGAAAACGTATTTCTATGAATCTTTAAAAGGAAACGACAAACTCTAAAACTACTGAAACGCGAAACACGGAACGCAAAACGCAAAACGCAAAAACTGAGCTCTGTATAACTTGAATACTAAAACCCTTGTAACTTGTAACTTGTAACTTGTAACTTGTAACTAAATATATTATGTCCTTTCTTTTCGATCAGGTAATTTTCGGTCCTGTGCGCAGCAGGCGCTTGGGTTTATCGTTAGGAATAAATTTACTTCCCATCGATGCAAAAATATGTTCGTTCAATTGCATTTATTGCGAATGTGGATTCAATACCACTATGAAGGAATTTCCTTACCCTACACGCACTGAAGTTCGGCAGATTCTGGAAACAAAACTTACACAAATGTGCGCTGAAAATTCATCACCCGATGTAATAACTTTTGCGGGAAACGGCGAACCTACACTCCATCCACATTTCGATGGAATAATTGACGATACAATAGAACTGCGCAACAAAATCTGTCCGACTGCAAAAGTGAGTGTGTTGTCAAATTCTACAAGAATTCATAAACCAAAAGTTTTCAATGCTTTACTTAAAGTCGATAATAATATTCTAAAGTTTGATTCGGCTGTTGACGCAACTATTCGCCTGCTGGACCAGCCAGTTGGTAAAACAATTAATGCTCGCTGGCTGATTGAGAACCTGAAGAAATTTGAAGGAAAAGTAATCATTCAAACCATGTTTTTGCGCGGAAAATCAGGCGAAAATTACGTTGATAATACAACTGATGCAGAAGTTAATGCATGGCTCGATGCTTTGGCTGAAATTAAACCGCAGCAGGTTATGATTTACACCCTCGATCGTGAAGCTCCTGTAAAAGGTTTGGAGAAAATTAGTCTTGAAGAATTGAATAAAATTGCAGAAAAAGTTAAGGAAAAAGGGTTTGAAGTGTCGGTGGCGGGATGAAAGAATAAAAATTCACCCCCCAACCCCTGCCCCCTAACCCCCTAAAGGGGGAATAAGAAAGGGAGTTATGAAGCAACAACCAACATTCTTAGTTCAAATTTAAGAATTCAAATCATTAGTTAAAACTCAAACCAAAATTCAAATAAAGAATATGGAAGTGCCGATTAGTTATATTGATCCATTGTTTTAATGATTATCAAATTTTATGCATTTTCCCGACAAAAATAGCACAGGACAAACAGCTACCAAATTGGATAATTCCTCTGGGCTTCGGGTTCTTGTTTGTCCTTTGAACTGGGGATTGGGTCATGCTACAAGGTGTGTTCCGCTAATACGGCAATATTTAAATAACGGAAATGAAGTGGTAATTGCTGCCGATGGCGCTTCGCTTGAATTTCTTCGCACTGAATTTCCTGAATTAACCACATTTATTATTCCTTCGTACAAAATACATTATTCCAAAAGCAAAATGCAGGTTTGGGCAATGCTCAGAAGTTTACCCGCAATTATTTACGGAATTTTCAGTGAACATTTTTGGCTGAAAAAACTGCTAAGCTCCCAACATTTCGACCTCGTGATTTCCGATAACCGGTTTGGTTTATCGTCAAAAAAAACCGACTGTATCTATATCACACATCAGCTTATGGTAAAAATGCCAAAATCCCTGAAGTGGCTCGAAAAACCAGTTTGGAGATTTCACCGTTTATTTATCAGCAAATATAATGAATGTTTGATTCCCGATTTCGAAGGAATTGAAAATCTATCGGGCGATTTGTCGCACAAATATCCTTTACCAAAGAATGCACGATTTATCGGACCATTATCGCGTTTTTCGGATATTAAAGCAGAAAAATCAGATAATAGTTTTGAAATTGTCGCAATAATTTCGGGACCTGAACCTCAGCGAACAATTTTCGAGAAGCAAATTATCAGCAAATACGAAAAGAGTGAACAAAAAACACTAATTGTTTGCGGATTGCCACAAAACAAAACAGCGGCAACAACAAAAGGAAACTTAACAATTGTTCCCCATTTACCAGATAATGAACTTGCGGCTTATCTTATTGCAGCTGAGAAAATAATTTCAAGGTCAGGTTATTCTACCATAATGGATTTACATGCTTTAAACTGCCTACACAAAGCTGAATTCATTCCCACACCCGGACAAACGGAACAGGAATATTTGTATGAATATTTAAAAAAGTAAATTATGTTTATCATAATTTTTTATCTATCAATTACTTTCCAAAGTTTCAACAACACAATTTCTACTTAAATCTAAAATATCAGAAAACATATTAATAGAAATACTATATTTGTATTTGAACACACAAAAATTGATTTAAATGCTAATCAGCGAGAAAGAAGAACTTGAACAACTGAAATCAGATTCGATGCAATCGTTTGAGAAACTTTACTTTCGGTACAGTGCAAAATTGTACAATTTTGTGCTGAAATTATCGAAAGGTGATACTTTTATGGCTGAGGAGTTAGTACAGCGCACATTTATTAAAGTTTGGGAAAACCGCTCGCAAATCAATCCCGAAAAAGCATTCTTATCTTACGTTTTTACCATTACTAAAAATATGCTGCTGAATGAATATCAGCATCAAACCATTGAATTTATTTATCGGGAATATATTAAAGAAAATTTTGCAGCCACAATTGATAATATTGAACTTGAAGTAAACAGAAACCTACTGGATGAGTATATTGAAAAGCTCACCGAAAAATTACCTGAAAAAAGAAAGGAAATATTTATTTTAAGCCGACGCAAAGGATTATCGAACAAAGAAATTGCAAAGCAACTTAATATTTCGGAAAGCACAATTGAAACTCAGCTATCGAAAGCGCTTGCATTTCTGAAAAATGAGTTGCGTATGCATTATGAGTTTATTTTTCTCATTATAATATCCATATATGTTAAATAACGTTCAATTTGCGCAATTAAGTAAGGAAAATCACAAACTTAACTGTATATATGATATAGTTACAAAAATGATATGAAACGATTATGAATTTTTTCATGCCGTGATTTACAAAAAAGCATGAACAAAATTCAGCGAGAGTTCCATTAAACTATAATTTAATTATTTTTCTTTCGGATGAAAAAAGAAGATTGTTTTGAAATATTTGAACGTTATATTCTGAATAAAGCTACAGAAGATGAGGTTAAACTGTTGGTTTTATGGATAAAAAGCAACAAAAAACTTTCGCAGTGGCTTGAAGAACAGATTTTATCATCATCCAACGAAATGGATAAAGATGTTCAAATACGTATGTTTAGCCAAATAAAAAACAGTATACAAGTTTCAGACAGCAAAAACAATATAACTCTTAACAAAACATCAATACTTAACAAATGGCTTCGTGTAGCTGCCATCTTATTACTACCTTTAATGACTGCTGCCGGAGTTTATTTTTATATGTCCTGTGCAGAAACTTCTGAACCACTCATAGTTTCGGTTGAAAGAGGTCAGAAAGCCAGCATAGTTTTGCCCGATGGCAGTAAAGCCTGGCTAAACTCACTTTCGAAACTAACCTATACCAACGTTTTCAATAAAAAGAAAAGAGTTTTAAAATTAGATGGTGAAGCTTATTTCGAAGTTGCGCACAATCCCGATAAACCCTTTATAGTTGAAAGCAAAGACATTACAGTTGAAGCATTGGGAACATCTTTTGGTATGGAAGCTTATGATGAGGACGAAATGGTATCGTCAATATTAATGGAAGGAAAAGTAAAAGTAACTACCCCGAACGGAATTACAACTCTGCTTCCTAACGAGCGCGTTTTATACGACAAAACCAACAATAAGGCTAAAAAAACCAATGTAACAAATGCCAAAGATTTTACCGGTTGGATACATAACACATTACGTTTCGAAAACGAATCGTTAAACGAAATTGCTAAAAATATTCAGCGAAACTACAACGTGAAAATAATTTTTGACACCGAACGGTTAAAAAATCTGCGTTATACAGGAACAGTTGAAAATAACAGTCTGGAAAGCGTTCTGAATATAATTACGCTAACATCGCCAATATCATTTAAGGTTGATAGTCAGTGTGTAACTTTATATGAAAATAAGCGGTTAATGAAGCATTATCAGGAATAAATTCAAAAACAATTTCTTTTCACAGATGAAGTAGCAGGTTGAATTTATATCAATCTGCTATTTTTTTTAAAAAATATTTATTTTGTGAATAGTGGAAAGATAAAACTTAACTGTATATACAATAAGTAACCAAAAATTCTAACATCAAATTCATTTAAAAAATGGAAAGTAAAAACAAACCTCGAACTCCGGGGAGAACAATGCTAAGGCTGTGTGTTTTTTTACTTGTTGCATTGTACTCTGCAAATCTATCAGCACAAATTACTGTCAATGTGCAAAACAAAACAATCAAAGAAATTTTAAAAGTAATCGAATCGAAAAGTGATTACCGGTTCTTTTACAATGAAGGGCTCAAAGGACTCGACAAAGTTACCTCACTTAATGTAAATAATGTGGGAATTGACGAAACGATGAAGTCATTGCTTCAAAATTCTGAAATCTCGCATAAAATTGAGAGTAACAATGTTATCGCGCTAATGGCTAAAGCGAGAGAAAATCAGGGTCCGCTGAAAAGAATAACCGGTAACGTAACTGATAAGGCAGGAATACCGATAATCGGAGCAACGGTAATTGTGAAAAACTCCAAAACCGGGACAATAACCAATTATAACGGTGATTTTTCACTCGATGCAGATGCGAATGAAACGTTGGTAATTTCTTATATCGGATACATTTCGAAAGAAGTAAAACTAAGCGGACAAAACAAAGTGAATGTGGTACTTGAAGAAGATGTAAAAAATCTTACCGAAGTAGTTGTTACAGCTTTAGGTATAAAACGTGAACAGAAAGCGCTTGGTTATGCCGTACAGGCAGTTGATGGAGATGTACTTCAAACAGTAAAAGGTATTGACATGGCAACATCGCTTACAGGTAAAGTGGCAGGTTTAATGGTACGTAACAGTACTGAGTTTGTTGCCGAACCTACTTTAACATTGCGCGGTGAAACTCCAATCTTGGTTATAGATGGTGTACCTTTTAAAAACATGAGTTTACGGGATGTACCTTCAGATGATATTGAAAATATCAGTGTACTTAAAGGTGGAACAGCTTCAGCACTTTATGGTGAAGATGGCGACCGTGGAGCAATTATGGTAACGACTAAAAAAGGCACACGTACTAAAGGATTATCAGTATCGGTTAACAGTGGGACCATGTTCACAGCGGGTTATCTTGCAATACCAGAACTTCAGTCAACTTATGGTCGTGTGGTAACCACAGCAACAAATACTTATGTTCGCTCAGGAGATGGTTCGTGGGGAGCCCCAATGGAAGGGCAGGAAGTTATTCAGTGGGATCCGATTTCGAAAACAATGAAACCAATGCCCTATTTGCCGATAGGAAAAGATAACTTTGCTAATTTTCTGGAACAGGGTTATGTGTTGAATAATAACATCAATGTAGTGCAACAGGGCGATAACGGAAGCCTCCGTGCGTCAGCAACCTGGGTGCAAAATAAAGGTCAGTATCCCAATTCGAAATTCGACAAAATGACCTATTCGGTTGGTGGTGAAATGAAATTCAACAAGCTGACACTATCAACAAGCTTAACTTACAATAAAAATATCACTCCCAACAAAGGGTTTAGCGGATACACCGGTTACGATCCAATGTATGGATTGTTGATTTGGTCGGCTGCCGACTGGAATATACTCGATTATAAAGATTATTGGTTAGTTCCGAACGAAGTTCAAAATAACAGTTATACTGCAGGTAATAACAACCCATGGTTCGATCGTTACGAAAGAACCCACAGTTTGGATAAAGACATCTTAAACGGTGTTATTGAATTAAACTATGACATTCAGAAATGGTTAAAAGCAAAAGTACGTACCGGTTACGATACTTATAGCAACCGTCAGGAAATTAAAGTATCAAAAGGTTCATTTCAGGGTGCTGGTAGCGCCATGATGATTCCAAACGGAACTGAAGTTTGGGGCGAATCACAAAAAGGTTCATACAACCTTGGTATAAGTCGCGGTTACTCCATCAACAACGAAGCATTTCTTTTAGCTTCGCAAAAAATATACGATTTCAACATAGATGGAATGTTTGGAGGATCATTGCGATATTTACAGGACGAAGGTATTGAAACACGCACAAGAGGAGGCTTATCAATTCCGGGATTCTACTCTTTGAAAGCTTCAATCGACCCGGTTTTGGTAGGTTCTAATATCTATCGTAAACAAACCAACAGTTTATTTGGAAGGTTGGGTGTTGATTGGAAAAGCCTTTTATTTGTTGAAGCTACTTTCCGTAATGACTGGACATCAACACTTTCGGCAGCTCAACGTTCATATTTCTATCCTTCGGTATCGGGTAGTTTTGTTGCTTCCGAAGTTTTACCAAAAATGGATTGGCTTTCGTTCTGGAAATT
>CAYONE010000002.1:59643-108168 GCA_964405245.1 uncultured Paludibacter sp.
TATACCAATAATTATATGAATATTGATGAAGTAAGAACCCGTAAAGGAATTGAAATAGCATTGGATGTAACTCCCGTTAAAACAAAAGATTTACAATTGGATATTAATGTAAACTGGACAACCTACAAAACTGTATTTACCAAACTCGACTCTCTTTATTCCGGTGATAAACCTTGGATAAAAGTTGGTGAACGAACTGATTATTACCTCATTCGTGATTATCTGAAAGATCCTCAGGGCAATATCATTCATAATTCAAGTGGTTTGCCTTTGTATTCGGGCTATGATTCGAATTACGGTTTTTCCGATCCGAAATATATCTGGGGATTGGGAGCAAACCTTCGTTACAAGAACTGGCAGTTGGGTGTTTCTATGGACGGACGCGTTGGTGGTTTGGCACAAACAATTACCGAAATGTATATGTGGCGTTCAGGCTCACACCCAAATTCGTTGGTACCTGAAAGGTATTTGGATGCTACTGTTGCCGGTTCGAAAAACTATTTGGGCGAAGGAGTTAAAGTGGTTTCGGGAACTGCAACTTATGATACTTACGGAAACATTACAAGCGACAATCGGGTATTTGCACCCAATGATGTAAAAACAACCTACAAATCATACATCGAAGCATATCACAAAGGAACTGCATGGGGAGGCTCACCATCGCCTGTTGACTTGTACGATGCTACCTTCTTCAAAATTCGTGAAATATCGCTAACTTATACTTTACCAAGAAGCGTTAGTTCAAAAATTACAGCGAATAATGTTTCAATTTCAGCGATAGCACAAAACGTATTTCTTTGGGCAAAACAATTTAAATATTCCGATATTGATGGCGGATCTGAAAACTTTGCCGATCCTTCGCAACGTTATGTTGGTTTCAACTTAAAAGTTGGTTTCTAACTTTTATTATCAAAGGAATAAAAAATAATCACTTAAATTAAAAATAAATACGAAAATGAAAAATATAAAACAATTCGCAGCAAAAAGTATGATACTGCTGACAGTACTGTTAGCGGGTTGCGACAACTTTGATGACATAAATAAAAATCCGGATGCAGCAACAAATCCGGCTCCATCAATGATTTGTACAAATGTTATTTTGAAAAATATAAAATTCAACGGACGTGATGCTCATGCGTTTCTTCAACCCAACGCTTTATCGAAATATGTGGGTTATGTTAATCAGAGTCAAATGCCAACGCAGTATAACGATATTGGCAGCAGTGATTTTGGCGCTATGACTTTATTGCCAAACGTTGATCAGATGATTAAAAATTCGGAAGGTAGTGTTCAGCAGAATTCATACAAAGGTTTAGGAAAATTCATGCGAGCTTGGATGTTCTATAACCTCACAATGCAAATGGGCGACATACCTTACAGCGAAGCAAATCAGGGAGATATTGGTAATTTTCGCCCGAAATATGACAGTCAGGAGCAGGTATTTATTGCCATACTGAATGAGCTTAAAGAAGCTGACGGATTTTTTGCCAATGGAGTGAAATTCGATGGTGATCCAACTCCTTATGCCGGCGACACAGACAAATGGCGAAGAGCTTGTAATGCATTTTCATTAAAAGTATTGATGAGTTTAAGCAAAAAAGCGGATGTAGCATCGCTCAATGTAAAGGGTAGGTTTGCAGAAATAGTGAATGGCGGTAAATTATTGGAATCCGGAACGGGTTTCTTAGGATTAAACTATTCAACGGTAAACATCCATCCATTATCTGGAACTAATGATTTATTTACAAGTCGTACTATTGTGAGTTCATTGCTTATCGATCATTTAAAATCTTTGAATGACAGACGTTTGTTTTATGTGGCCGATCCTGCACTTAAACAAAAAAATGCGGGCAAATTAGAAGGTGATATGGACGCTTATGTAGGTGCCGATTTGTCAGTTGATTATGCAACGCTGACTGCACAACATCTTTTGGGTGAATTTTCATTAATCAATTCACGCTATCTGAAGGAAGCAACATGCGAACCACGCATGATGATGACTTATGGCGAACAACAATTGATTTTGGCTGAAGCCCGTATTCGTGGTTGGATTTCTACAAGTACTGCAAAGGATTATTACGAAACAGGCGTAAAAGGAGCATTGGCTGATATGATGGCAACAAAAGCAAGTTATGCGCACGGAAAAGCAATTGATCAAACGTATATCAATGGTTATTTCACAGGCGAAGCAGCTTTTAAAGCAACAACCGATGATCAGTTGAAACAAATCTGGTTACAACGCTGGATTCTGAGCTTTATGCAGGATGCAACCCATGCTTATTATGAATTCCGTCGTACAGGTTATCCGGCTTTCCCGCTCAATCCTTCAACCAATCTGAATCAAAACAATCCGAACGGATTCCCAATGCGATGGCTGTATCCGGGTTCGGAAACCAATACAAATCGAGCAAACCTGATTGAAGCGCTTAACAGACAGTACGATGGTTACGACGAAGTAAACAAATTAATGTGGTTGTTGAAATAGGAACTATTAGTTTTCTCAGATTAGTTTTTTAAGGGTAGATTTTTCGTGTTAACCCAATCGGTGCGTGTCGGTTGGGTTAACTTTTAATAGCAATCAAAATGAAAAAAAACAGTTTAATAATAGCGCTGATGCTTTCGGTTGTTTTAAGTTTTGCAAATCAACCGCCGAAAAATATTAAAATTCAAACTGCACAAAAGCCTGATACTAACGTAATTCTTCCTCCGGCTTGGGCATTCGGGGTATTGTATGGTGGTTATACCAATCAGCAGCAAACCATTGAGCGTATTAATGAAATTGAAAAACACAATTATCCGATTGATGCTTATTGGATTGATTCGTGGTTCTGGAGTTTTGCCGACAAAGGTCGCGGACCCAAAAAATATATCGATTTTGTGGCAGACACTGTAGATTTCCCGAACCGTAAAGCAATGTGGGATTTTATGAAGCAACACAATATTAAAGGTGGTTTCTGGACTTGGGATTGTATTTTCCAAACAGGCAACGAAGCTGCTTTTATGGATTTTGACGAGAAAGGTTTTTTTCGCAATAAATATGTGGAAACAAATCCCTGGCACAACAACAGCACCACTACAGCAATGTTTGAAACAGGAGGTGGCACACGCAAAGGGACACTTTGCGGCAATATCGATTTTAAAAATCCACAGGCAACTAATTATTTCAAACAACGCATGAAACCATTTTTCGACGAGGGCGCCGATTTTCTGAAACTCGACCGCACCAATGCCATTGAAGTATGCAAAACCATGTTCGAAATTACACAGGAATCGGGCAAGGAAACCAAAGGGCGCGGATTTATACTTTCTCATGCCGGCGGCATGGATTCCGAAGAATACAAGCGTTATCCGGCAAAATGGACTTCAGATACACGCACAGACTGGACTGTGGAAAAACCCAATCTGGAGTTTGACAGTTGGGTACCAAAAGTAGCATTAAAGGAAAATATTGCCATGTTTACAGATCCATCGAAAAAATATCATAAAATTCCGTTTATGACCAACGATTTGGGCGGTTTCGATATGGGAAAAACAAATCAATTAGACGAGGAATTGTATATTCGCTGGTTGCAATTCTCAATTTTTGCACCAATTGTGGAAATTTTCTCTCAGCCTGAAAATCCCTCATCAAATATGGCTTACAAAATCTCGGAGCGTGCCGACAGTTTATTCCAGAATTATTCGCATCTTCGTATGCAGTTGTTTCCTTATATTTATTCCTACGCTCATAAAGTTCGATTGGAAAGTAAACAAATGATACAGGCTTTGCCCGAAAATCATTTCGACTATTTGTTTGGAAACGAAATGCTCGTAGCGCCGGTTTATGAGCAGTTTGCAACCAAACGTTTAGTAAATTTACCAGCCGGAAACTGGATTAATTTCTGGACTAATGAAATAATAGAAGGATGCAAAAAAATGGAAGCTAATGCACCAATAGAGCAAATTCCATTGTTTATTCGCCAGGGTTCCATTATCCCAATGCGAAAATATGCTTCGTCAATCGAGAAGGGTACAAATGACACATTGATAATTCATGTTTATCCGGGTAAAAATTCAGAATTTACATTGATTGAAGATGATGGATTGAGTAATGATTATTTAAAAGGCATGGTAGCACAAACAAAAATGATATTGAAAAATGCTAAAAGAAAAGCAGTTCTTGAAATTTTACCGGTTCAGGGAACTTATGATGGTATGACCGAATTCAGATTTTTGAAATTCAGAATTCATCATAATAAAGAAATAAAATCGCTGATTATTAATGGGAAAAAACTGAAATTTTCATATATTGATAATAATATTGAGACTGAATATTTTGGCAATTTTAAATTAAAGAAGACCACTTTAACAATCAACTTCAAATGAACTTTTACAGATTATCTTTTTTAATATTTCTGATTCTCTGTTCATTCAGGCTCAGAAGTCAGCAAAACATACTTATTATTGGCGATTCACATGGCGAGGCTAAAGATGGTTGGGTGTATCATTTAAAGCAATTACGTCAGCAAGATAAGTTTTGCAACCTGAGTATTGCGGGAAATACAATAGGTTTTAAAAACCTGAACCGCGACACTTTAAATACCATGTTTAACGTTCAAAGTTACATTCAAAGAGGAAAAGAAAAACTCGGCAGGATCGATAAAGTATTAATATTGTTGGGAACGAATGATTGCAAATCAGTATTTAAGGACAGTTTTATGTTGTCGGTTGGGCGATTTGAAAATATAATAAAAACAATTCGCAGCAGTTTTTCTGAAACTAATCAGCCAGAAATAGTTTATATAACGCCACCACCTTTCGATGATGACAGCAAACTCACAGAAAAGTATATAGATGGAAACAGCAGATTGAAAATACTGATTCCTCAATTGCTGAAAGTTGCAAAAAAACATCATATAAAAACTATCAATCTGAATAAAATACTTGGCAAAAATGCAGGTAAAAACACAACGGATGGTGTGCATTACAATAATGAAGGTTACATTCAAATCGCTCAGTTAATAAACAGGAATTTATGAAAAAATCAATTTATATCGCAATATTGCTTTTGCTTTTCATCTTTTATTCATTTAAAATGAACGAAAGGAAGAAAATAATAGTGATTGGCGACAGCATATCGCTGGGTTACGGACCCGAATTAAAGCAGATGCTTGCTGATAAGTTTGTTTATTCAACCAAAAACACCAATGCTGATGCCGGAAATCTGGATTTTCCTGCCGGACCAAATGCAGGCGATTCGCGCATGGTGCTGAATTATTTGCAAACATTAAAAGCAGATAAAAAAATTCATGCTGATTTAATGTTGCTGAACTGCGGATTACACGATATTAAAACCGACCGCAAAACAGGAAAAGTTGTGATTGACAGCAAGCAATATGCTTTAAATTTGGATACCATTTTCCTATTATTGCGAAAATTGAAACAACCAATAGTTTGGGTAAATACTACTCCTGTTAATGACTCAATCCATAATTCAAAAAATGTAGGTTTTTTTCGATATAATGCTGATGTAATTCGTTACAATCAAATTGCGGACAGTATTTGTGGCAGTCATAAAATTACCGTTATTGACCTGTACAGTTTTTGCTCAAAATTTCCTGTAACAGCTTATGCCGATCATGTACATTACAAACCCGAATATGCTAAATTGCAGGCAGCATATATTGCCGGATTTATATCAAACCAAAAATTATAAACACAATGAAACAACTTATTATTTTCGCACTATTCATATTATTTGAATTAAATGCTTACGCAGCAAACATTATTGTTAATGGAAAAGTTACTTCTGAAGGTAAAGCCATAGCGAATGTACAAATAACCGATGGAACAAATATTGTTTTATCCGACAAAAACGGAAAGTTCAGTATTGAAACAAATTCTAAAAAAGAATACATTTATTATAGCTTACCTGCGGGCTACGAATCGCCTGTTCAAAACGGGATTCCGGTATTTTTCAAAAAAATTAATCCGGAATTGAAAAAGCAAAAAATAAATTTTGAGTTGATAAAAGCTGTAAAATCGCAAACGAATCACGCTTTTATTCTTTGGGCTGATCCTCAGGTACTCGAAATGGAAGAATTCGACCAATTGGAAGTAGTGGTGAAAGATGTGAATAAAACAATTGCATCGTTACCATCAGAAATCCCGGTTCACGCCATAAGCGCGGGCGATAATGTATTCGATCGACTACATTTTTTTGATAAATATAAAGAAGTGATTTCACAAATAAAAGTACCATTTTATCAGGTAATTGGCAATCATGATATGGATTACAACAACCGCTCCGACGAACTTTCGGCAAAATCGTTTACTGCGGCTTTCGGACCGACTCACTTTTCGTATAATGTGGGTAATGTGCATTATGTAGTTTTGAAAAATGTGTTTTACTATGGATTTTCATATCGGTATATTGGTTATATAAATGAGAATCAACTACAATGGCTCGAAAAAGATTTACAATCGGTAAAACCCGGAAGTACTGTGGTGGTTACACTTCACATTCCAACTATTTATGGCGAAAATGAAAAACCGGGAAGTTTTGCTTCCGAAATGTCGAATTCAGTTTTAAACAGACAGGCATTATACAAGATTTTAACGCCATATAAAACGCATATACTTGCCGGACACAGTCATACGCAATGGTTTACACAAGCTACACCTAATATTTCAGAACATGTTCACGCAGCTGCTTCCGGTGCATGGTGGCAGGGCGAAGTTTGTCCTGATGGTTCTCCAAAAGGTTATACTGTTTACGAAGTAAAAGGTGATAGTATAAGTTGGTACTTCAAGGGAGTAAATCAGGAAAAATCAGATCAATTTAAACTTTACAAAACCGGAGCGGATTCAAATTTCCCCGGTTGTTTTATTGCAAATGTTTATAACTACGATCCGCTCTGGAAGGTTGTTTGGTACGAAAACGATGTGTTAAAAGGCGAGATGACACGTTATTGGGGCAAAGATCCTTTAGCAGCTGAACTTTATCAGCCGGGAAAAAATAAAAAACACGGCTGGTTGAGTGCCGGAAATACTTATCATTTATTCAGAGCGCAACCGGAAAATCCGGAAGCAAAAATTGTGATTGAAGTAACTGACAGGTTCGGGAACAAATATCGTAAAACATTAAATTAATTTGTCCCGATTTTTATCGGGATTGAAAATTTAAGGATTTTCAAAATCAAACTTTAGTATAAATTGGAAAATTAGTAAATGAAATGAAAACTAAAATAATTTTTATATTTCTTCTTGCGTTTATCACAGTTAATCTTATTTCGCAATCCAAAAAAGGATATAAACTTGTTTGGCAGGATAATTTTAGTGCAAAAGCAATCGACACAACAGCATGGACTCACGAAGCAGCTAAACCGGGTTGGGTAAATAACGAGAAACAACGCTATACAAATGGCGAAAACACAAAAATAGAAAAAGGGAAACTAATGATTACTGCCCGTTACGAAAATAATGAATACACTTCATCCCGATTAATTACTCGTGATAAAAAGATTTTCACTTATGGGATAGTAGAAATTAAAGCGAAGCTACCGTCCGGAAAAGGAACCTGGCCTGCATTATGGATGTTGGGCAACAATATAAAACAGGTTAGCTGGCCCACTTGTGGTGAAATAGATATTATGGAACATGTAGGACGAGTTCCTGGTGTGGTACATTCTTCTATTCACAATAAATCAGGTTACGGAGCAACCCCCTACTCCGGAAAACTTACAATTGATAATCCATACAATAAATTTCATATCTTTGCTATGGAATGGACACCTGAGTTTATCACTTTTTACGTAGATGGAAGAACGGTTTATCATTATCAACCTGAAAATAAAAATCCCGAAAACTGGCCATTTGACAAACCGGCTTATTTGATATTCAATATCGCAATTGGGGGCAATTGGGGGGGGGAAATTGATAATTCCATATTCCCGACAACAATGACTGTTGATTGGGTGAAAGTTTATCAGAAAAAATAAAACATAAATTAAATACTAAAAATGAAACTTCAGTATTATTTTCTAATCATCTTTATAGTATTACTAAGTGCTTGTAATCAAAAAAAGGATAATATTGAATCACGTATCGATGCCATTTTATCCAAAATGACTTTACTTGAAAAAATCGGGCAAATGAATCAGCTTTCCGGTTCAGGCTTGTCCGATGATATGAAAACACAGGTAAAAAACAGTGCTGTGGGTTCAATTCTCAACCAAGTTGATCCAAGGATTGTCAATGAATTGCAACGTATTGCCATAGAAGAATCACGATTGGGAATTCCATTGATTTTTGCCCGTGATGTAATTCACGGTTTTAAAACTATTTTTCCGATTCCACTCGGTCAGGCAGCAAGCTGGAACCCTGAAATTGCAGAAGAAGGCGCACGCATCTCAGCAATTGAAGCTACATCTTGTGGTATTCGTTGGACGTTTGCACCAATGATTGATATCAGTCGAGACCCACGTTGGGGACGTATCGCCGAATCGTGTGGCGAAGATCCTTATCTCACTTCAATGATGGGAGCTGCTATGGTGCGCGGTTTTCAGGGCGAGGATTTAAGCAATCCGACTTCGATGGCAGCCTGTGCAAAACATTTTGCAGGTTATGGCGCTGCCGAAGCCGGAAAAGATTACAATACCACCTGGATTCCTGAACCGCAATTGCGCGATGTGTATTTACCGCCATTCAAAGCTGCCGTAGATGCAGGTGCAGCTACTTTTATGTGTTCTTTCAACGATATAAATGGCGTTCCATCATCAGGAAATAAATATCTGAATGATGATATTTTACGTAAAGAATGGGGATTTAATGGTGTTTTGGTAAGCGATTGGGGTTCGATTGAGCAAATGATTTCTCACGGAGTTGCCGAAAATCTGAAGGAAGCAGCCAAGATGAGCGTTGATGCAAAAGTTGATATGGACATGATGGGATTTGCCTATAAAAATCATATTGAAGAATTGCTGAAAGAAGGAAAAATTTCAGAAAAACAAATTGACGAAATTATCAGAAATATTTTGAGATTAAAATTCAAGCTTGGTTTGTTCGATAATCCATACGTAAAAATTACTGATAATGAACCTTTTTATACCGATGATGCCATTGCAAAAGCCAGAAAAGCAGCAACAGAAAGTGTAGTTTTACTTAAAAATAAGGGCGTTCTACCTGTAAGCGCGGAAAAAACCAAAACCGTAGCAGTAATAGGACCAATGAGTGATGCGCCAGCCGATCAATTGGGAACATGGGTTTTCGATGGAGAAACCGAACGAAGCATTACACCGCTGCAAGCAATAACCGAACAATACGGAAAACAATTCAAGATTGTGTCGGAAAAAGCGTTGAGCCATAGCCGCGACAGAAACAGCGAGGGAATTGTGAAAGCAGTTAATTTGGCAAAAAATGCTGATATTATACTACTTTTCATTGGCGAAGAAGCCATACTTTCGGGCGAAGCACATTGCCTTGCCTATATAAATCTTCCGGGCGGACAAACTGAATTACTCGAAGCATTAAAGAAAACCGGCAAGCCCGTTGTAACTGTAATTATTACAGGTCGTCCGAATACAATTGAAAAGGAAGTTGAACAATCAGATGCAGTTCTATTAGCGTTTCAGGGAGGCACAATGGCAGGTCCGGCGCTTGCCGATTTGATTTTCGGAGCAGCAGTACCATCAGGAAAACTTCCTGTAACCATACCAAAAATGGTGGGACAAATACCTGTTTATTACGCGTACAAAAATACCGGTCGTCCGGCTAAAGATATGGTTTTAATTGACGACATACCCATTGGTGCAGGTCAGACATCGCTTGGTAACACATCTTACCATCTCGATGCCGGCGACAAACCACTTTTCCCGTTCGGGTTCGGTTTATCTTATACTGATTTCGCTTATTCCCCTGTTAAACTTTCCGCGACGAAAGCCGGAATGAAAGCTATAATTGTAGCAGAATGTGAGCTTACGAATACCGGTAAATACGATGCCATGGAAGTTGTTCAGCTTTATATACGCGATAAAGTTGCATCTCTTGCACGTCCGGTACGTGAATTGAAAGGATTCCGGAAAATAAGTCTTAAAGTAGGTGAGACCCAAAAAGTTAGTTTTGAATTAAATGCAAATCAGCTTGGATTCTGGAATTTGGATAACAAATATATTACCGAGCCCGGAGAATTTCAGGTTTGGATAAACAAAGACAGCCAAAGTGGCGAACCTGTAAGTTTTTGGTTGGAAGAGGATTAGTTCAAAGAGTTTAACTTTTCCAAAGTTCTGAAACTTTGGAAAAGTTAGTATATTAAAAGTAATTATAACGTACTGTGCAAACTGCATTTGCGGGTTTACGTGCACTTACATATCGAAAAAACGGAAAAGCTCAAACGGAACACAAAACTTGAACAATTTAACAATCCCAGTAAATACAGATGGTCCTTATTGGTGGCAGTTTTTATTCGTTCATTCTGTTTTTCAAGTCCATCCTTTCGTGTAAAATACGTATAATTTCTATTTCATCCTTGGTTATAATCTGATAGTATATTATGTGCTTACCTATTCTTAGTCCGAGTAAATTGACATTTAATCCCTCATATTTATTTCCAAGATCAGGGTTTCTTCCTATTTGAATACAGGCAAATTCCAAAGATGAATAATACTTGTCTGCTTGTTTTTCCGACCATTCTTCCAAAGTATAAGCCCAAATATCATTCAAATCGTCAATAGCTTCTTGTCGTAAAATTACTTTAGCCATTTTTTCTTCTTTTCGCTTTTAGCGTTTTTAGATTTTCCCTGAAGTCAAAATCTTCAACCCGAGGACTATCCAATCCTTTCTGAATTGCAGCTCTCAAAGCAACTATTTTACTTTCTTCGTCTTCCAACAGTCGAAGTCCGGCACGAATAACTTCGCTTACATTTTTATACCTTCCGGCTGAAACTTGACTACTTACAAATTGGTCAAAATAGTTTCCAAGTGAAATTGATGTATTTCTCATATTAAAATTTTTCTTCAAAATTACCAATTTTGGGTAACATAACCAAATTTACTTTCTAATTATTCAAGAGATTAAAATTTCTGTAAAAAATCCGACAAATTATTTTCTCTGTCCAGTCCGAGTTTCTGACGGATACGATAACGATTGGTTTCAATGCTTCTAACTGTCATATTGAGCAATGGCGCCATATCTTTTGATGATAAATCCATCTTAATATAAGCGCAAATTTTCTTATCGGTAACGTTTAAATCCGGATACGCTTCACCAAGTCGTTTCAGATAGTTTTCGTAAACCAAATCGAAGTTTTCTTCAAACTTCTTCCAGTTATCATCGCCCTGAATATTTTCACGTATATTTTTTTCAACTCTTTTTAATCTGCCAATAATTGTGTTTGGTTCAGTATTTTTCCGAATATCCTCAGCAGTTTTGTTTAAAGTATCCACAATTTCGAGTAAAATTTCATTTTTTCGAATCAGGTTCATCGTAGAGCTGGCAAGTTCCTGCGATTTATGTCTGAGTTCGTACTGCAATTGCTGATTTTTTAATTCTTTAATCTCGCGCTTCTTAGCCGTTCGTTCTTCATCAAAAATCATTTTTTGTTCTTGAATCTCCTTTTCTTTCAGTTCTTTCATTTCTTTAGCACCTTGTTTGGATCGGTAATTCACGAACATCACGAGCGCAATTAAAACCAAAAAACCGATAATATAATAAATTACAAATGCCAATGTAGTTTCGTACCAGGCAGGTAAAACAATAAATGTAAAACTCGTTTCTGCTTCGTTCAAATCAAGCAAATCGCGTGCACGAACTTTAAAAGTATATTCGCCCCGTGGCAACTGACTGTATTCTTTTGATGTCTCAGCGCTGAAATCTGTCCAGTTTTGATCGTAATTTTCAAGTTTACATGCGTATTCAACAAGTCCTTCGTTACGATATTCCGGGGCATTAAAACTTATGCGAATTGAATTAAAATTCGAGTTTAATTTCTGAATTGTATCTATTCGATTAAACACGATTCTTGGCTGCGGATTCGATGATTTATCGTTTACAGCCACTACTCCGTTAATTAAAACCTTAAAATTATGCGATGTCTTTATTGTCGGTCGTGTATCAATCAGGCTAAATCCATCTTCGGTGTTAATGATTGCTTTTTGATTATCAATAAAATTAAAATGTTCAAAACCGATAATAATTTTCGGTTGCAATATTCTATAGGTTATCGAGTCAATTTTGTATGAATTATCGGATTGTAAACGTGCAAGACCTACAAAACTACCTGACAAACACCAAACATCGCCTGAAGGTGCTTCGTGCAACCGGATAAAACTCGGGACAGAATTAAACAAATTGTTCCATTCGTTATTTGCTTCCATCCTATCTAAACTTTTGTTGTATTTAAAAAAACCTCTTTCCGATGAAAAAACGAGACCATTTCGGGTTTTAAAAACCGTATTATTTCTGTTCGATGGAAATCCCTTATCTTCGTTGTATAACGAAATTTTCTGAATACTGTCAGCATTCGCATTCAAATACAATCGATACAAACCTTTTTGCCAATGACTAAACCACAAACTTCCATCTTCATCTTCGAGAAACATGGGGCTCGATTCACTGAAATTTCCTTTCAGGTAATGTGAAAAGATCCAGTTATTGCCAACTTTCTTCAGAATAAACAAACCCTGATACGAACAACCTAAAATCTTATCGGGATGTTTCTTCAACGAAATGAAGTTCCAAGTGCCCGTCAGACCATCAATGCGCTGAACTCCTTGAGGTTTAAGTATAAATGCTCCATGGTCATCACCACAGAAAATGGTATTATCAATTGCCTTCAAACACCAAACCTGACCTTCCATTCCTTTTATTAATTCCATCTTAAGCGGCGAAAGTCCTTTTGCGAGCGGATAGGAAGTTTTGTAAAGTCCCTGATTGGTACCGTAATAAATAATTTTTCCATCAATTAAAGAAGTATAACCAGAACCATACATGCTGTTCGAACCAAATATATTCGAAACCGGATTATTTAAAAGTATATAATCGATACCTTTATCAAGTCCAAGCCAAAGGTTTTGCTGATTATCGAAAGCAGCACAAAGAACAGTATTGTTTTGCAAGCCGGAAAAACCATTTACAAAAGTAACCTGACCACTCTCAATATCCTGAATAGCAATGCCTTTTTGTACGGTTCCAAAAACATTTTTTCTTCCGTTGGTAACCGCACAAAAAACCTGATTATTCTTTAAAAAATACTCAATACCGGTAATAAATGGCATTAATGTACGACCATCGTAAATGAATACACCATCGAAAGCTGTAACAAATAAAACCTTCGATTTCTCGTAAGGTAAAATTGCTACTACTTTCTTGTTTTTAATGAATTCGGACCCTGTAATACTTACAAACATATTTCCATTCAACATAATAAGACCAGAGTTTTGCGCGCTGACAAATAGCACATTATGTACAATTGCCGAAACATCGATTCTTTCCTTAATATTTAGCGCGGTCAGAAAATTTCCATCATATTTATATATATTCCTTTCGCCCTGAAAATAAACATTCTTCTTATCTAAACTCACATGGAAAATTTCATTTGAATTTTCTGATTTTAGTCCGAATTGTTCTGAAATGGAATAATATTCCATTCTACCCTGATTACTTCGTTCAAAATATCCAAATTCGTTGAAAGTAGTTGCATAAAATCTTCCTTCGCCATTGTAAACCAACGACATTATCTTTGTACCATTTCTGATAGGAACTGTGTTCCAGCTTTTACCATCGTAAATAAGTAAGCCATTGTTGTTGGCAAAATACATAACATTATTGCTATCCTGCGCAATTGCCCAGTTTTGAGTGCCCGATTTATAATCTTTTCGGCTAAAATTTCTAACGAAAGGCTGATTTGCCGAAAGATATAAAACAGAAAAAAAAATTGAAACAAAAAAAGTGAGGATTTTCATACAATATCAAGTTTATAATTTGTTTTTGCATTCAATTATAGAAAATATTTTCTGTTGAAATCGTTATCGAAATATGTTATAAAACATATTTCAGAAACAAATGCTGATTATCAATTACTTAAATTTAGTTTTGTTGTGGTTTTGTGAGGTATTTTATCTAAATAATTGAATTTATGTGTAGCAAAAAAATTGGAAATAGCAATCATGATATAATACATTTGTATCAGATAAATTTTCAATTTTCTAACACAATAAAAAAAATTATTATCATGAAAAAAATTACAAAAATTTTAGACGCTTTTAAAAGCGTAACGACTCGAAAAAATTTCTTGCTTACGGGATTACTCCTTTTAGGTTTCATATTCTCGGTAACTAAGGTTTCGGCAATACAGTATTGCCAACACACGCTTACTAACGGAGCAAATTCTATACAAGTTAGTATGGAATCACCTGTTACTAATGTTTATGTTATAACGATTGAATCAAGCGTTGTTATGACAGGTGTACACGATGGATGGTGGATAGGATTAAGTTCAGGAAATGTGCAAGCAAAAACAATTGGAGGGCTTAGTAATGGAGGGCTTACTTATACCGTTACAATGTCTTCAACATCAGTTCCAAACTTATATACTCAAATTCACATTTTATATCCTGGATTAGTGTTGTATGCTTGGCCACCAACAATAACCTGGGGACAATGTACTACAATAGTAGACACTGAAGCTCCAACCGCATTTACAGCAACCTTAGGAAAAGAACTTTCGACAAGTGTTGAATTATTGCTTAACGCAACGGATAATTCGGGCGCTGTAAGTTATCAAATTGTTTATGGTAGCACCACAATAAATACTTCAGGATTATCTGGTGTTCAGAAATCTCACACAGTTACAGGTTTAACACCATCTACTTCTTATGCCTTTTCAGTAACAGCAAAAGATGGTGGCAACAATGTTGCCGCTAACAGTCCAATAGTTGTAAATGCAACTACAACAGCGGGTTTAACTACATCAGCTCCAACGCCTCCGGCATATTCGGCGGCAAAAGTTATTTCAATTTTCAGCGATGCGTTTACTACTGTAGCAGGAATAAACTATAATCCAAATTGGGGACAGGCAACACAACAATCAATCATTCAGGTGGGAACGGACAATGTATTACGATATGCAAATTTTAATTATCAGGGTACTACCTTCAACAATGTTTTCCCAATAGCAACTGGAATGAAATATTTGCATATTGATGTTTGGACTGAAACAGAAACTTCAGTAAAAGTATTTCCTATTTGTAGAAATGCAGCAAACACAGGGAATGAACCTGAGAAATTCAAAACACTCACTTTGGCTCCAACGGATTTGGGAACTTGGAAAAGCTTTGATATACCATTAACTGATTTTACAACACAGGGATTAACAATGCTTAATGTATATCAGTTGAAACTTGAAGGAACAGGTGGAAAAACTGTTTATTTCGACAATATATATTTCTACGATGATTCAGCCGATGCAGATATTGAAGCTCCAACTGCATTTACTGCAACTAAAGGTACTGTAACTGCCGATGAAGTTGAATTATTGCTTAATGCCACAGATAATTCTGGAGCTGTAGTTTATACCATTTCTTATGGTACAGGTCCAACTGTTTTAAACACATCGGGCTTATCAGGTGTTGAGAAATCCTTTATAATTAGCGGCTTAACTGGTTCTACAATTTATAACTTCTCAGTTGTTGCTAAAGATGCAGCCGGCAATGAAGCAGCCAATAGCCCCATTGTAGTTAATGCTACTACTTTAGCACCATTACCAGCTTCACCAACACCAAGTGCTGCACCCTCAGATGTAATGTCAGTTTTTAGTGATGCTTACACTCCTACAGCTACTTCACTTCAGTATCAATCATGGTGGAATGCTTCTTGGTCGGATATTATTTTAGCCAATGGAGGGAATGCTAAAAAAATAATTACAACCGGAGGTACTGGTGGCGGTGGTATTCAATTCGATGATTTGGATATTAGTAGTATGTCCAATTTCCATATCAATATTTATCCTACTGATGCCACAGTTGATAAACTTCAATACAATGTTGTACCAGTTGGTGGTGGCGGTGCCGGTTGGACTTCTTTCCCAACTCTCATTGCAAATCAATGGAATCAAATAAATATTCCAAAAAGTGCATTAGGTTTGCCTGGTACTTCAGTTTTCCAGGTAGGAGTTGGAACATTCGGAGGTGATGGAACTTTCTATATTGATAACGTTCTTTTCAGCAAAGATCCAATTATTACAAGTATTGGTAATAGCAAAGATGTACCTTCTATTTATTGTTTTCCAAATCCTGCCATTGACAAACTTACTGTTTCTGCAAATTCAGAAATCAGCGAAGTAATTGTTCGTAATTTGGTTGGACAAAATGTTAAATCAATTATAGCTAACGGACTTGAAAAATCGATTGATTTAAGCGATGTTACTTCAGGTAATTATTTGGTTACTGTGAAATTGGCTAACGGTCAACTTTCTACTCAAAAATTTGTAAAATTATAAATTTTAAAAACAATCAACTTTCCCAAATTTAAAACTTTGGGAAAGTTGTATTTTTAAATTCAAAAAAAATATTTAAATGAAAAAAGTTACGCAATTCTTTCTATCAATCGCAATGATTTTTGCAGCAGGTAACGTGGCAGTCATGGCTCAACCAACCGTTTCCGCTCCAACTCCAACAGCTCCGGCAACAAATGTCATTTCAATTTTCAGCAATGCATACACAAATGTTGCCAACACAAATTTCTTCCCAAATTGGGGGCAAGTAACAACTTATAATGCTATAAAAGTTGGCGCAACTGATGATGTGATTAAATATGCAAATATGAATTATCAGGGAATTCAGTTTGGAAGCACTCAGGATGTGTCAAGTATGAAGTATTTACATATTGATGTTTGGACGACCGACGTAAATGCAGCGACATTTCCGGTAACCTTAATTTGGGGTGCCGAAAAAACAATTACAAAACCGATTGCAACAAATGGAACATGGACATCGCTTGATATTCCCTTATCAGAATTTACTGGTGCTGTTTTATCAACTGCAATTCAGTTTAAATTTCAATCGAATGAATGGTATGTTTTAGGTGCTGCAGGAAGTTCATCGAAATACACTACTATTTATTTGGATAATATCTATTTCTGGACTGATGTTGCTCCTTCGCTGACTGTTTCGAAAAATACCGTTTCTATAAATCAACCGGCAAATAGCACAAATACTTTTGATATTACCACCGGCAATTCATGGACAGTAGCAAGTAACCAGTCATGGTTAACACCAAGTAGAACAAGCGGTACAGGAAATGCAACTATCACATTAACAGCACAGGAAAACAATACTTATGTTGCCAGAACAGCCACTGTAACCGTATCAGGAAGCGGTACAACAAAAAATATTGCTGTAACACAAGCATCATTAATACCGGCACCTGCTCCTGCTCCTACAGCACCTTCTACTCAGGTTAAATCAATTTATAGCGACACCTATACACCTGCTGTAACAGTAACTGCATTTGACAATTGGTGGAATATGACAATTGGCGACTGCACATTTGCTGCAGGTAATTCCGGAAAAATCATGACTACTACAGCAGCAGGAAACTGTGGGAGTCCAACCTTTAACGGAACTCCTTTAAATGTAACAGATATGAGCTTTATACATGTTGATGTATTTCCTACTTCAACAATGGATATTGGGCTTAAACTTGTTACAGTTGCACATGGTGAATCAACAGGTTGGGTTTCGTTAGGTACACTCACACCAAATCAATGGAACAGTGTAAATATTCCATTAACTTCATTTCTTTTGGGAAACAAAACTGACATTCAACAGGTTGGTTTCGTTACTACAGGTAGTTTTGGAACTTTCTATATGGATAATTTGTATTTCCACACAGGCGCAACTGCTGTAAACAATGTATATGCCGATAAATCAATTTCAGTATATCCGACTACAGTTACCGATATGTTTTCTGTTAAATCTGAAAATGAAATTAGTAAAGTAGTAATAAGCAATCTATTAGGACAAAACATCAAAACTATTTCTTTTGCAGGTTTCGAAAAATCGATTGATTTAAGTAACATAAGCTCGGGAAATTACTTTGTTACTGTATCACTAAAAAGCGGTCTTGTTTCTACTTACAAAATTGTAAAAAAATAACACCAATTTATGTCCGCAGCGATTTAAAAAACGTTGCGGACAAATCATTCTCATATTTATAAAACACATCTGACTAACTAAAAAATATATTTAGTTATAAATCAAATGTTCATTTTAATCGCTGATTTCTTATCAGGATACACTCTTCTTATCACCAAATCAACAATTTGATCATGAAAAAAAACGGCATTGTTATCATTCTATTTTTTACTTCTCTGTTTATTTCAGCACAGGAATATAAATTAGTTTGGGAAGATAATTTTGACAAACCGGTGTTGAATGAGGAATTTCACTGGAACATCGAAGTTAACGGCAATGGCGGTGGCAATAATGAACTGCAATATTACAGACGCGAAAATATTAGCCTCGAAAAGCATGAAAGTGGTGTAAATTGCATGGTTATAAATGCAAGGCTTGAAGATTTCAGTGGGAAAAAAGCTACTTCGGCAAGGTTGAATACTTTTGGAAAAGTTTCGTTCAGATACGGAAAAATTGAAGCACGTATAAAATTACCCAAAACTGCCAACGGGCTTTGGCCAGCGTTCTGGATGATGGGCGAAGATTTTTCTACAGTTGGATGGCCTAAATGTGGTGAAATCGACATTCTTGAGATGGGAAACTCTAACGGTATTAAAAACGGCACACAAGATAAATATTTCAACGGTGCCTGTCACTGGGGCGAAAGTTGGAATGGAGGTTCGTACCCCAATTATGCCAAAGCAATAACAAATTCATACGGGATTCAAGATGATTTTCATTTATTTACACTGATTTGGGACGACAAATCGGTTAAAACCTACCTCGATTTGGACAAATACCCCAACAACACACCATATTTCGAAATGAACATTTCGGGCGAAGATGTAGCGGGCAGTCCACGAAGATATTTTCATAAACCTTTCAGCATTTTGCTTAATCTGGCTGTAGGTGGAAATTTTACCGGAATTACCGGCAATTCAAACATTGCTAAAATTACAGCGCTTCCTGCCGATGGTTCAAATGCCAAAATGTATATCGATTATGTACGCATTTACCAAAAGGGTGTGGAAGGCGAACTTTATAAGGGTCCTGAATTAAATAGCGGCACCAATGAACCTGAAATTAACACAGAAATCTATCCCAATCCGGTTAAAGATTTTATTATTATCGAAGAATACAAAAAAGTTATCGAATTGAAAATATTTTCCGTAAACGGTCAGTTTATCGAAAACATATCCAATACCGAATACAAAATAAATCTCTCACACTTAAAATCCGGATTATATGTGATAGGAATTACATTCGATGACAAAACAGAAAAAAAATTCAGAATAATAAAAGAATAATATATAAACAACCAGCAGACAAAATTTGTAAACTTCAACTTTTTTCACAGCATTAAAGATAATTGATATTCACGATTTTTTCAGCAAAAACAAACTCAAAAATGAACATTAAACGAATTTCAATTTTTGTAGCAACTTTAGGCTTAAGTGCATTATTTGCTTTAGCTCAGATTGTACCGGTAGGTAGCGGCAGCTATACCAAAACATTTCCGGGTACTGATGCAGCCGGTCGTAATGGTTATCCCTCAGGTACGCCTCAATTGTCAGGCACTGCTGTCGGAAAACCTGTTCCTACAAACGACTGGTGGTCCAAATTAGTTAAAGAAAACCATGCCGACAATCTATTCAATTATCCTTACACAATGAAAACTACGAACAATGGATTAGTGGTTAGTTACATTCCTTGGGGAGTAATTGACGATCAGCAGCCTGTTGTAGTAGGTGTAACCAATCTTGCAACAACAAAAACTACGGTTTCTGATTATTCAGATTGGACAGTTACAATGAGCTGGAATGATGGAACACGCAATTTTGAAACAACATCAGGAATAGGTATGCCCTTTTTATATTTTACCAAAGGAAATAATGATGTGGCACAGGTTACTGTAAACTTGGGAAATGTAGTTGTTGATAACGAAATGCTGGTGATTACCAATGCCCGGAATGGAGCCGATTTTGCGATTTATGCACCTACAGGTAGCACATGGAGTCAAAATGGAAAAATTTACACATCAAACTTAAATGGAAAAAACTATTGGTCGATGGCTTTTATTCCGTTAACCGCTTCCAATGTGGCAGCAGTAGCTTCAGAATATAAGAAATACGCTTATGTATTCCCAAAGAAAACAACTGCAAGTTATAGCTACAACGAAACTACTTCTGTGGTTCGTACTGATTTCGTGGTTGAAACTGAAGTGAAAGAAGGAACACAAAACAAAATGTTGCTTGGATTAATTCCCCACCAGTGGGCAAATCTGGCTTCCAATTCGCCTGTGCCCGATAAATATTCTTACGCCACTATTAGGGGTCAAATGAAGACATTGGAAGGAAACAGTTTCAGTGTAGAAAATAAATTCAAAGGTATTTTGCCTACCTTACCTTATGTAAATAATTACAGTGCAGGCTTTACTCCTACTGCTCTTACACAAAAAATAACATCCATCGAAAACGATCAACTTGCGCTGTGGACTGACTCGTACAACGAAGGACAAGTGATGAACCGTTTGATTCAAACAGCTCGTATTGCTGCTGAAATGGGAAATACCGAATCGTTGAATAAAATGTTGGCTACGGTAAAAGACCGTCTTGAGAATTGGCTGAAAGCCGAAAGTGGCGAAAAAGCATTTTTATTTTATTACAATACTACATGGTCGGCTCTGCTTGGTTATCCTGCCGGTCATGGGCAGGACAATAATATAAACGACCACCATTTTCATTGGGGGTATTTTATTCATGCAGCCGCTTTTGTTGAACAATATGAACCGGGATGGGCAACGCAATGGGGTCAAATGATTAATTTATTGGTGCGCGATGCTGCTACCACGGATCGCAACGACACTATGTTTCCTTATTTACGTAATTACAGTCCGTATGCAGGACATTCCTGGGCAAATGGTTTTGCAAATTTCCCACAAGGTAACGACCAGGAATCCACTTCTGAAAGTATGCAGTTTAATTCTTCGTTGATTCATTGGGGCGAAATAACCGGAAATAAAGCCATCCGCGATTTGGGAATTTATCTTTACACCACCGAACAAACTGCTATTGAAGAGTATTGGTTCGATGTATATGGACGTAATTTCCCTCCAACCCAAAAATATAGTTTAGTATCCCGAATATGGGGTAATAGTTTTGATAATCAAACTTTCTGGACAGGAGACATTGCTGCATCTTACGGCATAGAATTGTATCCAATCCACGGCGGGTCCCTTTATTTGGGTCATAACATCCCTTATGCTACAAAACTTTGGAACGAAATAACAGCCAATACGGGTATTTTAAGCAATCAGGCTAATGATAATTTATGGCACGATATTATGTGGGAATTTGCTGCATTTACAAATCCTGCAAAAGCCATCGAATTATACGATTCTTACCCTGGAAGAAATCTTAAATTTGGTGTTTCTGATGCACAAACCTACCACTGGTTACATGCCATGAACGCGTTGGGACAGGTTGACGCAAGTGTTACAGCCAATTATCCTATTGCTGCTGTATTTAAGAAAAATAACGAAAAAACGTATGTGGCGCATAACTACTCCAATGCAGCCATTACGGTTACTTTCTCCGATGGCTATCAATTGCAGGTACCTGCACGCAGAATGGTTACCAGTAAAGACAGTAATGCCAGAGGAACTCTTGCTTCATCATTTAACCAAGCTGCAGTTGGCGGAAGCGTACAATTAAACCTTACGGTTACTGAGGGTACACCAACTAAAATTGAGTTTATGAATGGAAATACATCGTTAGGTGTAGTAAATTCAACTCCGTACACATTCAATGCAACTAATTTAGGTCTTGGAGTTCATAGTTTTTACGCTAAAGTATTCGAAAACGAAAAATTCAATACCACCAACAGTGTACTTGTAACTGTGGGTGAACAAAAACCTTATGGTGGAATTATTTCTGAGATTCCGGGAACAATTGAAGCAGGGAAATACGATTATTTTGAAGGTGGAATAGGACAAAATATAGCTTATTTGGATTTAAGCCCCACAAATGCCGGAGATTTCAGAATGGACGAAGCAGTGGATGCAAAAACCATTGCCGGCGAAGGTGCAACTGTGGGTTGGATTGATACAGGCGAATGGTTGGAATATACAGTGAATGTTGCTGAAGCTGGTTTGTATTCATTTACATTCCGTCATGCTTCAGGAAATGCAAATGGAGGTGGTCCTTTCCGACTTGAGTTGGATGGTCAAGCAATTTCGGGTAATATAACAGCTCCTTCCACATCAACTACTGTATGGACTATTTGGGCAACAAAAACTGTAGCAGATATTCCGTTAACAGCAGGAAAACGTGTGTTGCGTGTAGCGTTTTCATCCGGAGAATTTAATTTGGGAAAGATGACATTTACCCGTACCGGCGATTTGCCTTATAGTGTTCCTACTGCAAATGCAGGAGAAAATATTAAAGTTGTGTTACCTCAAACTTCAACAACACTCGATGCTTCGGCAAGTACAGAATCGGCAGGAAAAGCATTAACGTACAAATGGACGCAAAACTACGGTCCATCTGTTATTCAGTTTAGCAATAGTACAGCTATAAATCCGACTATCAGTGGTCTGGAGGAAGGACTGTACAGTCTGAAACTAACTGTTACAAACACCGATATGCGTTCCGACCAAGTTGAATTATTGGTTATGGTAAGCAGTTCATCCAATATTGCTCCTACTGTTGCCATTGTTTCACCAACAAATAACTCTACTTATACACAAGGTAACCCGGTTACAATTACAGCCAATGCCACTGATTTTGATGGAACAATATCGAAAGTTGAATTCTATCGTGGAACAACTTTGATTGGAAGCGACAATTCATCTCCATTTAGCATTGTGTGGAATCCTGGAATTGGAAATTATATGCTGACAGCTAAGGCAACCGATAATGGAGGAGCTGTAAGCACATCGCAACCGGTCAATGTAACCATTGCACCTCTCATGAAGTGTGAAACTACATCGAAAGATGCATCGCAAGGCTCATTTACTTTAGGTTACATTGCCACATTCGAAACTGTGGGATCAAATGTTACTATGACCTTCGAATTATTAGATGACAAGGAAGGTGTGGTTGCTTATGCCTGGAAAAAAACTCCATTTTCAGAAGCCCAAATGACAAGTATTGGAAATAAAAAATTCTCATACACACTGGGTGGTCTCACAGAAGGTGAAACCATTAGTTACGCTTGCAAATTCGCTTTTTCGGGTGGCATGGCAGTAACAAAATACTTCGATTATGAAGTAGGGACAAGTTGTGGCTCTTATGTTGATGATACTGAAGCGCCTGCAAATTTTACCGCTACAAAAGGAAACGTTGGTTCGGGTAGTGTTGAATTATTGCTGAATGCAACCGATAACTCAGGCGCAATAACATATACAATTAAGTATGGTTCTACAACACTAACTACAACAGGTACTTCTGGTATTCAAAAATCATATATTGTATCTGGTCTAACACCTGAAACTGCGTATGTTTTCGCAATAGAAGCTAAAGATGCATCCGGAAATGCAGCTGCAAATAATCCTATACAAGTTACCGCAACCACTACCGCGGGAAGTGTCTTTGAACCTGCTCCAACTCCAACGCTTTTACCATCAAATGTGATAAGTATTTTTAGCGATCCTTATACGAATGTTGCATCGCGATTTGACATGTGGTATGCTACAACAATGACTGAAACAACAATAGGAGTCGATAAAATTAAGTCAGTTAATAATTCTGCTTCAAATGCTGCATTCGGCACACCGGATATTAGTCCTTTAGTTGATTTAGTTTCAACAAATATGGAAAAACTCCATGTTGACATTTATCCAACTGTGGCAACAACAATGAGCTTGGGAGTTGTAACAACTACAGGTGAATGTAAATTGCCTTTGACATTGATTCCAAATCAGTGGAACAGCATCGATTTGTTGTTGACCAATTTAAAAGCAAATAATCCGGCAAGTGATTTATCAAAAGTAAAACAAGTTGGATTCTGGTTGGTAAATGGTACCTTCCATATGGATAATCTATTGTTCTACAAAGGCGACTATTTGACACAAACAGCAGTATCAGTTATTAAAGCAGAAAAAATCGTTTCCATATTCCCGAATCCTGTACAGGATATATTACATGTGGATTCCGAACAAATAATCTGTCAGGTAATTGTTCGTAATTTATTAGGACAGACAGAAAAAAATATTGAAATAAACAGCTTTGAAACAACTCTAAATTTGAGCCATATTTCATCGGGTAATTATTTCGTTACATTTAAGCTGACAGATGGAAATTTCATAACACGAAAAATTATAAAATTATAAATCTTTCCAAGTTCGCGGGGATTTGGATTCCCGCGAACTATTTTCTGTTTTTCATATAATAAACAAACTGTTAAATTATAATGCCTTCAACCCTATGTAAAGACTAATCATAGTTGCAGATGGAAATATATTATTTCATTCAGGCAAATTATAAATTGACACTTTATTGTATTTAATTTGACAAACAAAACTTTGTAAAGCATTGAATATTAATTGAAATACAATTCATTTTTTCGATAATGTATATGAAAATTTACAACTTAAAAATATTAAACATGAACAGGCAAACAATTAAGATTGCTTTTGTTATTTTCTTTACTCTGATTTTAAGTTTAGTAAAAGGACAAAAACCTTCTGAATATAAATTGGTTTGGGAAGAAAATTTCGATAATCCCACGCTAAACAATAATATTTGGACTGCCGAGAACAATAATAAAGGGGGTGGAAATGCTGAAGCACAATTTTATATTCCACAGAATTTGGGTATCGAAAAGCATCCGTCCGGAGTGAATTGTTTGGTTTTAACAGCCCAAAGAAAAACCTATAAAGGGAGACCTGCAATTTCGGGGAGAGTTAATACCGAAGGTAAACTTACAGTAAAATACGGTAAAATAGATGTCAGGGTGCTTGTACCCAAAACCGCGAACGGACTTTGGCCTGCATTCTGGATGCTTGGCGATGATAAAACTCAGGTTGGATGGCCTCGTTGTGGTGAAATTGATATTGTAGAACTCGGTAACTGGAAAGGAATTGAAGAAAACTTACAGGACAGATATTTCAATGGTGCGTTGCATTGGGGCGATGGTTGGAACGATGGTAAATATCCAAACAAAGGAATGCATTCCGCAGCCTCATATTCTTTGCAAGATGAATTTCAACTTTTTACGCTAATCTGGACTCCTGATTCCATTTTAATGTTTCTTAATCAGGATAAATATCCCGATGCAAAACCATATTTCGATATGCGGATTAATGAAAAAGAAAATGCCAATAGTCCAGGTTGGTTTTTTCATAAACCCTATCATATTTTAGCCAATCTGGCTGTAGGAGGCACATTTACCGGATTGCCCTATTATCCGCGAAAATTCAACATTTTTCCATCGTGGAATAAAAATTTTAGAAAGATAACTGCCTTGCCGAAAAATGGAAAACCGGTAAAAATGTATATCGATTACATTAAAATTTACCAAAATGGCACACCAGGTGAAGAATTGAATATAATTAATCCTAAACCCTAAACCCCTCCCTAACCCTCCCTACCTCTATCCCCCTTCGGGTACTTTCCCCGATGGGGAAAGAAATTGGAAAAATATTTATTAGAGGGAATGAGCGTTAATCGAGGTCTTTGTTAATTTCAGATTTCTCATTTTACTATTTTCTCATTTTCTTAATTTCCAATTTTCTTATTTTCTTATTTCAAAAAAACCAAATTGAAAATATGAAGCTTTCTATTAAAGAAAAAATCGGTTATAGTTTAGGCGACACTGCATCCCATTTTGTATGGGACATGGTTGGCTTTTGGCTTTTGTTTTTTTATACTGATATTTATGGAATTTCAGCGGCAGCAGCAGGAACAATAATGCTGATAGCACGATTCTGGGATATGGCTACAGATCCCATTGTGGGCATAATTTCGGACCGTACAAAATCGCGCTGGGGAAAATTTCGTCCCTATATCCTTTATACAGCTGTGCCTTATGCAGTCTTGGCTATTCTTACTTTTACCACACCAAATTTTGGCGAAACCGGAAAAGTAATTTATGCGGGTGCTACTTATGTTTTGCTTATGACAGCCTATACATTTATTAACCTCCCATACTCTGCACTGGGCGCTGTAATGACAAACGATTCTTACGAACGTGCCGGACTAAACTCGTACCGTTTTATCGCAGGTTTTGCAGGTCAGTTTATTGTTACCGGATTAGCTTTGACACTTGCCAATTTCTTTGGCGATGGCGATAAAGCAAAAGGATTCCAATATACGGTTTTGCTTTTTGCCACATTAAGTCTGGTGTTTTTTTACATTACTTTCAGAACTACAAAAGAGCGTGTTTTACCTCCTAAAGAACAAAAAAATGCATTGGGCGAAGATTTGCGGAATTTATTTAAAAATCGCGCATGGATTATTCTTGCCATTGTAGGCATAGTATCTTTTATCATGTTTGCAATGCAAAATGCTGCTATTGCATATTACTTTAAATATTATTTAGGACGCGAGGACAATGTACAACTTTTCAATGTTCTCGGAACCGTGGCATTGATTGTGGCTTTGCCACTTTCGAAACCGCTTGCAAAACGCTTTGGAAATAAAAATGTATTTATTGGCAGTTCTCTGATTTCAGGTATTTTTTTTATGCTGATTTATTTACCCGGAGTTACAAATATCACTACAATTTATGTTTTTAATATTATAGCAAAAATGGCTTATGCACCAGCTGTACCACTTTTATGGACTATGTTAGCCGATGCTGCCGATTATGGTGAATGGAAAAGCGGCCGACGTGCTACAGGACTTTACTTTTCAGCAGCTGTATTTGCTCAAAAAGCCGGATGGGGAATCGGAGCTGCCATTGCAGGTTGGATTTTAACCATTTCCAACTTTATGCCTAATGTTGAACAAACGGCTGAAGCCATAACGGGCATCAAATTACTTGTTTCAATTATTCCGGGAATTCTGTATATGTCATGCGCCATTTTCATGATATTTTATAATATCGACAGGAAAACAACTGATTTAATGAAGAAGGAATTGGAAGAGAGAAGAGGAGTACCCATAAACATGCCCCCTAACCCCCTAAAGGGAATAATAAAGCCAACCAGCACAAAAAATGTGCAAAGTGGTGATGTTGTGAATTCATATAATAATTACAAGTCTTATTGAAAATCGAACGTAAAAAACTAATTAGAAATGAATATGAAAAATATTGAAAACGAAACTAATTTTAATTCCCCCTTTAGGGGGTTAGGGGGCAGGATTAGGGGTAATTTTGTACTTATTGAGAATGAAAAATATTACAAAATTGATAATTATGACCAAATGCAGCCTTTTTTTATCAGTCTGGCGAGTGAATCTGATCAATGGTTGTACATTTCAAGCACGGGCGGATTAACAGCAGGCAGAAAAAATCCGGACAATGCATTATTTCCGTATTATACAGATGATAAAATTACTGATTCATCTGAAATTACAGGAAGTAAAACGGTATTATCAATTAAAATAAAAGATAAAAAATTTATTTGGGAGCCATTTTCAGTTCGCACAAAGGTTTTATATAAAACTGTTCGCAGTATTGCCAAAAGCACTACAGGTAACAAACTTATTTTTACAGAAAATAATCTTGATTTAGGTATTATGTTCAGCTATATGTGGACAAGCGCCGATAAGTTTGGGTTTATCCGCAAAAGTATTTTGACGAATAATAATAGCGAAATCTCTGAAATTGAAATAATTGACGGAATTCAGAACATTTTACCTGCCGGCATTAACAGACAAACGCAAAATGAATATTCAACACTTGTTGATGCATACAAAAAATCAGAACTTGTTGATAATTCATCACTTGCCATTTATCGAATGGAAGCTACTTTAGTTGACCGTGCTGAACCGAGCGAATCATTAAGAGCTAATACAGTATGGAGTGCGGGAATAGATAATTGTAAATTTTTACTTAGCACTCAACAATTGGAAGATTTCAGAAATGGCGCACCAATTCACCCTGAAACTGAATCGAAAGGTGTAAGAGGCGCATATTTTATTCATGCTACATTAAAACCCGAAGTCGGGATTACGCAAAATTGGTATATCGTAGCCGAGTTAAATAAAGATGCGGCAGAAGTAATTGATTTGCTTGGCTTTGTTCGCACCGATGCATTGAAATCAGAAATGATTGAAAATAATATAGAAAATGGCACTCGAACATTAAAACAACTTGTGAAGCAAGCAGATGGAATTCAGCTCAGCTCGGATGAAAACAATGTGGCGCGTCATTTTTCAAATGTACTTTTCAACATCATGCGCGGTGGAATTTACAATAATGAATATGAAATTGATTCAATCGATTTTAAAAGACATGTAATTCATTTCAATAAAAAGACTGCAACACTTCATGCAGATTTTCTTGATTCACTACCAAAAAATATTGAACTGTTAAAACTTGAAAATGAGGTTGAAAAGCAAAACGATGCACAACTCACAAGACTATTTCAGGAATATCTTCCACTAACCTTCAGTCGCCGGCATGGTGATCCGAGTCGTCCGTGGAACAATTTCAACATAAATGTAAAAGACGAAAAAGGGAATAAAATTCTTTCGTATCAGGGTAACTGGCGCGATATTTTTCAAAACTGGGAAGCATTGTCGCTATCTTATCCGCTGTACATTTTCAGTATCATTTCTAAATTCCTAAATGCCACCACCATCGATGGTTACAATCCTTACAAAATTACGAGCGAGGGCATTGATTGGGAAGTAATTGAGCCCGATCATCCATGGGCGAATATCGGCTACTGGGGCGACCATCAGATTATTTATTTGCTGAAATTACTCGAACTTGCTTCAAACCATTTCCCTGAAAGGTTTTCATGCATCATTCAAAACGGTAAGTTTGCTTTTGCCAATGTTCCTTACAAAATTAAGAGTTACGATGAAATTGTGCAAAATCCGAAAGATTCAATAAATTTTGATGCAAATTTGCATCAAGAAATTTTGAATCTGGAAAAGCATTATGGCGCTGATGCCAGATTGGTTCAAAACAAAAATCAGGAAATTGAATTAGTAAGTTTCACCGAGAAAATATTGGTAACGCTTACTGCAAAACTCAGCAATTTTATACCTGGTGCCGGCATTTGGATGAACACACTCCGTCCGGAATGGAACGATGCCAATAACGCGTTGGTTGGCACGGGAGCTTCAATGGTAACATTGTACTATTTAAGGCGTTTTGTGGTTTATCTCCACAAAGTTTATTCAAATATTGATACTGAATCATATATTTTATCAGCAGAAATTAAGAAAATGCTGAATGATATGACTGCGATTTTTTCATCGTTTTTATCAAAAACAAACAATGGTTTTAGCGGTAATGACAGGCGAACATTTGTTGATTTATTGGGAAAAGCAGCAGAAGAATACCGGAGAAAAGCATACAATGAAATTTCCGGCGAAACACAACTCCTGAGCAAAACCGAATTTACATCGTTTCTTGAGCTTGTACTTAAACATATCGACCATTCGATAAACGTGAATAAGCGCGATGATAATCTTTATCATGCCTACAATCTGGTTAGATTTACCGATAACGAAATTCACATACGCTATTTGAATGAAATGCTCGAAGGGCAGGTTGCCATATTAAGTTCAGGCATACTTAAGCCTGATGAAGTTGTGAGTTTACTCGATTCTTTACGTATGAGCAGTCTTTATCGCGCTGATCAAAACAGCTATGTTCTTTACCCTAATAAAAAATTACCAGCATTTTTAGATAAAAATAGTATTCCCGCTTCGGAAATTCAAAGAATTGGCATATTAAAAACTTTTGCAGAAAACAATGACGAAAGAATTATCAAAAAAGATACGCAGGGAAATTATCATTTTAATGCCGATTTCAACAATGCAATATTTCTTAACAATGCACTTTTGCAAATTAAAAACGAGGGCAAATATGGCATAAGCGAAACTGACATTGAGCAGATTAATGATGTTTACGAAAAGATTTTCGATCACCAGTCATTTACAGGACGTTCGGGAACATTTTATAAATACGAAGGTTTGGGTTGCATTTACTGGCACATGGTTTCGAAACTTTTACTTGCAATTGGCGAAAATATTTACATCGCAATTGAAAATGGCGAGAATCCTGAATTGATTGAAAAATTGAAAAAACATTACGCCGAAGTAAAAGCCGGAATTGGCGCTCATAAATCGCCGGCAGAATATGGTTCATTCCCATTCGATCCATATTCGCATACTCCATCAATGGCAGGAGTGCAACAACCCGGAATGACCGGACAGGTAAAAGAGGATGTTATCAACCGTTTTATGGAATTAGGCGTAATGATAAAAAATGGTTGTATTGTCATTGAACCAAATATTTTATCAAGAAATGAATTTCTCGCGGCTGATGAAAATTGTTTAAATCCATATCTGAGTTTCAATTATTGCACTGTAAATTTCATATATAAAATAGATGGAATTGAGGGAATTGATATTTTTTATAATGATGGTTCAGACCTGAAAATTTCCACTTACAAAATTCCTGAAACGGAAAGTAACAAAGTTTTTAACCGCGGTATCGAAATTAAAAAAATTGTGGTTCACTTAAAAAATTGATTCCTAAAAGATATTATCATGAAAACAACTAAATTTATATTCAGTTACATTATTGGTATTTCGTTAAGTCTTTTTTTATTGTCGGGATGTGTAAATTCTGACAATAAAAATGCTCCTGTTAAACAAAAAAAAGAAGATTGACTCGTTGGAATTTCTAAAGCAATTTGTTATTCCGGTTTCAGAGAAGGTCAACACCCTGACCGTGGCGATGGAGCAATAAATCCGACAAAAGGAGAAATTCTTGAAGATTTAAGAATTTTATCAGAGAATGAAGGTTTCAAACTACTCAGGCTTTACGATAGCAGCGAAAATTCCGAAACTGTTTTGGAATTAATAGCTGAGCATAAAATTGATATAAAAGTTATGCTCGGCATTTGGCTAAATGCTGAACTTAGCGCCCACGAAACCTGTGAATGGCTTACAGAACCAATTCCCGATGAAGTACTCACCTACAATAAAATCACAAATAAAGCAGAAATTAAAAGAGGAATTTCATTGGCAAAAAAATATACCGATATAATTATTGCAGTAAACGTTGCAAACGAAGCTTTGGTTGATTGGAACGACCATAAAGTAGATTTGGATACGCTTATTTCATATATCAGATGGGTAAAAAGTGATATTTCGCAGCCTGTAACAGTTGCTGAAAATTATGAATATTGGGCAACAAAAGGTGAAAAACTTGCAAAAGAACTCGATTTCATTGCTGTTCACACTTATCCTGTTTGGGAAGGAAAAGACATTGACGAAGGAATTGATTACACCATCGAAAATATTCAGAAAGTTCGCAACGCCTTACCAAAGGCCAAAATTGTCATTTCTGAAGCTGGCTGGGCAACTACTTCATCTGAGTTTGGCGACAGAGCAAGTGAGCAGAAACAAAAGAAATATTATGAATGGATAACGAAATGGTCTGAAAAAATGAACATTACAACATTCTTCTTCGAAGCTTTTGATGAGCCATGGAAAGGGAATCAGAACGATCCAAACGGTGCAGAGAAACACTGGGGATTGTATTTTACAGACAGAACACCCAAAGAAGTACTGAAAAGGTAAGAGAAGCAGAACTTTAAATTCTTCAAATTATATAATACCAAACACATTTTATGACAAATAATAAAACTTTAGCTTCAGACATTGTCCCTTTCGGACAGAAACTTGCTTTCGGTTCAGGGCATCTCGCCAACCAGTTATTCCCTGCAGCATTGGGAGTTTTTATGATTGTTCTAGTCTTATCCCTGAAAATGAATCCGTTTCTTGCGGGTGTTCTAGCGGCGCTTCCACGCATTTTCGATGCTGTAACCGATCCGATTATGGGTTACGTTTCTGACAATACCCGTTCAAAATGGGGACGAAGAAAACCTTACATTTTGATTGGCAGTATCCTTACCGGAATAACTTTTATGGTAATGTGGCAATTGTATCCTGAAAATTCACAGACTTACAATTTTTTCTACTTTTTATTTTTTTCGCTGATTTTCTATCTAGGTTATACAATTTTTGCTACGCCCTTAATCGGACTTGGCTACGAAATGACTCCCGATTACAACGAACGCACACGATTGATGGCAGTGTCACAATGGGTGGGACAAATAGCTTGGATGATTGCACCGTGGTTTTGGGTAATTATTTACGACCCGAATTTGTATGCTTCAGCGCCTCATGGGGCACGTAACTTATCGTATTGGGTTGGTGGACTTTGCATGTTACTTGGTATAATGCCTGCGCTTTTTTGTAAAGAACTAAGTTTACCTGCATTAAAAGAGCAATCGAAGCTTAAATGGAAGAATATTGCTGAAAACAGTAAAAGTTTCATTATCGGAATAAAACAGACTTTTGCATGTAAGCCTTTTCTGCGATTGTGTGGTGCTACTTTTCTAATTTTCAACGGATTTCAAACCATAGCTCAATTTGCCTTTTTCATCATCATTTTTTATTTGTATAATGGCAACACAACCGCTGCCGGACATTGGCCTGCATGGTTTGGTACAGTAAGTGCATTAGCAACTGCTTTTCTGGTAATTCCTATCATTACATTTATTTCTGAAAAAACCGGTAAAAAAAATGCGTTTATAATATCTACGCTCATATCAATGATAGGATATACACTGAAATGGTGGGGATTCAATCCTGAAAATCCTTACTTAATGTTTATTCCTATACCTTTCCTATCGTTTGGTATCGGAGGACTTTTCACATTAATGATGTCGATGACAGCAGATGTTTGCGACCTTGATGAATTGAAAACCGGAACAAGACGTGAAGCAACTTTTGGCGCGGTGTATTGGTGGATGGTAAAACTCGGAACAGCTGTTGCGTTATTGACAAGTGGCGCGGTACTGAATTTGGTCGGCTTTGATCAAAATGCTGCAAGTCAAACCGCGGAAGTACTAACAAGGCTTCGAATTGCCGATATTGTAATTCCTATTACTACCGGTATTATTGCAATACTCGTTATATGGAAATATGATGTCACGGAAGCTAAGGCCAATGAAATCAGAGTAAAACTTGTAGAGATGCGTAAAAAATTGGCTGAATCAGAATAAAATTGAAAAATTATATTTCAATTAATACCAATTCAGTACATAATTGTTATTTCTATTGAACTTCAAATTGATAAAAACACTCTAAATTCAAGTGTAAATTGTCGCTTGTTACGTTGAAATAAATGTTGTAAAACATAATATTTATTATTATCACTGATATTCAACAGTTTAATAGCATATTTATTGAAGTTTTGTGTAGTATAAATTGAATAAAGTTGAGTTTTTGTGTGGTAAAAAATTTGTCAGACTAAACACAATTCAACTATTTTTGCAATGTCAGTAACAAAAAAAAATCATTAATTTAATACCGAAAAAAAATGAATTATTCATTGAAAAGCACTTTAATAATTTTGACCATATTTATCGCTCAGTTGATAAATGCTCAAAATTTGAATATCTCCGGTGTAGTTACAGCATCGGACGATAAACTCCCGTTAATGGGGGTAAATATCATTATTCAGGGAATTAGCGGGCAAGGTACAGTAACCGATTTCGATGGTCGTTACAGTATTATTGTTCCTAAAGGTAAAAGTTTAATTTTCCGTTATGTTGGTTATAAAGAAAAAAGTGTAACCATCAATCAATCGGGTACGTTTAATGTAGTTCTTGACCCCGATGCACAATTACTCGATGAAGTGGTTGCCATTGGTTACGGAACAATGAAAAAAAGTGATCTTACCGGCTCAGTTACTTCAATTAAAGCCGATGCACTCCAAAAAACACCTGCAGCCGGTCTCGATCAGGCATTACAAGGTCGTGCAGCGGGTGTAACAGTAAATGCCAACTCAGGTCAACCCGGCGCTGCTGCATCTATACGCATTCGCGGTATCGGAACGGTTAATAATAGTGCGCCTATTTACGTTGTTGATGGCGCTATTGTTAGCGATATTTCTTTCCTTAGCCCTAACGACATAGAATCAACTGAAATTCTGAAAGATGCTTCGGCAACCGCTATTTATGGTTCGCGTGGTGCAAATGGTGTAATTATGGTTACTACAAAAAAAGGAAAAGAAGGCAAAAGCAATATCTCGTTAAATGCATATTATGGATTTCAGAATCGCTGGAAAAAAATCGAATTGATGCAAAGCGATGAATTTGCAAAAACTATTATAGCTCTTAACAATGTAGGTTCTGAAAAAAACTATTATAAAGACAATGGTTTCAACAAATGGCTTACAGCATACAGACTTGGTCGCTCACCTTATTATCCCTTAGCTAAAACAGATACCAATCCAAACGGACTCGACTACGAAAGTATAGAAACTGACTGGCAGGACGAAGTTTTCGTATCAAACGCTCCAATTCAAAATTATCATCTTTCAATTGATGGAGGTAACGAAAAAGACCGTTATGTAATTAGTGCAAGTTACTTCAATCAGGATGGAACAATTATCGGATCAAATTATGAAAGACTTACACTCAGAATAAACAGTTCGCATAAAGTTCGCAGCTGGCTGAAAATTGGTGAAAACCTATCTTTTATGACCGGCACCGGACGCAATGCCATGAATAACAATTCAAGCCCGGGAGCTTCCATGCTTACTGCTGCAATGGCAATGGCGCCTTGGGATCCCACATATTATCCTTCCGGCTCGGTAAATATTGATGGAAAGGACCTTAGCGGACAAATTGCAGCTTCATCAAATTTCCGAAATGTTACAAATCCATTTTCAATGTTGCAAAACAGTGTCCCAAAAAATATTGCTGAACGCTGGGTTGGCGATTTATACGTTGAACTTACACCGATTAAAGATCTTACACTTCGTTCATCAGTAAGTATGGATTTATCTAACGTTCGCGACAGACTTTTTAAATACGCATATCGCTATTCCGATTACGACCGTTCTGATAAAAACTTCATTTCAGCAAGTATGACTCGTTACAGTACAATTATTTTCGAAAATATTCTTACTTACAGCAAAAATGCGGGCCGTCATAGTTTTACAGGAATGGTAGGACAAACAACTGAAGAATTTAATTATTCAGCTATGAGCGGTTCAGGAGCATCAATTCTGAACCCAACACCCAACAACTGGTTTATTTCGCAAGCAACCGAAGATAAAAGTTATCCCGGCGATGGAGCTTCCCGTACACGTATGTTTTCACTTTTGGGACGCGCACATTATACGCTTGATAGCAAATATATGATAACCTTTAATTTTCGTGCTGATGCATCGAGTAAATTTCCGGAAAATTTATGGGGATATTTCCCTTCTACTGCACTTGCCTGGCGTTTAAGCGAAGAAAGCTGGATGAAAGGTATTCCAAATTTGGATTTCCTGAAAGTACGTGCCGGTTGGGGACAAATTGGGAATGATAAAATTAACTCCGACAGTTTCATTCTCAAAATGTTCAACTCAGGTCCATCGTTTGTTGATTATGTATTTGGTCAAAATCAGCAACTGGCAAACGGAGCAGCTGTTCTGACTTATGTGAACAAAGGTGGAAAATGGGAAACCACCGAACAAGTAAACGCGGGGGTTGATTTCGGAATTTTCAATGGTTTGCTTGGCGGAAATGTAGATGTGTTTCTACGCGATACAAAAGAAATGTTATTATCGGTAAAAGCTCCTGCACATGTTGGAAACCGTTACGATCCTGTAGCAAATGTTGGAACAGTTAGAAACTCGGGAATTGAACTCTCGCTCGACCATCAAAATAAAATAGGCAAAGTAAATTACACGCTTAACGGAAATATTTCTTTTATTAAAAATGAACTTACAGCGCTCAATGGTGGCGACCGTGTTTATGGCGACCGTACAATTTCCGATCAGGGTTACGCTCTTTACACATGGTGGGGATATAAATACGAAGGAATTTACAAGTCGAATGAAGAAGCACTTCAACACTTGTCTGCCTATAATGCAACTTCAATACCCTTCCATGCAGGCGATGCGAAATATGCTGACCTGAACAATGATGGAAAAATTGACGACAAAGATAAAACAGATATTGGAAATCCATTCCCTTGGTTAACTTACGGTTTAAATGCAAGCGTTAATTATAAAGGTTTCGATGTGCAACTTTTCTTTCAGGGTGTTGCAGGAAACGAAATGTATAATGCTGTACGTATGCGAACTGAAGGCAAAGGTGTAGAGGCAACACTTGGCACTCAGATGCGTAATGTTTGGACTACAGCCAATCCTTATGGCGATATTCCTAATCCCTACGGAACTTCTATGAATTTTGAAACATCGAGCCGGTTTGTTGAAAGTGGTTCGTACCTTCGAATGAAAAACCTTCAAATTGGATATAGCCTTCCTAAACAACTTCTCAGCGAAGTTAATATCAGCCGTTGCCGTTTTTATGTATCGGCAAGTAATTTATTAACTCTAACCAAATACACAGGTTACGATCCTGAAGTTGGTGGTGGAGTTGATTATGGAAATTATCCGCAGGCACGAACTATGTTGTTTGGAGTAAATCTTGACTTTTAATATAATTATCAAATCAAAAACAGAACAAATCATGAAAAAATATATTTTGATACTGATAACCGGCATTGTACTCACATTTTCTTCATGTGAATCTTGGTTACTCGAACCATCGCCAGGTGTAACAAAACTTGAAGATTTCTATAGTGTAGGTAAAACTGCAATTCAAAGTGTAAATGCCGCGTATGTTCCTCTTATGTGGGAGTTTAATTCAACTTATTTTCCCGAATGGTTTATTGGCGATGTAGTTTCGGACGATGCACTCAAGGGCGGGCAATCCATTGCCGATATGGCGGATGCTTATGATATGGAGAATTTTAAAACAAATTCGAACAATACCTTTTTGTTAGATTTTTATCGTGCTCAATGGCAGGGAATAGCACGTTGCAATTTACCCTTGCAGGAAATTCCGAAAATGAATACTGATTCAGTAATGACAGTAAGTGTTCAGAAAAGACTGATTGGTGAATTGAAATTTCTGCGTGCAATCTATTATTTCCGGCTTGTTCGCATTTTTGGAGGTGTACCAAAAGTTACAACTCCTATCGAATCGTCGAACGAATGGCAACAAAACCGGGCAAGTGTAACTGAAATCTATAACCAGATTATCAGCGATCTTGAAGCTGCAAACAGTGGGCTTTGGAAAAAGAGTGATTATCCTGCTACAGATTTAGGACGGGTTACTAAAGGCGCTGCACAGGCAATGTTGCTTAAAGCAAATCTTTACATTAAAAATTATGCCGAAGCCAAACGTTGGGGCGATTCTATCATGCTTTCAAATCAATATGATTTGGTTACAAATTATGCCGATAATTTTACTCTTGCAGGTGAAAATGGACCCGAATCAGTTTTTGAAATCCAGTACATGGAAGATCCAATGAGCGATTATGGACAGGGATTTGGTTTTACACGCGGAACTTTTACGGTAATACTTACCCGCTCTCGTTCGTCGAAACTGGGCGGAGGTTGGGGTTTCAACAAACCTACTGAAAACTTATACAATGAATACGAAACTGACGATCCGCGTCGCGATGTCACAATTCTAAATCCGAAAGACAATGAAATCGAAACTCCTGAACAAGAAATATATTTGGGAAGTCGCTATCTGAACAGGAAATATGCATTAATGAATTCTGATAACAGTTTTTACGAACTTACACACGCTACTCGCGGACCAATCAACAATAAAGTAATTCGCTATGCAGATGTACTTTTAATGTATGCCGAAGCATGTTGCGAACTGAATCAACTTACAGCTGCAAAAAATGCACTTGAGCAGGTACGTTCACGGTCACGTGGAGCTTCAGCGATTCTTCCTGCATTTCCATACGGTACTTATGCCGATAACCAGGCTGATTTACGCAAAGCCATTCGTCATGAACGTCGTGTAGAACTTGCCATGGAAGGGCATCGATGGTTCGATCTTTGCCGTTGGGGAATTGCAAAACAAACTATGGACACATATAAAGCAGCGGAAACAACTGAAGCCCGCTCACATATGGCTGAATTCATTGCCGGTAAACATGAACTATTCCCAATTCCAAGTCAGGAAATCGACTTAAATCCAATGGAGCAAAATCCCTGAAAATCAAAAATAATCAAACAATTATAAACAAATAAAATTAAAATTATCATGAAACTTAAAAAAGTATTATTTTTAGCAGCAGCCGTTTTAGTAATGTTCAATGCATGTGATAAAACTATTGAACCAACAGGAATCACACTGAATGAGGCAAGTTTAGCCCTTGAAACCGGTGAAGAAGAAACACTGGTAGCAACACTACTCCCAACCGGAGCAACCGGAACGGTTACCTGGGTGTCATCTAACGCAGAAGTGGCTACGGTAGAAAATGGAAAAGTAACAGCTGTTAGTCCGGGTACGGCTGATGTTGTTGCTGCAATAGGTTCATTTCAGGCAAAATGTGTAGTTACAGTTACTAAACCACGACCAAACTTTGCAGCTACATTAACAGGCACAGAGTATTATCCGATTGTGCTTGATGGCGTAACTGCTGGAAAACTCGGCACAAAAATAATTGCGGATTTCCGTCCGGATGAAGCCAAAAAGAACTTGTGGTTGTGGGATGGCACTTTCACAGCAGGTACCCCGGCAGGGCCAAACTGCTTTGGCGAAGTAGAACCTTGGACAAGTTTAATTGTAGGATCAGTTGGTTGGTCAGGTGCAGGTTTCAATTGCCTCGATGGAACTCTTTTGGATAAATTAGTACCTGTTACTGCAAATCCTGATAAATACTATCTACATATCGGTATTAAAAGTAAAAGCAATACAGTTTATGTATTTGGTTTGGATGGTCAATCAGGCGTAAAATTTGCAGTTGGTGCTACAGCATTTAATGACAATGGAACATTGATTCAGCCTTTAGCCGATTTCGACCGCGATGGTGAATGGCAGCAAATTGAGATTCCGATGACAACATTAAAGACCAATGGTTTGTTATACAGTGTAGGTGCAACGGATAAAAATGTATTGTGGTTTCTAGCAGGTGGTATTGCAGGAACTACAATCGATCTTGATGCAGTATTTATTTATAAAAAACAGTAATTTTATACTTTTATTTTTAACCAGACTGGATTTATAAACCAGTCTGGTTAAAAAACTTTATTTTGAGGCTTCCTCATATTTTTTTCTTTTAAAAATTTCATTATTATGCAAATCCGCAGTTACATTCAACTTTTGCTTGTTTCGGTATTACTTATTGCCTGTAATCCCAAACCACCTATTGATTTAAAAGTTCAGAAAATTGTTTTAAGTGATACTGTAATCAGCATTGCTGAAGGCGATTCGATGAAAATTGGAGTAACATTTCTACCTACAGGGGCAAGTGAAAATACTACGTGGACAACTTCAAACCCAAAAGTGGCTACAGTAAGCGCAAATGGAACAGTTAAAGCTCTTTCGCGTGGATTTGCACTTATTAAAGCTCAGGGCGACAGCTTACACGCAGACTGCCAGGTAACTGTAACCCGAAACGATTTACCTTATCAGTTAGTTTGGGCTGATGAATTTGAAGGAAATTCATTGAATACCGACCATTGGACTATAGAAACCGGTGGAGGTGGATGGGGAAATCAGGAAAAACAATATTATACAGGTAGAACTGAAAATTTGAGAATTGAAAATGGCATATTATTGATTGAAGCAAAAAAGGAAATATATCAGTCGCACAGTTACACTTCAGCACGTATCAACACAAAAGATAAAAAATCGTTTAAATACGGAAAAATTGAAGCACGCATAAATTTACCCGCTGGTAAAGGCACCTGGCCGGCATTCTGGATGCTCGGTGCAAATTTTGCATCAGCCCGTTGGCCTCTTTGCGGTGAGATAGATATTATGGAACATGTTGGTTCAAAACCAACTATGATATCACATGCTGTACACACCAGCGAAAAAAATGGTTCAAAAGGAAACAACTGGTATTCACAAAAAACCGTATCAGATGCTGAAAACAACTTCCATGTTTATGGAATTGAATGGGAAGAACGTGCTAATGAAGGCGATGATGCCATTCATTTTACAATTGATGGAGTTAAAACAGCCACAATCTGGGAACCTCATGTTGATGCCACAATACAGAAATGGCCTTTTAAACAGGAATTTTTCATTATTTTGAACTTAGCTATGGGCGGAACTATGGGTGGGACTATAGAAGATGCAATTTTCGAAAATCCTGTGATTTTGAAAATAGATTATGTGAGAGTGTATCAAAGAAAATAATTTATTCAGAAATCTTCAAAAAGAATTAACGCTATTATCAAACATTATTTTGAGATAGCGTTTTTTGTGATTTTTCAGAAAATGTTTTTTCGGATTTTGTTGAGAATAAATGTTACGACTCATCAATCCAAGAACTGCTTAATTTTGTGCTTTCAGGAAAATAATAGCGTAAAATTATTATCATTTTTGCAATAAAACAACCAATTTAAATGCAATTATTTTGACAGTTGCTCCAAATCTCCCCCACTACACGGGGTTGGGGAATCAAATTACTTTTATATTATAATTGACTAAATCATTCCCTGAAATTTACCTTAAAGTAGAGTCTTAAAAAAAATAAAGAATATAACTTTATGTCATCTCACAGTTAAAAAAAGCAACAAAAAATTCATTTTCCTAAAAAATCAGAATGCATTTTATTGAACTTTTGTAAATCAACTATCTTTGCATTTTAAAACTCAAAAAATGCTTACAGCTTTTATAATATCAGCAATTTTACTTCTCGCAGGAATACTTTCAATGGGAATGAGAATTTTCTTTACACGCTCAGGAAAATTTCCAAACATACATATTGGTGGCAATGAGGGGCTAAAAAAGAATGGAATATCGTGTGCTACTTCGCAAGACAGACAAGCACAAGAAACAGCAAACAAATTATATTATAAGGATTTAATTAAAAACGCAACAGAATAAATAAAAATTTTTTTATGAAAAATCTCTCACTAATTTTAAACGGAATTTTACTTATTGCAGTTACAGTGTTATTTATTAAAGTATTTGGTAATGAAAAATCGACACCTAAAGTGCAAAACGTTTATTCAAACGATTCAACTTCATACTCAAAGCTACCTGTTGCCTATATAAATATCGATTCATTATTGTTGAAATACGAATTTGCTAAAGAAGCAAATGAATCACTTATTAAACAAGAGGAAGATTCAAGACTTAACATAAACATGAAAGAACGTCAGCTTGAATCGGAATTCTCAGAATTTCAGCGAAAACTGGAAAACAATGCATTCTTAAGCAGAGAACGAGCTGAAAACGAACAAAACAGACTTTTAAAGAAAAGACAGGAGTTGCAGGATTTGGGCAGTCAGTTATCTAGGCAATTAATGCAATCGCAACAAAAAATGAGCGAACAACTTCGCGACACTATTAATGCATTTTTGAAAGACTACAACAAAGACCAAAAATATCAGATAATATTCAGTAACACTTCAAGCGATAATATATTATTGGGCGAAGGTTATGACATAACAGAAGAAGTTACCAAGATATTAAACACGAGATACTCGAAAAAATAAATTCTCCCTTTCATCTTTTCTAACCTTTGTTATTCAAAATCGATATAATAAAAGGCTGCTTCCAACTAAGAAAGCAGCCTTTTATTTTTAACGTAACATAAAATTATTTTACATTAAAAGCAATTCTGAGTTCATCAATTTCCTTGTCGCCCATGGGTTTCAAAGCGCCAACCGCCGAAGCCATGACCAATGAATTTGCTGAGAATTCAGCTACTTCAAGATAATCAAATGTATTAATAAGTTTATTCCCTGTTACAATTACTGAATCGTTTTCTACAATTACAACCCGATTTTTGAAGAACATTTGAGCAATTTCCTCAGTATTGTTATACAATTTTTCAAATGGAATAGAAGGCACATCCTGCAGGAAAATCCAACTTTCGGGAATAGTACGCACATCAAATTTCTGATGACTTACAGCATGAGCCATCAAATTTATTGGCTGTGTAACAATTATAGAATTGATATGCGGATTAAGCTGATAAATTCTATGATGTAAAGCAACCGAACGACTCGGAGTTTTTCCAGCTTCGGCCATTCCGTTTTTCACCTGAACAATATCCTCCGGCAATATATCCCAGCGGGCTACGTCGCGTGGTGTAATCAGAAAATCATTTTCTCTCCAACGCACCGAAACAGTTCCATAAGTTGAAATCATCAATCCCTGGTCACATGCACGTCGAATGATATTCACCATATCTGTGCGAATTTCACGCTCATCCGAAGGATAATTCACATCCATAAACGGCGTGATATTTTTTGGAAAATGATTGATATATTTCGAAATTTGTTCATCGGTCAGTGTGTTTATTTTGCCAATTCTTCCTGCATTCACAATGGTTCGGCAGCAGAATTCCAGTGTTTCGAAACGCTGATAAGCATCCATCATATCCGAGCCACCCAGAACAACCCCGTGATTCTCCATAATGACCGCTTTGAATTTGCCTTTTTTAAATTCATTGGCAATTTTTTTACCCAAATCTTCACTTCCCGGACAACCATAAGGAGCAAAGCCAATTTCTCCACATATTTTGCGTGCTTGTGGCACAATGCTGGTGTCGGGCACCTGACGGGCAATACTGAACGCCACAAGTCCGGGAGGATGTGCATGAATAATAGCAGTCAACTCAGGACGGGCTTCGAAAATAGCCTTGTGAAACGGGTATTCAGATGAAGGTTTGTGTAAACCTTCTACTTTACCGTCCTTTTTTACGCAAACAATGTCTTTTGTTGTCAACGAACCTTTATCCACTCCTGAAGGCGTAATCCAGATATCTCCGTTTTCGTCACGGATTGAAATATTACCACCCGAAGTAGTTGTCATTCCACTTCTGTAAATACGTCCGATAATCACATTGATCTGTTCTACCGGATGCATAAAATTAATGTCAAGTTGTTTCATAATAATATATCCTGCCCCCTACCCCCCTAAAGGGGGAACTATGAGCGTTGAATTAAATTTATATCGTTTTTATATCCAAAATATTGATTTTTTTATAAAAAAACAGCAATTTACCTTCTTGTTCCCCCTTTAGGGGGTTAGGGGGCAGTTCTTTTAGGGGGATGGTGTCATATTTGCAAGCAGGAACGCTTCTGCTTCCACGCTCCACAAACCGAGATTTTTGTCGCAAATTTCTGCCAATGTTTTGAATATCGGATTCGTCTCGCCCAATTTGGCAAAATCCGAAATAGGTGTCAACGGCATATCAATATGCGTATAAATCAGTTTTTTACCGCCCGGAATTTCAGGTAAGTGTTTGGTTGCTTCAATTACAGCATCGAGACCTCCGATATGCGTTACCAAACCTGCAGGATCGAGACCTTTGCTCATCATTTCGAGCGCCTCCACCATATCGTCGGTATTACCACCACTTGTGCCCACCACGTGCGTGTAGGCATAGTGTACATTGTAGAAATTGAATGTAGCACTGAAGTTTGGATCACTTGGACCGGCAAAAAAGTTCAGACAGCCATCGAAAGCCAAAATAGCATCGCCCTGCTCCACAACTGGTTTTACGGGTGCAAAAACAAACACATCATCGTAACCATAACCATCGGTAATGGCTTTAAGCTCGGCCACAGGGTTTTCCATTTTGCCTGTATTGATATAACGCAAATCTATTCCGCGCGACTTTGCAAAATCAACTGTATAAATTGTCGCAGCACGGTCGAGACGTGTTTGATCCACATCGGTAACTACCAATACAGAAGGTTTGCGGTCTTCGCGGCGAAGTACGTAGTTAATAGCAGCCAATCCCATAGGACCAACTCCGGCTAAAATCGCCATCTTTCCACCATCAACAATATCCATTTTGTGTACATAACTTCCAGGAGTGGTGTGGTAATTGGCATGCATAGCACCAATCACACACGAAAGCGGCTCAGCCAACGAAGCAGGATAATAACCTTCGCCTTTGTAAGCCAGCAAGCAGCTTTTTTCCATTACTTCTTTGGGGATAACAACATAAGTTGCATCGCCACCAATGTGCTGATAGCTATAACCCGGTGCGCTTAACACACCCACAGGGCCATCTTCGTAATAAAGCGCTGGTTGAATCGAAAATTTATCACCGGCTTTAAACTGATTTGCCCACTTAGAGCCTACTTCCACGATTTCGCCGGCAAATTCGTGTCCGATAATAATCGGATTTTCAGCGATATCGTTCGGAATACGTTTGTGGTCGGTAGCCTGCGTAGCAGCTTTGTACGACGACATACACAATGAATCAGAAACTACTTTTGCAAGTATTTCATCTTCTTTAATTTGCGGCAATTCGAAAGTCTCCATGCGAAGATCTTTTTTGCCATAAAGGCGTATTGCTTTTGTTTTCATATTAATTTGCCCCCTAACCCCCTAAAGGGGGAATTGAATTAGTTTCGTCTTTGAAAATAAATCAATTGGGTAATTTAAATTTGTACTATTATATTTGTCTAAATAAATGAAATTTATTAAAAAGGACTTCCAAAAAATCTGCTTTAGTTCATAGATGTGGGTCTCTCCCTCTTATTCCCCCTTTAGGGGGTTAAGGGGCAGTTCTCTAATTCAGCATCACCTGCCCGCCGGTAATCGGCAATGCCTGTCCTGTTTCGCCACATTGTTCCATCAGGTAAAGTGCGCCTTTGGTAACATCCTCGGGTGAACAGCCCTTTTTCATTGGAACTTGTGATAAATAAAACTCTTTTACGTCATCAATAGTTTTTGCACCCGGCACTTTTCCAGCATTTAAGTACTGTACAAACAAGCCGTTAACAGGATCACTCCAGAGCGGACCTTCGTAGAAATTACCCGGACAAATAGAGTTTACCTTGATACGGAAGGGAGCCAGTTCCAATGCAAATGACTGTGTGAGACCAATGCCACCAAATTTACCGCCTGCGTAAGCAAAGTTAGCCTTACTGCCACGTAAACCCGATTTGGAATTGATTTGAATAATATCTGCGTAATAACCAATAGTGGCATATTTGGTTTGTAATTTCTGAATACTACTAACTACTTTGGTACAATAAAAATACGCGTTGTAGTTTATTTTGGTAACAAATTCGAAATCTTCAGGTGTCATATCTTCCAATCCACCGGCACGTAAAACTCCGGCATTGCTGATAAAGCAGTCAATAGCACCAAAGTTGCAAACGGTTTCATGAACGAGATTTTCGATGCTTTGGATTTCGCTTACATTTGTTTTTACAAAAATAGCACGGTTGCTTTTTGCCAATGAGTTGAATTTCGCAACAGTCGCTTTGCCCACCTCTTCGTTCAAATCAGCGACGACGATATTTGCGCCTTCCTGCAATAAACAACGGGCAATTCCTTCGCCAAAGCCCTGTGCAGCACCGGTTACGATAATGGTTTTGTTTTCGGCACGACCTTTTGAAGCTCCTGCTGCCACACTACGGCGGTAATTTTCAACTTCCCAATTATCAATAAAGTCGATTTGTTCTTGTGTCATGGAGTGCGGACCGCCAAACGATTCGGCGTAATAGGCAATTTTCATAGCATCATCAAATACATCCAAAATAATGTCGCACTGAGCAGCATTATCACCTACAGCTACTAAGCCAATTCCTTTAATCAGAATCACTTTGGGCTGATAACCAAATTTAGCGGTAAATGCCGGAATCTGTTTTGCAGCTTCTGTCAATACAGCTTCCGGTTCTTCGTCGTTGATGAAAATATAATTTGATTTGCAATATACAATCGCATCAGGAGTAAATGGTTTGGCTATTTTAGCTTGTGCTTCTTCTGTATCGTAGAAATGCTTGATTAACGCATTTTTGCGCACTTTCAGCGTTTTCAATCCATCTTTCGAAAGCATCATGCGAATAGCGGGAAGACACCCCACCCCAGCCCTCCCCGAAGGGGAGGGAATTTTGGGTTCTCCATTGTTTTCTGAAACATTGAGATTCGAGAGATCTCCCCCCTTTGGAGGGATTAAGGGGGGTGTAAGTTTTTCAAGCACCTCATTATAAATTACTTTCACCTCATCAATATCATTGGCAGCCACAAAAATACCATGATTTTGCAACCAAATAACCTGCGGCTCTTCGTTGTTTGCAGCGCGATAGGCTTTGATAGCATCTTCCACTTTTTTGAAAAGCACATAACCCGGATCGGTATATTCAATGTACAATGCTTTGGTTCCAAACAATCTTTTCAAATTACTTTCGGCATTATTGGCGCACATCAAACCATTTACCAGTGTAGGGTGCATGTGAACCACAAATGCAAAGTCAATTACGTTGTGCATAGATGTTTCTACCGAAGGGCGTTTGCCTTTGGTGATAGTCGCATCAGCCAAATCGTTTTTCACCTGTTCTTCGCGTTCGGCTGCATTTGCGCTATAGACTTTGTCCGACATGAGATTGAGTTTGGCACGATCGAGCACCGCAAATCCATCTTCGGTAATGGTAGCTAACGACGAGCCACTTGCTTTTACCCAAAGTTTTTCCGCATTTTTGTACGATGTATTTCCACCGCCGGCAATCACAAAACGGGTATCGCGGCCGTAGAATTGCGAAATTGAAATAAGGTCAGATACGCCTGCCCCCCAACCCCTTAGGGGGGGGGTAAAAGAGCGATTATCATTATTTTCTGTATTGTTCATTTGAGTTTGTTTAATTTGTCAAATATTAAATTGAACTATGAAGACTAACTTGCATCATCCCCCCTTCAGGGGGTTAGGGGGCAGGGTTTATTATTTCATCTCCCAATTTTATAAATTCAGCCCTTTTACTTCTATCAGCTTGCCCGTTGGCATCCACGTAACCGCGCAAGCCCTGAGCCACCAAATGCTGATGCGCTGCAATGACACAAACACCTTCGTAGTTGATTTGCATCAAACGCTCAGTAAGTGGTGTGCTGTTACGTGCGAAAAGTTCAATCGGCTCCATAGCCGGTGTATTGTGTTCGCTACCAAATGTTACCACAAAACCCTGCTCGTGTAAATAGCTGGCGTATTTTTCCAACAATTCAACATCATTGCGGGTAGTAATAAACTCAACCGAATGAAAACCGCGCTCGGTCAATTGTTTAGCCACACGCTCCAAATCGCCTTCGAAATCGGTATAAACACCTTTGGCATCATCAGCCAGAAATGGATAAGTTGGAATACCACCACCCGCTACAATTATTTCACAGACGGTTTGCATGGGCAAAAACGCTTTCGGATCTTCGGGAACAAAAGCGCCACCACCCGCTTTGAGAAGATTTGCACGAATTTCGTTTTCTACACCAGCGTGATCCGCAACTTCAGATTTCAACTCTTTTGCGCCAAAAAGCTTATGAAACAAAATCTTTATATCCAGTGGATTATTATTACAATATTCGTAAACCTTCAAACGAATTGCTTTTGCTAAATGGCGTTCACGAATCAGGCCTTTAACCAGGTCATTTTTAATCCATTCGAAACTCACTGAAAATCCGGCATTTATATTTAAAAGTATTTCGTTTACTTTGCCACACATGGCTTCCACCTGACTGTTCGATTCCTTAACCACTTCGGCAAGCTGCGATGCATAAGGTTCGGCAAGTTTAAACGGGTACGAAAGTCCTTTTCCACTGATATATACACGGCCGGGATTTCCGGGATCGTTAACGCGTACGCCAACCTTCTGATCGGCTTCATTGAGTGAAATCAGCTCGATATTGAAAAGTGGATACAAGCCACGAACTTTGCAGCCATCAGCCCACTCCTGATAACCAGCTGTGCTGTAAAAATCATTGATGCCAACCACTTTAACATCTTCGGCAACAGCCATATCAAGTGCCTGATCAATTGAATCGAAAGCACTGAATGAATTTGGCGTATGTAGGTGAGCATTTACTTTTATCATAATATTTTATTTTTACCACTAAGGCACTAAGGGCACAAAGAAACACAATAAATACTTTGTAAAACTAAGTGTTCTCAGTGCCTTAGTGGTTATAAGTTATACTCCCATTTTCGATCTGCGTACGAACTCAGCATCAGTAAAATTCTGACCTGCAATATAGCCATTCAACGGTTGAATACGCTCGTTGATCATATCGAGGAACCACGAAGGTTGTGCAAAGAATGATTTTTCCAACTCATAAGCCGGTGTAATCCAGTTGCGCGAACCAAGTACACAAACCGGTGCATCCAAATGGTCGAAACAAAGTTGACTGATACTTGCTGCAAAATCGTTCAGGAACGAACCGCGAGCAGTAGCATCGCC
>CAYONE010000003.1:0-107118 GCA_964405245.1 uncultured Paludibacter sp.
CAATTTTATTAATTTATCAATTATTATTTTCAAAGGATTAATTTAAAAAAATGCGAATAAAATATCTCTCTCTGTGAAAGTTAGACATTTGATATATGTATATATCTTACATTTAAAATTTAAAATTATGAATAAAAATATATTATTAGCAGCAATTTGCATTACTACAATATCACTAAATTTATTTTCACAGGATAAAGAAATTATCAAAAACTGGAGTGAAAATACTGCCTTTACTATTCCCGCAAAAAAGTGGGAAAGTGGCTTTACGCAGGCTTTAAGAATCGGAGTTTCTGATAAAGTTGAATTGCGCTCATCCATTTTTCTGCCCATATTTCCTGTTTTGGGTGCAAAAATATCAGTTGCCGAATTATCAGGTTGGAATTTGGCAACCGAACATTCACTCAGTTACCCTACAATCTTTTTGAATGCAATTAAAATGAAAGGGATATTAGGATTAATTCCCGATCAGTTTGATGATTTTTCGCCAATAATTGGTATCAAAAATACTGTAACAGGAACAAAAATAATTGGAGATAATTCAGTATTTTCTGCCAGTGCGGGATTATCTTTTGCCATAAGAGGCGAAAAACCGGACTATCATTCAACTATTGATTTTCCCCTGGCATATCAACGTATGGCACATTATTACAGCGGAGCAAATATTTCACTGGATGCTTCATTTAAGTTGAAATTATTCCGGAACTTGTTTTGTGAAGAAAGTCTGAATACTTACTTTATCACAAGAGCAGCAGATAATGTTTTTGCCGAAAACAGGGGAGTTGTTTTATGGAAAATCAACAGGTCGCTCGGATTAAAAGTTGGTTATGTACTTTCGTACGGTACATATCCTTTCGGAAATCACTGGCAACTTTGTCCATCGATAGATTTGATTTTGGGGAGCAAAAAATAAAAAAATCAGGCGTATTTGCTACATTTTTTTAAAGAGAGGATTTTAAAGGATTAAACAAGGGAAAACCTCCTTTTATTTCCCTCGTACAAAAAGATAGGTTCATTTTATGTGTAAATTTTCTTTTGGTCTTACGGGATTTAAAATCCTCTCGTAGTGTGTTATCAGGAATTTTATTCCGTTAAATGGTGCCGCATAATATAATTTTGTAACAAAAGTAACGATATTTTTCAAATTCCATTTGTTGGATATATCGAAATAAAGTCTTAAAAAATTGAGATTTATTGCCTAAGGTTCGATAAAATTCTGACACTTTTGAACCCACCCAAAAGTTGAAATTCTGATTAGCCATTTAATTTCTCAGGCAGTTTACAAAAAAACAAACGGAGCAATCCCTTTCGGAAATTGCTCCACTTGCTTTTGAATTATGTGTTAGAATTTACTTTTCCACTATCACCAATTTTTCCAGCCCTACAGGTTTCTCGTCGTCCAGTCTTACATCTACCATATACATTCCCGGAGCAAGTTTTAGTTTTCCAATCTTATAATTCATAATTCCGGTTGCTGAATTCCGGTTTTCGGAATAAACAAGCTGTCCTGCAGTATTATAAATTCTGATATTGAGCTGACCTGAAACTGCTTCTTTCAGGTGTAACACAAACTCTCCGTTGGAAGGATTTGGCGCGAGAGTTATATTGTTTTTAAACAATGTAATGCCCGGCACTTTTGTTAGTATTACATGAATTACAACTTCATCCGGTTCCGAATCGATAACTCCATCGTTTACAACCAGACTGAATGTCAGAGTTTCTCTACCATCATAAGGAACATTAATTGTAGGCCGTGCGATATTGGCACTACTTAATGTAACACCTTCAGGCGCTGTCCATTTATAAGTAAGCGCATCGTTATCAGGGTCGGTCGAACCGTTTCCATCCAACATAATAAGTGCACCCGCAGGTATCTGAAGTTGATCAGTTCCGGCATAAGCAACCGGTGTTTTATTCCCACGTAATGTCCATTGTGCCGAAGGAGAAAGCGTTCCTGAGCCACCACTCAAATACTTTTTTAGATTTGCAGTACTTACTGCAATGGAGAATGCGCCACCTTGTGCAACTCCGCCACTTCCAAAATTAGATACTGTAAATTGTGTATCGTTATTTTTGGTAACAACAAGCGGCATTCCGGTTAGCAGAACTCCGTTTAATTTACATTCAAGGTTATCCTTAATGATGTTCTCATTCAATAATTTTTCGGAGAAATTTAAAGTTACCGAGTTTGGATGTTTACGTTGCAAGCCACCGGCAGGTAAATTTGCCCATGAAGCCGATAACGGTGCGAGGTCGATAAAGAGCGGAACTTCGGTTGTAGCTGTATTCCCGAGTGTATCCACAGTTTGCGCCTGCAACTTAATACTGCCTGTAACAGGAATATTAAGTGGCACAGTAAACAAACCTGTTGATGCCGGAAGTGTATCGAGTAGCAGAATTGAATTCCCAAAACTGTTGTAATACAATCTCACACGTGCTTTTTCATGATTCACCTTCATCGAAACATTCAGATTTGATGTTGAGGTAACACCATCGGTTGCAGAAAAACCAAAGTCTGGAGCTATTTTCAGTTCGCTAACCGCAGCAGGAACTGTTCTGTTAACCGTCCATTTCTTTTCAAAAATTCCGGCGCCGTTATTTCCTGCAATATCAGCAATTCCCGATAAATCAAATTTCAGTGAATACATGCCTTCGTAATAGGTCAGTAGTCTGAAATCGTTAACACGGAAAGTTGTATCGTTCAACTGAACAGTATTCAATTGCGAAACAGGTTGCTGCTGCGTATCGCGCCATAATTGCAGCATTGCAAGGCCGAATCCTGTAACAGGTTCACTGAAAACAACTTCGGCGGAAGTATTGTGCTGGAAATCGTAACCACCTGCATTTATCAGAGTTACTTTCCTTATTTCGGGCGCTTTTGTGTCAAATCGCCAACTTACTGACTGATTCTGATAACCAAACACTCCTGTCCTCGATTTGATATTTACCAAATCCACAGTGAGCTCGTAAGTTCCGTTGTCGGTCATTAAATTATCAAGACCGGAAATTTTAAACAACTTAGCCTCTGCGTCCATACGGGTGATTGTGTTTTCAACTGACATAGCACTTCCATTTCGTTTCCAGATTAATTTATTATTTCTGAAAGTGAGCGTGTCAACCGGTACAGTAAAGCGTATCATTATATTACTGAAATTGGTACGGGTAACGCCATTATTTTCGGGCAAACCAATAAATTCGGCTACTGCAGGCGTATTTGCAAACTGCGACCACGAAGCCTGTTTTGCAAAGTAGCCACTTTCGCCCATCAAATTTTTAATATCAGTAGTTTCTATGGTTAGCATATAAAATCCATCCTGAATGGTAATCGACGACAAGTCAACATCGTAAGTAGTAGAATTTATCTGTGTTACACTCACCGTATTATTCATAAGGTTCGGACCATTCTGACAGTACAATTTCATATCTTCCCACGTAAATGTGGTATTGTCGATAGCTTTCTCAAATACTACTCTTGCACTTAATACACGCGTTGTAGTAACAGATGTCGGGATATTTTCGATGCGTAAAACCACAGGCGGATCAACCTGACGAGGCACAAATTTAATGATATATTTTGTTAACTGAACCGCAGCAAATTCATCTACAAAATGAATCAGATTTTCGTAAACAGGTTCCTTACCATCAGGCATGGTAACATGTGTTTGCCATATATTATCCAACGGAAGCGCTTTATTATCGCTCATACGGGTGATACTTTCAATCTTATATCGTCCTCCGGTTGGGTCGGCAACTTTACCATAATTCCATCCAAAAAGTTTTGGAGATACGTGCAGTTCAATCTGATAATCGGGAGCCGAAAGATTACCATAAGTTACCATATTATTAGCCGGAGCTACAGGCAAAACTGCGCCCTGCGAAGTATAAATTGCATCGGGTGTTTCGGCTGCATCCTGAACTTCGTTAACAAGAAAGTCATTAATTCCATCTTCGATACTGTAAACCCGCATACTCTTAATCAACTCATGCAAAGTAGCGCCACTAACCAAACTTAAATCGGGATTACCAAAACTATTGGAGTGTACCACACGGGTTTCATAATTGATAAAATGCCCCATCAAACTTGAAGTAAACCACCACTGACCAATTGCAGTTGATTTTGCCGGAATATTGCCAAAATCGATATTTGTCAATCCGAGTTGACGTTCCTGCCCATTCAAATTTGAACCAATCAAAGCTAATTTTATTGCCAATCCTTTTTCGTTTTCGATAATTTCAGGTTGAGCAGATTCTACACGTACTTTTGTAGCCTGACCGTAACCATTATTCTGAATCATCAAGGCAAGTTCAGCCGGGATTACCGGTTCGATAGCTTCAGTCAATGCATCATCGCCCAAAATATCTCGTTGCATAAAATAATGCAGGAATAAATCAGGACTCGGATTCACATCGAGTGTTACAGGGAACAATTGCCTTGTTACTTCAAGGTCAGTAAACGGATCGACATAAGAGAACGAACCTCCAAATGAGTAGCTTGTAGGCACTTGCGGAGCAGCTCCTCTCTCAGGTATAAACAGAATACTTGCGCTACCTTTTTGCTGGGGTCCAAGTTCACCTTCACCATCAATTCCTGTGAGAATACTCAATGCTTTGGTATTAATCTGGAACAAATCATTGCAAAGTACACCTTGCGAATTTTTCACCTCAAGATTCAGCTTAATTTTAGTCATGGCAGTTTGAGTATTGCCGTTTTCAATTGTAAGCGTACCTTCGAATGCTTCGCGCGTCATAGTAAGTTTTTGCGAAATCTTAATGGTGATAGAAGCGCAAACTGAGCTTTTACCGGTATTTACCTGTTCTTTTAGTGTATTGAAAGCAGTATTTGTCATCTGGGTTATACTTGTATATCCTCTGTTTAATGCATACCGGGTTGCAGAATCTTCAAGTGCAACATATTCTTTCAACAAATCATCGTTTATTATGTCAGGGAATTGAGCATTGGGTACAAAAATATTTAATTTATGAGCTTCCAGTGTTTGATTCCAACGGTTAGCAAATGCTTCAACTTCTTCGGGTAAAATATCAGTACCGTAAAGTTTCTGATTTATATTGATAATATCCTGAGCCTGAATTTTTCTTTTGAAAATTGTAAAGGAGTCAACTTCATGAATAAAATCGGCAAAGTTTATTCTTTCAAATAATTGAGGATTACCTGTAAATTCATCTATCCAATTTCTGCTTGCACTGGCGGCATCTAAATAACACATCAAATCTGATGCTGCTTGCTTAATTATTGGTGGCATTACCTGTTTTTTTGCGTTATTCAATCCGGCTGCATACATAGGCATAGAAGGAGGACTTTTCCAGAACGGTTCATCGATAAAACATGTTTTTAATGCACTGATTGCAGCAAGAATACAAGCTCTTACAGGAGAAAAAATGTATCCACCTAAACAGGTAGCAACATCCCATGCGCTAATACCATCTGCAAAAGATTTAAGACATGCAGCTGTATTTATCACAGCTCCTACTTCTGGCGCGGCAAGACACCCTGCAATAGCTAATGCCAAATCCATCAAGCAATTATCACATTCCTTTACATCGGTTACTGATACTGTAGGACTATTACTCGAAGGCACAACATAACCATCGCCACCCCAACCGAGGGATGGACCATAGCCTCCGCCACCGGGACCATAACCTCCTCCGCCACCCGGACTTCCGACACATACTCTACCAGAAAAACTAAATAGTTTTGCGCCGGTATGCCATTTCTTGTCAGGTCCGCAATAGAATGCATGCCCTTCTATAACCACATTGAAACAAGTCAGACCTGAGTTTGCTGCTTTCTGCAATCCAGGAACGGGAGTATAACCAGCTTTACGTTTCATTACCACGGGAACCTGAATGGATTGCTGCGCGAGTAAATCCATGGTTGTGAAGTTGGTTACAAATTCGTATTCCGGATCTTCGGGGAATGTAAGTGTAACATCGGTGGCAGTGATAAGTCCTTTATTGGTAAGTGTAACCATAAACGGGTACGTTTCATCGTTTACCAAATGTGGCATCTTATCAGGCATTTCCATAACTACTACCGGAGCAGGTACGTTGGTTTCGAACTTCATTATCAGATCAATCTTATATTCATCTTCAATTTCGGTTCGTACAACTTCCCATGTATATGAAATAGCCTGGAAACTAATAAATATTGTTTGTTCGAGAGTTTTTCCGCCATCAATAACAATATTATTTCTGTAACCTTCGTGTTTATCAGCCTGAATTGTCATGGTATAATAACCTTCAGGAATACTGTCGGTAATAAAAATACCATCTGCGCCCGTGAAACCTTCGGCAACAGTTACGCCACTGAACGGATGCTTGATTGTTACATGCGCATTCTGAACATGTGGAGCTTCGTTGGTATTGTAGGTATATTCGTCAACCACATCTATTTGAACCAAACCTTTGGCGTTGGAAACTGCTTCAATTTTGTAAGGCATCAAAATTCCCTTGCCATGTTCGCAGTTAAAAGCAATAGAACCGTTTACAGGCGTATTCAGCAATAAATCATTGTCGGTGAGTTTGAGTGTAATCGTTGCATTTTCGCCGGTTTTCAGATTTGGAATAGTATCAGTGCTAACCAATGTCATGTAATTTACAGCAGGAACACTTACAATAATTTTTCCGGATTCTCCGGCTCCCTTGTTGAAAAGGGTAAATTCAACCAATTTGGATGAACCTTTTGAAACGGTTGTAAGTAACGATGATGGATTTGTTTCGAGAATCGCTTCCTGTTCCTGACAGAAATAGAACGCATCGTAACTTACACTAACACCTTCATCTGCAGTAAGAATTATTTTTAGTTTCAGATAATCATTAGCCAAAGTACGTTTTGTTCCAAGCACTGTATAATTCAGATTAACCACAGCATTGCCGGGTAATACGCTCAAATTCTGTGGCGTAAGCGTACAACCATCGGGCAATTGCACAATACTCATTTTTACATTATTCAATGCAACATTACTGTTATTTTTTAGAGTCAAAGTTCCGTTTAACGGATCGCCCACTTTGGTCATCCAGATTATATAATCGGTTCCGGTACGTTTGAAACCCAAAATATCAAACGCATCCTGAATATCAGTTAAACCTTCGTCGGGATAACATGCGCCAACATCGTAATGCCCTGATTCATTAGGTAGAGGATTAAAATCGATAGAATAATTACCTGATGCATCTGTTTTTGCTACCAATGTTTTTCTTGTACCGTTACTTAACAGATAAACATCAACATCAGAATCCGCAGCCGGAAGTCCGTTTATTTTTGTCGCCTTCCCGTGAATTGTAATGGGTTTATCCGGCAAAGTTTGAGCAATGTCAACAATAGCAGTGGCGGAATATTCGGGTTGTACAACAACAGGAATTGGCATAAAAGTATTGTTAGTATAAACCAGTTCGCTTACTACATTCAGAGGATTAGCATGTGGCAACAAATAATATTTACCGGTTTTTGTCGGCATTTTCAGTTTAGTGCTGAAAGCCACCGAATCGCCCATAACTATTTGATTAGAAGTTTGGAATTGTCCGAGCGATTGATCATCAGTTTCGTTTAAATAAATATCTTTTGATAAGTAAAAACCTACCTTTGAACCCATTGGTGCATTTAAGTAACCCTGATTGACAAGCGTTCCGCTAACAGTTATTGTATCGTTTGTTAAAACATTGTCGCGCGTAATTTTCACATTATGCAATACAAAATCAGGTTTATTCAAATCGGTAACATAAACCGAACAGAATCCTGAAATAAAACCGTTTGCCTGAACCGAAATGCTAACCATTTGCGTTCCATCTTCAATTCCATCATTAATAGTATTTATCGGAACTTCCACTGATTTCTGACCATTCAGAATTGTAGCTGAAGTGGGCAAAACAATTTCAGTAGGATCATTATGACTGATATTCACAACCAAATTTCCTGTAGTTCCGGTATTTCTTGTAATTATCAGTTTACCTGCATTTTCTCTGCCTTCGAACACAGAAACAGGATTAACTACAGCACTTAACGCAGGTCCATCATTATCGGCAATTACAAGAGTTTTTGTAACCACTCCACCATTTGCAATGGTGGAATTACATCCGCATGAACTGAGATATACAGCTCCGGTAATAACTATTGGCCTGTAACCGTCAACTTCGCCATTATCCACAACTCCTACATTGAACTGCACAGCCGTTCTTCCGGTTGGAATAGTTACTGATGCCGGTAATATTAGCGCATCGGCTACTGATGTTGAGAAATTTACAGTTATATTTCCTTCGCCTGATAAACGTTTGATTGTAGCATAACAAGCATAAACTCCCGAGGTTTCAGGAACAGTATCGGCTGTTAATGTTAATTCAAGCTGAGGCACATCATCATCATTGATAGTACAAATTACTTCGCCCGAGACAAAACCTCCTGAGCTGATTGTTAGTTTCACATCTTCTGTCAGTTCCGGAGTTTTATCATTGAAAACATACACCGGAATAGTTACAACCGAATCGTTTGCCGGAATTGTAGCAGCATTTACAAACTGCCATTGAGTTGGTCGGTTTGTTGACAACACAACCTGAAGAGGCATATTTGTAACCAGATTTCTTGAAATTCTGAGCGATAATGTATCCCCTTCGTTAGCTACTGTTTTATTAAGTTTTGCTTTGAGGACGGTTGCTTCATTGTCGAGAATCTGAAGATTTGCCGAGTCTGCACGATGTGCTGTTGCCGTAACTTTAATCTTTACATTACGCGGACCTTCAACAATAGTATTATCAATAGCCGTAAGATTGAAAATTGCCGATGAAGCATTGGCATTGATAGTTACACTTGCAGGGATATTTATTTGTCCGCCGGGCATATTTGTAATTGTTACCGGTAAATCAGCTGCGAAATCACCGCTACGCGTTACCACACATCGCACTTCGGCAGTAGAACCTTCCGAAAGTGAATTTGTGGCTACGCTTAGGAAAAGCCGATTAACTGTGGTAACGGAACTTGCAGATAAAGCAGTATTATTGGCTGCCGTACCTGTGAATTCAACTAACGAAGCTGATGGAATTAGCGATACTTCAATTTTAGCATTGCCCGAGAACCGAAGAACATCAGGAATTCTGAATCTGAAACTTCTGTTTATAGTCTGGTTAACAGGCAAATCTGCTGTACTTACGGGATATGGATTCAACAAAATCCGCTGTCCGTTATCAGGTACAAGCGTAATTCTTTCGCTCCAACCACCAAGTGCATTGGCATTTCCTATATTTTCAACTTTCCAGTTTACAGTTAGCGAATCGCCAGGAATAAGTTGCGAGCCAACTGTACCGATATCTTTAACTTTTATATCAGGGAATGGTTTGAGCACAACAGTGATAGAATCGGCAAACCTGCGTTGATTGTTATTTTCGTTCAACTCTGCCAATTCATTGTAAAGATCGGTACGCACGAAAATATAGTATTTTCCATTGTATTCTGTTGGCATCCCGATGGTATAAGTTTGCGTGTAAGTTTCGTTAACAGCTAATTGTCTCAAATTGTATTTTGCCATCAACTGCGTTTTACTTCCATTTGCCGACGAGTCGGTGGAAATGTAAACCATATCGCGCCAAAGTGTGGCTCCCGTACTTTCCTGCCCTTGATTTTTTACGGTAAAAGTTACATCGAACTGACTTCCTGAAAGAATATTTTTCGAAGTCTGAACATCGGTAACCACCAAATCGGGGAAGTTTCGTACCGTAAACGACTGAATATTACTTTCCAGCGATGAACAATCATTTATCGAAGCAATTTTCCACTTATAGGTTTTACCCGGAATCAAATCGGATAACCAGGTGCTTGTTCCGTAAATATACGACCGTGACGGACTTGCAGGCATAGTAGCGCCATCTTCCCAGAGGAAAAGATTATAATAGCGCACATTTACAGCAGGTTGCCAGTAAAGATTCAGCGAAGGATTCTGATTAACCGCGCCGTTTTCAGGCAATAAACCCGTTACTTTTGTGGTTGGCTGACATTGCACTCCTACCGTTCCGGAATAAACGAATGCTTTTAAATTCTCATTCATCAAAACATTCTGGAAATTTACCGTATGTGTGCCTGTGTTTACAGCTTTTAAAGCTACCCGGCACAAAATTCCATTTCCTGAAAGTGGAGTTGATGTAGCAAACGAAATTTTCACCAGTGTTCCTTCTCCATTGCTTTGTAGCGAAACGGGATAATCAACCGCTTCGATCAGTGATTTTGTTCCCTGAAGGTTTCCGTTAAATGTCAACTCGAAACTGCCAGAATAAACCTGCGTTCCGGGGGCAATTTCAATTTTTATGGGCAAATAAAATGTATCTCCGGGTAATGCTCCGGTGGGTTGTATGCTTAATTTTACTCCTCTTACATCAATTACTCCGGTAGTATAAGCCACATTAGCTTTTGCATCGGTAACCGAAATTTTGGTTGTTCCGGGCGAAACACCTTTAACCAAACCTGTAGTTGGATTTACGGTTGCAATGGCGTTGTTCATACTTCCGTACGTATAAGGAGCAGTTCCGCTGCCCGAATTCATTTGTACCGTTTGTCCTACATAAATTTCGGCATTGTCGGGCCAGATATCCGGGAATGGCATTGCTGTGGCATTTATATAACCACGATTATATGTTAAGGCAGGATCGCCTTCATTCAACATCGAAAGTGATGAATTCCAGTCAATATAAGTTCCACCGGCTCTGATGGAGCGAAAGCGAAAGTAAATAAAACCGCCTTTGCCACTTAATGCAGTTGATCCTGCACCGGCAATAACAACTGTTCCGGCCGATGTTGCATTTACAGTAGGTGCTCCCCAGTTTTTGAGAATTGAACCTATCGAGTCGATTCCGATAAATTCGTTGTAGGATGAATTATAAGTAATGCCGAATTTATAGGCATAAATATTTCGTCCTGTTAGCATCGAATCGACATTCAGCACTACCTGAAAAGTATCTTTTTCGACTACCGTTTTGTTTGGTACACTAAATCTTATAGCCTGAGCTAACGCGTTGGAGGAAAAAATGCCTCCGAATGTTATCATCAGAAAACAGGATATAATGTAGAATTTATTTAGTTTTTTCATTGGTCTGATTGTTTAATGTTGAAACTTAAGAAAATTAAATTCGTAAGAAATCATCCTGTTTTAATTCCGGTTGATTACAAGTTTTTCAGAATAGTTTTTACTTCCGGCATTTATCTGAATAAGATAAACTCCATTCTGTAAATTACCCAATTCGGCAAAAGGAATGTGAATATTTTTTATTGAACCAAAAGTGTTCCGGTAAATACTTCTTCCTGAAACATCAGCAATATTTATTGCAATGTCATTTTCTCCCGATTGTAAGTTCAATTCAATTCTTATTTCATTTTTGGTTACATAAGTTTTAAATAATTTATTGTCGAATAAATTACCGAGGCTGCTGATAATTCTTGATTGAACAGTAACTGGTACTATAGGATTGGTTAAAACATCTTCGTTGGCAACTGCATTATTTACACTGATTTCGGATTCGCTGATAGCTGAATTCTTAAGTTTGAATGTCAGATAAACAATACCGTTTGTTAAATCGAGATCGTAAGCGGATGCCAAGGAGAGATTCAGATAACCACCTGTAGTATTTTCTGAATTTGCAAACGTAATATTGCTGTTCAGATTTGCTGTACTTACTTTTGTTAAGCTCAAATGTTCGGCATTGAATGCCAGTTGCAAATCGAGTGATTTCACTCCCGAACCGGAACTTAACTGAACCGGAACAATAAATTCACCCTTTTCAACCGCCGGTATTATAGTTCCAAACAGTATATCAGCGCTTACTACTGCCGGAGCATTCATCCTAATCAACGAAGGATTCGGAGTAAATGTAAGAATTAATCCAACATTATACTGCAAAATTTGTGAAGCATCGTAAGCAGTAATAGCTCCATTGCGGGTAATATCAGCTACCTTTTGTTGTGTTGGAGTTAGCGTGATATTGGAAACAAGATGCTGCAAAATAAGCGATGCATCGTAAGCTGTAATTGTTCCGTTTAAACTTACATCTCCCAATTCGGCTTTACCCATAAATGTTTTAAACGGTGTAAAGTTTACATAATCCGAAACACGCGAGCCGGTTCCTGTAGGATTTGTAGAATGTCTTGGTCCTGTATTCGAATTGTAGAAGCAATTTGAAGCTGTAACCGTTGTAGCAGAGTTTTTATTCCAAACAGCGTAGCCGTTGTTATATTCCGTATCAATAAAATCGCAATCGGAAATAGTTGGTAAGGATGTGTTGAGACACATTATGCCATGATAACCTTTTTCGAATCTGATATTTTGTAAAGTTGGCGAAGCATTATCGCATGTAACTGCACCGCGAGAATCAGGATAAGATCCCCATTTGAAAATAGCATTTTTTATAACACAATTCTCATCAATTGATTCGTTGAGGAAATAAACTCCTTGCCATGCATAATTCCATGGTGCATTAGCTGTTCCGTTATTATATGTATCTCCGCCGTAAAAATCATCTCTGGCTGATGTAAACACAATAACGCTGTCAGTAGAACTTCCACCGTTGGCAATCAAGCCATTTTGCACATTCATATACCCGTAATCTTCAAATTTCAGAACAACACCGGGTTCAACTGTTAACTTAGCTGATGAACCTATAGTATAGTTTCTGAAAATATATGGGATATTATTGATCCCACCGAAAGCGCGTTTTGGCAGATACGCATCCTGTGTGAGTGTTTCATCATTCACTCGAATTCCTCTTCCGGTACTGCCTGTCATAACATTACCCACAGTTGACGAAGGATAAGTGAGTAGCGAAGTATTGAAAGGATAACTTACATTGGTAAAAACACAGTTGTTGATTGCCGGAGCGCTGTTACCTGCCAATGATATGGCTATTTGGTTGATGTTTTCAAATTTACAGTTGCGTATGGTTGGAGAGGCATTATTTAATTGTATTGGAACAGTTGTTGAATATTTGAAAATTGCATTTTCAATCACGCTCGAATCATTTGAAGCATCATAAAATACAAAATATCCACCATTTTGATTATAACCTGCCTGCCCGTTTTGTTGTCCATCTTTCGGATTTCCAAATGCATCGTCTTCGGGGGTGGTAAATATTACAGGATTATCGGGCGTTCCCAAAATATTTAATTTCCCGTTGATATTCCATCTTCCTCGACCTTTAAATGTAAGTCCGGCAGGAATGGTTAATTGTTCATTAACTGTAAGTGCGTCATCAAACCAACCATAAGTAATCGGATTATAGCCGGCAAAACTTCTTTTAGGAACTGTTCCACCAACAACTCCGGGTTTTAATTTTATTGCAATGTTTGCTACGTTTGCAAGTGTAATGTTATCACCAAAATTGGGATTGGCAAACATATCCATATATACAGGTTCCCTATTGATATTTGAAATAACAGTATTTTTAATTTCCGGATTGGCATCGCCGAAAATGGCAATACCGCATCGGGATGAGAAATTAATTTTTACTGAATCAACCAAGACTTTACAACTCGAAATTCCTATAGGTGCATTTGAATTATTTCCATCTACATAACCATCTCCTGCATAGCGTATTTCACAATTTTTCAGCACATTATCAGCATCGCTCGAAGTGCTGCTGAAGCAAATTCCTTTCCAGTCATCGTAACCCGGAACTGAACCTGTTCCGTTATTGTTGGCATCGCCGCCGGCAGAGTCATCCTGAATAGATGTAAAAATAATTTTATCGGTTTTTGTACCGACTGCTCTAAGTCCACCATTAACCAGGATTCCCTGATTCCAGTAGTTGTGGAATTTAATAACTACTCCCGGTTCTATGGTAACTAAATTTCCCTGAGCGATAGTAAACGGACTTGTAAGAATGTAAGGCAGATTGGTGTATCCCGCAAAATTCATTTTCTTCAGAGTAGGTGAATCATTGGTTACGTTGCCATCGAGTAAAATGCCAATATAACCCATATTTGAAACCGTATTACCCGTCAAATCAGGGGTTCCGGTACTTAATGTATAGCCGATGGTGTATTTTGGCATATTTACAAAACTGTTATTGGTAATTTTTGCGTTCTTTGTAAATAAAACTCCGTTATGGGAATTTTTTATCTCGCAATTATTTACTACGTTGGAGTTTTTAAGATAAATTGCCCAGTTGTCTGCATTATATCCACCATAAAGGATTTTACACTTTTCAAGTCGGGATTCTTCGGTGCTGTAAAGATAAATTCTACCGGCATTACTAACTCCCGGAGTTTGTGTCCCATCATTTTGAGAATCGAGCGGATTCCCAAAATTATCATCGCCTAAATGTGTAAAAACAATGGGTTCAGCATCAGTGCCAATGGCGGTTATTTTTCCGTTCCCGATTAATTGAGAATAATAATAGCGCCATTTAATAACCACACCCGGGTCGATTATCAGACTGGCTGTATCGTGAACTGTAACATTATTATATAAGCAATATGAAATGTTATCGATTCCTGCAAAGTTCAACTTTTTCAATCGTACATTTTTTTTGGTAAGTGTGCTTTCCCTGATACGTACAGCTCTTATTTCGGCAGCATTAAACTGGATTGAATCGTTAACAAACTCAGGAGTTGCGTTAATATCCATTGTTATATTGCGCGCTTCCTGATTTGCGGTAATAGTTGGACGGAAAACCGTGTTTGAAATTACCGGAGCACTTGCCCCTTCGAGACTTAAATTCCATGAGTTGCCTTTAAACAAACAACTGTCAACAGTAATTGAAGCGTTTATAATGCGCATAGCCGGATACCATTCGTAATCGTAAGTTGCATTTTGAAATACACAATTTCTAAAAACAGTTGCAGTATCGTTTGTGCCATCATTCATCCATAAACCTACCCAGTAACTGGCAGTTGGGTATTTGTCAAAAACTATCGGATTGTTTTTTGTACCTAATGCTTTTAATTTTCCTGCCCTTACTTCAATTCGGGTATGCTGCATTTGAATGTTTACTCCCGGATCAATTGTCCAGTTAGCTCCAGCATTTAAATAAATATTATTGTCGTTAAAATACGGCAATCCAAAGTTTTTCAGCCTCCATTCCTGACTGAAATCAGCAAAATCGATGTCAACGTAATTATAGGCATTGTTGGTGAAAGTAAGATTACTACCCGGATTTATAACACCTGCGCCATAATATGTGATGGGAAAATTGGTGTTGGAAACTGTGGTATTATCAATATTCAAAGTTCCCAAATTGCTGATACGGATTGTTCCGCTCAAATTATTAACAATACAATTATTCAGAGTTAATTGTCCCTTACGTACGTATAAATGACTTGCGTATTCGTAAGTGCAATTGGTGAGATTTACATTTCCGGTTTCATAATATTCATACGAAACATAAATGCCATCCCAAAAACCTTTGGTAACACCTGCATTTCCTGTAAATTTTGTTCCTGTGGCATTCAAAGTTCCGCGTACATGCAGATAACAGCCCTGATTAAATTTTACCTCAACACCATTTTCAATTGTAAGCGTAATTCCGGGATTTACCTCAATACTATTCTTAACGATGTAAGGACTGCCGGCTGCCGACCATGTTGTGTTTGAACTTACCGAACCGGTAATGTCGGTTGCATTTGCACTGAAAATAAATATTCCAAGTGCAAGTAACTGAAGGAATAATCTTTTTTTCATTGTATCAGAAATTTTAAATTTGTTTACTGAAATAGGGATTAGAGAGCAATAAAAAGCAGGTAAATTAACGAACAATTTAATTCATTAAAGATTGTTCTATTATTATCGAACAGCAAAAAAATAAAAAGGTTTACGTAAAAGAAAAATTTAACACAAATTCAGTTAGTTCAGTTTTTACTCAATAAAACTAACCTAAACTTTATTTTGAATAGATTTACAAAATTAAATCAATATTTAGATTATTGTATTCCAAATGAAAGATTTTTTTTTGGAAATTTTCGGAAAACTATACTGATAATATATTTGATGAGTAATGATTTTTTATAAAAAACAGAAAACTAAACTCGGCAAAATAAAAAAAGATGCCTTTTGTAGCATCTTTTTTAAAAAGTTTAAACCTGTTTTTTGGCTCGTTTATTTTCCTGAAACTCTTTGGGTGTCATTCCATATTCGGCTTTGAAACAGCGACTAAAGTATTTGGGGTCGTTAAAGCCCACTGCAAAAGCAATTTCAGAAATATTTCCGGTATTATTGGTGAGCATTTGAACAGCATGTTTCAGGCGCACATTACGTATAAATTCTCCCGGCGATAATCCTGTAAGTGATTTGAGTTTACGGTGAAGTGTGGATTTTGATGTAGCCATATCCATTGCAAACTGATCAAAATCGAAAAGTTCGTCGGAGAGTTTAGCTTCCACTTTGGCTATAGCCTGTTTCAGGAAAACCTCATCAACTGAACAGTATTCCATTTCAGAGATATTAATGTCGGGATTTTTCCTGAAGCTTTCAGTTTTTTGAATTTTTTTGCTTATAAGATTGTTCACACGGGCATTCAGCAATCCAAGTTCAAATGGTTTGGCGATATAAGCATCTGCACCGGCATTGTAACAATCGATACGATCCTCAACAGAATTTTTTGCCGTAAGCATTAAAATGGAAATATGACTGGTAACTAAATCGTTTTTCACAATTTTACAAAGTGTTAAACCATCCATTTCAGGCATCATCACATCAGATATAATAATATCAATTTCCTTTTCTCTAATAATCTGAAGCGCCTGAATTCCATTTCCGGCTGTAAAAACCGTGAACTTTTCGGCAAAGTTATCAGCAATGATATTGTTCAGTTCCTGATTATCTTCAACAACCAGCACCGACAAAGATCGGTTATCCATGCTTTTTTCCTTTTCAACAATTTCTTCCATTGATTTTTCAGCTCCTGAAAGCATTTCTACTTCATCGTCTGGCGCTTTTTCTTCTCTTGTATAAGCATCTTCCGAAATCGGGATTTCAAAGGTAAACACCGAACCTTCTCCGGGTTGACTTTTAGCGCTGATAAATCCTTTGTGTATCTGAAGTAAATCGCTTGTGAGCGAAAGGCCGATACCATGGCTTTGGCTCATATCTGAATTGCTGCTTATATAAAAACGCTTGAAAATATGGGGCAATTCAGCTTCTGAAATTCCTATACCGCTATCGGAAACCGAAAGGCGCATAAAAATACTATCATGTCGGGGTACAAAACTAATTTTAAGTGCAATTGAACCGCCTTTTGGAGTATATTTAAAAGCGTTTGTGAGCAAATTGTAAATTATTTTATCCAATTTGTCAGGATCGAACCATGCCTGATACGATTCATACTCAACATCGATGGTGAAATTTATTTCCTTCTCGTTGATTTGAAGTTTAAATCCCGACTGACATATAGTGCGTACAAACGAAATAACATCATCCTTTACCACTTTTAGCTTCATGTTGCCCGACTCTGTTTTGCGGAAAACAAGAATTTGCTTGATAAGTCGTTTGAGCCTTACCACATTTTCTTTCATTACATCAAATTGTGGTTCGAAACCTTTAATTTGATTTTGAAGCCGTTCAATTTGTAACATTATTACGGTTAAAGGTGTGAGTAACTCGTGTGAGATGTTTGTGAAATATCGCAACTTTATCTGCGCGAGTTCTTCTGTTTTCTTTTTATCTATTTGAGAAATTTTCAGCTCATTGCGCAAATGAATTCGGTTGTAAACAGTTCGGGTTATAATCACAATAACATAAAAACCTATAATCAGATAAATAAGAAAAGCCCACCAGGTTCGGTACCATGGAGGTAAAACCCGTAAGCCAATTGTGGTTACATCACTGCTCCAGGTACCATCTTGGTTGGTTGCCTTCACGCTGAACGTGTAACTTCCTGGAGGCAGGTTGGCGTAATTCACAAATCGGCGCGACGATGCCGCTACAATCCAGTCTTTATCAACATCGGATAATTTATATGCGTACTGTATAATTGCCGATGGGAAATTCAGCGATGAAAATTCAAAACTGATATTATTCTGATTGTATTTTACAAAAAAACGCCCATTCTTTTCGTCGAAACACTTATTATCTTCAAAATCAAACACGGATTTATTCTGAATCATAATATCGGTAACCGATACTTTCTGCTCTTTTAATTCGGTTCCCGATTTCGGTTCTTCTAAAGTATTAAAAGCGCAAATTCCTTTGTTTCCGCCAAACATTACCATGCCCGAACGGGTAAGAATACTTGCATCGCGATAGTATGAAGTTATAAGCAAACCATCGTTTTTGGTAAAATAAGTTGCGGTATGTTTTTCAGGATTGAACCGAATAATTTTTTTAATAGTCGAAATCCAGAGAATTCCGTTGCTATCAGCAGTCATATCCATAATTCCTTCCTCTGTAATACCGTATAATCCACTTATGTCTATAGCTTTACGTTCATTTGTATTATACCTGAACAAACAACCTTCGCGAGTGCCGATATAAGTATCACCCTTAGGAGTTGAGCAAACACTCTGCACGTTTACACTGCGGAAATTATCAATTTTAAGCGGTACAGACGTTATAAAGTAAATATTCCGGCGATTGACAATTTTTTGAGATGCATAAAATACACCCTCTTTAGCTGTGCCAAACCATATATTCTTATGTTTATCTTCAGTAAATGAATTCACAAAAGAATAATTACGACTAAAAAGTCTCGATTTTCCACCTTTGGGTTTCAAATAAATTCCTGAATTAGCACCTATCCAGATATTTCCTTTTGAATCTTCAAAAAGCGCATGAATCGCATTTTCCTGCCTGTTGTATTCATCGATAACGAATTTTGATTCTCCAATAAGCATTCCGTCAGGACCATAAGCACAAATGTTAACTTCATCTTCGCCTTCGAGCGCGTACAAAAGTTTGTTAGTCTGTTTTATATGAGTAAGCGCGCTTATGCTTGCCTGTTTTGATAAAACTGAAGTAAGTAAACGTACACTTTTGCCGGTTTCCGGATAAAATCTGAATAAACCTATACGATTTATGCTGATATAAATCTGTCCCTGTTCGTTTTCGGTAAGGTGAGTAACATAAGGTGGTAAATTTAGCGTACTGATAATTTCCGATAAATCGTAATTTTGTACCGTAAGCTTATTAAAGTCAAGCTTATACAGTCCATCGCCAACAGAACCGAGCCAAAGATTTCCTTTTCTATCCTTTACAATCTCATGAAAAAGTTTCATCGATGTATCGTCGAATAATTTGTCGGTTTCGTAAACGGTAAATTTACCATCGGCATCTTTACTAATACTGCTCAAATTGCTAAAAGTTATAACCCAAATCAGTCCGGTTTTTTCATCCTGTGTGATACTGTAAACAATATCGTCCACTTTAGCCGATGATTTTTCGGATAAGGGCATTTTTTCTACCTTAATGCCATTTGAGTTTTGCTCGGTCAGATGATAAATACCATCGCCCCAGGTACAAATCCAAAATAGCCCATCGCTATCCTGAAAGCAACGAAACGGATTATTATTAATTCCTAAATTCGGCGCATAAACAGCTTTTTGGTTTGCTCTGTCAATATAACACAATCCGGCTTTCCAAGCGGTAACCCATATTTTTCCTGCCTTATCTTCAAACACATAACTAATATTGTTGGATTTAAGTTTTATTGGCGAATCGCTGTCGGCGCTGTAACGCTCAAACTCAAAAGTTTCAGGATTTATACAAAGTACACCATGTGCGGTTGTTCCAACCCAAACATCGCCATTTTTGTCGGTTATTATTGAATTTATATTATCGCCGGCAATATATCTGTTTTCAAGATTCGAAATTTTATACGATTTTTTGTCGATAATAACGATACCCTCAGGAGTTCCTACCCAGATTTTCTGAAAATTATCTTCGTTAATACATCGAATTTCGTTATTAATAAGTTTGCCGGGAGTTAAGGGACTTGACCGGAAAATTTTTACATCGTAACCATCAAAGCGGCAAAGTCCATCCATGGTTCCAAACCATAGAAATCCTTCTTTGTCGTGATAAATACGCAGTACCGAGTTTGATGGAAGTTTATCGTTCAACGGAAATTTCTCAAATCTTAAATCTGATGAATTCGCAAGAATATTTGTTGTGGCGAAAAGCAAAAGCCAGAATATTGCTAAAACTTTTTTTACGGGTTTTATCATTTTGCGGAAGGATTTAAAGTTCATTATTGAAATGAGAAAACAAAAATACAAAATTTCGGGCAATGCTGTACAAATAAAAACAGCTCCGCACAATTTTAATTTAATGTGTCGGAGCTGTAGTGATATTTTAACAAATAAGTTACTTAATTTTCAGTTCTTCAATTAACCGGGTTGCATTGCCAACTTTTTCCATTATAAACAACACGTATCTGATATCAACGTTTATGGTTCTTTGCAAATCCGGTTCGAATATCAAATCGCCACTCATTGCTTCCCAGTTGCCATCAAATGCCAATCCAATCAGTTCGCCTTTGGCGTTGAAAATCGGACTGCCTGAGTTTCCGCCGGTAATATCGTTATTGCTCAGGAACGCTACATGCATTTTTCCTGTTTTAAGGTCGGCATAAGCACCAAAATTTTTGGTTTCAATCGTACTTTTCAGCCCTTGCGGAACATCAAATTCATAATCGCCGGGTTTTTCTTTTTCAAGAATTCCCTTTGTGGTAGTATAATAACTGTAAGTTACCGCATCGGCAGGTTCGTAGCCATCAATTTTTCCATAAGTTAACCGCATCGTGGAGTTTGCATCAGGATAAATTACTTTACCGCTTTCGGCAGCCATTTCCATAAGTCCCTTTTGATACACACGTTCGGCATCGGATATTTTAGCTAAAAGTTTGGAATATTCATCCTTGGTAATTTCTTCGCTTGCCTTTAATACATCTTTAATAAAAATCAATGCCGGATCAGACGAAAAATTAGTTTTACCACTTTTCACCGCTTTTTCAAATTTCTCGTACGACGAAAAAGATGATTTGGCGAATAACCATTGTGTGTATTTCTGATAATCACCTTTAAATTTTTTATCGATGATGCGATAAACTTCGGGCAAGGCATCGGCATTTACAGCTTTACGATATTCGGCAAGCATTACAGGGAATGTAGCTTCGTCAACTATCTGATAATAATCCTGATATGAATCTTTAGCTTTTTTAAGAATGGTTTCAACAGGTGAATTGCTATTAAATGTTCTTTCGAGTTGCGATGCAATGCGGGGCATTTCTACACCTCCCAATACTGATTCCCGCAAAAAATTAATTGCTTTCGAGTAAGGAAAAATAGCGGTGTAAGCTTGTTCAAGCTCATTCAACACTTTGCCATATTGCGCTTTTCTCTCGGGAGTTTTATCAATCCATAAAGCAAACTCAGCTTCCTGAGCTTTTTTACTTTCGTAAACTCTGAGTTTTACAATGGCATTGTTCATGCCAATACTGTTTTTCCAGTAATTTGAACTGCGGGCATATTTGCCGGCATAAGCTATGTTAATGGCTTCGTCGGACTGCATAAATTTTTTCCATACATCCTGTTTGGCGCCACGTACGTCAATACGCGCCAGATTTGAAGTACGCATACGATTATCAACTCCCCACGAAGTAAGGTATCGGGTTGTTGTTCCCGGATTTCCCATAATCATGGCAAAGTCGCCTTCCTGATAACCTTTGTTTGAAATTGCAGCGAAACGTTTTGGAGAATATGGAATGTTGCTTTTGGAATATTTAGCAGGTTTTCCTGTAGAATCGGCATAAACACGAAAAACCGAAAAATCGCCGGTATGACGGGGCCACATCCAGTTATCGGTATCGCCTCCAAATTTCCCTATCGACGATGGCGGTGTAAAAGCTAAACGAACATCGGTAAACTCCTCGAAAACAAAAGTATAAAATTCGTTTCCGGCGTAAAAAGATCGAACCTGAGCTGTATAATGTGTATCCTTTTCAGCATCTTTCTTAATTACTTTGAGTATTGAATCCTGTTTATTTCTTCGTGTATCGCCATTCAAATTAGCCAGCTCGGCAATAACCCTTTCGGTAACATCTTCAATTTTTACCAAAAATTTAACAGTAAGGCCGGGTGCGTTAATCTCATCTTCAAGCGTTCTTGCTGTAAATCCGTTTTTCAGATAATTATGTTCCACAGTACTCAACTGCTGAATAGCTCCATAACCACAATGGTGATTGGTAAAAAGCAACCCCTGCCCCGAAACCATAACGCCGGTGCATCCACCACCAAAAACAATTACAGCATCTTTCAGACTTGTGCCATTCGCATTGTAAATTTCATCGGCTGTAAGTACACAGCCCATACCATTCATTTTCTGAATGTTAAGTTTTTCAATCAGAGGGAGCATCCACATTCCCTCATCTGCTTTCGCGCCCGAAAGCAATAAAAGAGATAATAGTAAAATCGATAGTTTTTTCATTATTTATCAGTAATTTTTAAATTTTTATTCAATCTATTTGCAAAGTTAATAAAAATTCATGTGTTGATGATAAATTCTGGGTATACACAAACTTCAAATAAAGTGGAAAAAAATAATTAAAGTAATCACAATTAAAAAAGATGAAAAAAATACAGTCTATTTATAAAACATAAATGATTTTTTTTTATAAAATTTAAAAAGGACTTACCACTTTCAATTTAGTGATAAGTCCTTTTTATTTAGTAGCGGGAACGAGAGTTGAACTCGTGACCTCCGGGTTATGAATCCGACGCTCTAACCAACTGAGCTATCCCGCCAAAATGCTTTTTTGAAAAAGCGAGTGCAAAGATAGTAAAATTTCAAATTCCGGCAAAAATATACAACAGTTTTTATTCGCTAAGGCTGTTTATTTATTTTGAATAATGCTTTTTTACGCTCTATTTGTATCAATCTTAAAAAATTATGAAATCTCCTCCATAATTGATTAAAATTTATTTATAAAAATTCATTGCGCTATAAACTTTTCATTATTGTAATTAGTTTAATTTCAAATTTAAAATGCTACAATTTATGAAAACAGTAAAAATGCTAATCATTGCTGCCTTTTTTTTAGCAACATCAACTTATGCAAATTGGGTACAAACAGGAGGACCTATAGGTGGTGTGGCAATTGCGATGTTACGCCTCGATAATAGCGACTTATTACTTGCTACTGATTTTGGCGGTATTTTTCGTTCATCAAATAATGGCGATTCATGGTTACCTTCAAATGAAGGTTTAAATTCGAACAACACGCCTTTCACAAAAATTGAAATTTTAAGGAAAGGCTTAAATGGCGACATTTTCGTTACCTCATCAACAGGAACAAAAATCATAACATTTGTATCGAAAGACAATGGACAGACATGGAAGGCTTTACCTAATCAGATTTGGGGAACGGGAATCACAACTTCAACCGCTGATGGTACATATTATCAAATCCTTGGTTCAGAATTGGCAAAGTCCGATAACAACGGCACATCATGGACATTTATCACTACAAATGGTTTACCTAAGAAAAACATTTCGGATATCATTCCCATTAGCAACACTCTCATCTTTATAGTTTTAACTGAGAATAACGGCATTTACAAATCCACTGATGGAGGAAATAACTGGAGTGCAACTACACCTTTGCAGTTAAGCCCAAACGGAAGTAAATTGTTTTATCTGAACAACAGTTTGTTTTTACTGACGGGTGCTACAATTCAAAAATCTACTGATGAGGGAAAAACATGGACTTACACATATAATCCTCCAACATTTCCACAGACCCCAACCGACTTATCCGCTGCTGAAAACGGTGTTATGTTTGCAAGCACCAGGGTTGTAGGTTTACTTAAATCTACAGATGGTGGAAATTCATGGACAACATTCGCGACCGGTCTTGAAGTTACCGGAATTAACGATTGCTTAACCACAACTGCTTCAGGCGAAGTTATCGTAAGTCAGTATGGTTTTGGGTTATTCAAATCGAAGCAATCAGAAGCTGATTTCAAATTATCGTCTGATGGGTATCGTGCTTCATTTGCCAAATATTTAAGTATAGGCAGTGATGGGAACTATTACACAATAACCAACGGGTCGGCATTTAAAAGTTCGGATAAAGGTAAAACCTGGCAAAGAATTCATACGTATGGAATAAACATTCAAAGTATTTATGAAAAGGATGGCGCTATTTTTCTTGGAAATATCAGTGGCATAATGCGAAGCACAAATCAGGGGGAAAACTGGGGTTATCTGACAAATGGTTTTTCGATTGGCAATCAGCAAGGCGTACATCAGATAATAACGACACAGAAAGGTTCAATTTTAGCTGCTACCGGAGGCGGATTATTCAGAAGCGTAAATAATGGCGATAACTGGACTAAACTAACTGTTTTCGGCTCAAATGTACAGATTTTCGCTGTTTTTGAAAGAGAAAATGGCGATTTGTATGCTTCTGCTAACAGAAAACTTTATAAATCCACCAACGATGGCTCCAATTGGGAAGAAACTCCCATGGGTAATTTAATAAGTCCTGCGGTAAATCTTGATAATAATATTGATGTTCTCAATTATGTTATCGACACAAAAAACAATCATTACATCAATTTCGGTGCGAAATACTATCTGAAATCATCGGATGAAGGCAAAAACTGGCGAACAGTAAACTTACCTGCTGATGGTTTTGGAAATGAAAACGTTAAGGATATTCTGGTTGGAAATAATGACAGCCTGTTCATTGCAACAAATAGAAATATTTATTTGAGCACTGACGAAGGCAGCACACATCAACTATTTAATAACGGACTGACTTCAAAAAATTTACACAAATTGCACAAAACTTCTTCGGGTAAAATATTTTTGCTTACGAACGGTTCTGGTATTATGAAATTAAGTAATGCTACAAGCGCAGTTAGAGAATTTACTAATAATTCAAATAGTTTTGTTCGCGTAAGTTCAAATTCAACATCGAGCATTCAAGTTAGTTTTGAACTTATCATACCTGAAAACGTAACAGTTAAGCTGTATGATGTTTCGGGAAAAACATTATCAACTATAATTCACCAGAATTATACAGCCGGAAAACACCATGAAACAATTCACAGGAATTTACCCAAAGGAATATATCTTTACTCTTTTTCAACAGCAAGCTTCAATACTCAGGGAAAATTTATTGTACCTTAAATTTCGATTTTTTAATTTTATTCATTAAATTTTATTTCACAATATCTGAAAACAACTCAAAAATCACTTAAAATATGTAACTTTATTTTCAAATTTAGGGAGAAAAATGCTTAATTTGAATAGAAATTGATATGCTTTTTCGACATTAAAAAGGTAAAAGAAAAAATTTAACTCCCTGAACATGAAAATATGCAGTTAAAATTCTTTGTAATAATTCTTATTTTTCTGATACCTTTTGGTTTCATAATTGCGCAGGAAACGGGTATGGCTTCCTACTACGGGAAAAAATTTGCGGGGCGACGTACGGCAGATGGCAGCCGTTATCATCCTGATAGTTTGACCTGCGCGCATAAAACCTATCCTTTTGGTACGCGACTTTATGTTCGCAATCCGAAAAATAATGCAGAAGTAGTGGTAAAAGTAACCGACCGCGGACCGCATACCCGCAACCGCATGATTGATCTTTCATACAGTGCTGCACGCCAACTTGATATTATCAGGCAGGGAGTTGCTTTGGTCGAAATTCGACGCGTAGCACAATGGTGGGAATTTACACCATACATTTCAACTCCTCTACCCTACCCTATCAAATCTAAACCATTCTTGTTTTCAATCCCCGACATTTCTAAAACGCTAAAAATTCAAACCAGATAAATTTTTACTTTCTGAAAATTTTTAGAAAAACCAAAAAAAAACCGCCTTCTTCTTTACGAAAAAGGCAGCTTCTCTTGTCCCCCTTTAGGGGTTAGGGGTTTTACTTCATAAACTTCGTAGCCTGTCCGTCGATACGGATAATATAAACACCAGTGTTCAATTCTTTGGTATATGTACCCGATGTTCTAACTTTCTCAATCAGCATACCGCTGGTAGTGTAAATCTCAACGGTAGAAGTACCTTCCAGTTCTATCTGAACTCCCTCGTAAGTGCGGAGAATGCGGGCGGAAAGTGTTGGAGTTGCAACATCGGTTGTGATTCCAAATTTTGGTATCAAGTCATTCATCACAGGTGCAATAGCCCAACGATTACTGATAGGTAATCCATCAACGCCAACTTCCCAGTTATCAGGTGCAACTACGTTTGTATAATATTTATATTCAGTGTTTGCAGGGAATTTATCGCCCGGATTACCACCTAAAGTAACAGAATAACTCACTGCATTTGTTTCACTTTTCACTTTTTCCATTTCGTCTGTTCCTTTTACAGTTGAAGGAGGTGTTACCTGTGTCATTTCAATACCTGTAGCCCAATCATCCCAGCTACCTTTTACCCAAAGATTTGCAACCTGTGGAGTAGGCGTAGCATTAAGTGTAATTTTGTTAACTCTGTACCAAACAGGCACATTATCTGCAGGATTATAAGCCCTGTTGCTTGACATTGTTGGTGGAAATATATCATTAAAGACTCCTTCCTGGTAGTCCCAATCACCTGTTTCACAAAGATATTTGTATTCAACTCCGGTTACACACGGCAGAATTTCAGTAAATTCATTAGGATTTGCAGTTTTTATTAACTGGAATGGATTTGCAACATCCCAGAACTTTCCCGTAAAATCACCTGCTACATAAACTTTTTCAGTTCCGTTAGGCACTGTAACAGTAAATTGTTTAGCTACGGCAGTCATATCTGATGCTTGATTTGCACCTTTATAGGTTAATGCTGTACGCAAATTACCATCGATATCTGTGGTAACCGTAGCAATAAGTGGTGCTGCAAGATTAACATCGTTAACAGAAGCATCTTTAAGATGTAAATCACCTACAGGTGCATCAGCAAAGGTAACAGGTACAGATTTAGAGAATTTATCATAATTGAATCCCGCTGTTTGCCAGTCGGCTAAGGTTTTTCTTGCTGTACTGGTAACATAACCAATATTTGCTGTTGCTCCAGAAACATACAAATTATTATAGTCAGACGTGAGAGTACCATTTGATTTCCAAATACAATATGCATTTGCAGCATCTGTTTCGTTTATTATAATATTGTTGTTCAGATTTACTTTAGCTGCGCTGCCACTAATATGAATACAGGAACGTTCGACGTTCTGATTAGTTAAACTTGGATAATAAAAAGTATTATTATTTACATTATATGTTCCATTATCTTGTAAATACATTAATGATATAACACTTGGAGCTCCAGTACCGGTTGCGGCAAGTGTTCCTCCTATAAAATTATTATAAACATTTGTAGTAGCTCCGCTTTGAGCCGAAAGAAAGCTAAAACCAAAAATACCTGATGTTGCAGTATTATTGGTAGTTATAACAGGCATTTTATTATTAAAAACATTTAGAGTCCCAGCCCAAGCATTTCCCATAATTGTATAGGTAGTATTAGCATTATTACCACCATAAGTATAAATAGTATTACCTGAAACTTCACTTGTTGTACCTGTAGTTCCTACATAATAAAGATAAATTGGACGTATTCTACCATAAAGTTTGTTGTTTTTAATATTAACATTTGAACAAAAAATTGAACCTGTAGAATATCCTGTAGCTGAGACTGAATAATATGGTGTAAGTGTTTCATTACCGATAATACAGTTTTCAGCAGAAAAGTTATCGCACACTCCAGAACCTTGTCCATTTAGATAAATTCCTCTAGTTGAATTTGCAGTACTCATAGGCGAAGAATACATGATTTTCAAGTTCTTAACAGCAGAATTATCACAGTTACCATAAAACTGTATAATATTTCTTCCATTTGTAGCATCATTCATCAAAAAAGTCAAGTCTTGAGTAGTTCCACCATTAGTATTTGAACCATCAATTATAACGTAACTTGTATTTTCAACTGCAAAACCAGAATACTGTGTAGATCCTGATGCAGTCGTACATCCACTAAATGTTATTATTGGAGTAAGTGTTGCAGCAGGCTTTATTGTAATAATATAGCTTGGATTTGCTACAGCAATTTTAACAGATGATGTTTCAGAAATATCAGAAACAATTTGAAATAAAACATCTCCATTAATACCAACTGTATTAAGATTATCAGCTGCAGCTTTTAAAGTTGCATAAGTTCCTCCGGTACCTACAGTATATGTTCCGGACATTTGTGCCAATGAAAACATTCCAGTTAACAAAAAGGCAAATAAAAAAGTAATTTTTTTCATGATACTAATAATTTTAAATTATTGATAATAATATATTTGATTTTTTACAGAAAAAAAAGCAGAAATCCCGTGATAAGCGGGAATTCTGCCCTGGAAAAAAATGATTTACTTAATAAATTTTGTAGCCTGTCCGTTGATGCGGATAATATAGACACCATTTTTCAGTATGCGGCTATAGCTTCCATTGCTTATGGTTTTTTCTATCAAAACACCGTTTGTTGTAAAGATTTCGATGGTTGCCTGTGCTTCAGTTTCTATTTGAACACCCGTGTTTGTACACATAATACTTGCTGACCGGATTGCATTTTCTATTCCTGTAGTATTATCAAATCGTGGAATGTAATCGTTCATAACAGGAGCTATTGACCAACGGTTTTCTCTATGTGTACCATCTTCATTCACTTCCCAGTTTTCAGGCGATAGAACATTTGTGTAATATTTATATTGTGTGTTTGCTGGTAATTTATCACCAGGATTTCCACCTATTGTTGCAGTATAAATTATACCTGTAGGGTTAGGAGCTTTTAAGCCTTTCGTCATAGCACCGCCTCCATAAGGTGTCATTTCAATTGGAGTCGTCCATCCATCCCAGCTACCTTTTACAAATAGATTTGTTACCTGAGCTTTTGGTGCAACCATAAAAGTAACTTTATTTACTCTGTACCATACAGGCACTTCATCTGTAACTTTGTAAGTTCGGTTTGAACTTTGCTTTGGATCATTAGCACCATCGAATTCACCTTCCTGATAATCCCAATCCTTGCCACAGAGATATTTATATTGAATATCGTCACTACAAGGGAAAGTACCTGTAAATTCATTCGGATTTGCTGTAGGCATTAATTCATACGGGTCGGAGTTAGCATCCCAGTTTTTTTCGGTAAAACTACCGGCAATATAAACCTTTTCAGTACCGTTAGGAACGGTTACTGTAAAGGTTTTCTTTGGCAGTACAGTTATCTTGTAAGCTGCAATTCCGTTATTTGGTGCAAGCAAAAAAACTCTTAATTCTGTATCGCTAATTTTTTCAGTTACTATAGTAGTCTTAACTGTAGCATTAGCTGTAGCGCCAAGAACTGCTGAAGTAATAGTAAGTTTTTTTGCGTTGGCAATACCTGAATTTATATCATAAAACGTCATTCCTCCAAATCTGCCATCAGTTCTGATAAAGTATTTATTGCCTTCAAGTTCAAAAGTTGCCATCCCTGTTGCAGCAGCAGCACCTTGAGCTGGAAGAACGCCTGATTTAAATTGAGTAATGGTACCATCCATTTTAAATAATTCGGGATTCGTATTTGCACTCATTGCATAGTAATACTCGTTATCGACAGGAATTAACATTGAAGAAGAACCAAATGCCGTAGGACGCGCGATAACTGAGAATACATCAGGACTCACTGCTCCGTTAGCAACATCCCATTTATAAGTATTAAAACCTCCTGCACCAGCCGAAGGGCAAGTCGATGCTATTATGTAACCGTTACCAGTAGCAGAAAAATCGCCAAAGGTTGAAAAATAATCAAAACGCCCTATGCCCGTTGCAGGTAGTTTTTCTAGTAGTTGGGTCGTTACACCGGTAGAAGTATTGATTTTCGATATCTTTAAAGTAGCACCAGCGTAAGAACCTCCCAGTAACTGACCATCTTCGGTTACAGCAAGGCAGTTACTTCCCGGCAAATATCCGCTTAATGCCAGATTTGTTGGTGTAGCCACTTCAGTTGCAATATTTGCAGCATTGGGATCGATGATTTTAATAGCAGACGCTGTGCGCACCATTACATACAATTTCCCATCTTTCATTACCATCGAACGGCAATCATCAGTTGCCATCCATGGTGGTTTTGTACTTTGTCCGGTCGAGAATTCCCATAACTTTTCAATTGCAAGTTGTGGGAACACTGAGCCAGCAAATAAAATTAATGATAATAATAAAGTAATTTTCTTCATAACAATTTTATTTTTAAAAAGTGAATTAGTATAGTTTACGAAAAAATTAGCGTGTAAATTTAATGAATTAAAAATTAATAATTATTCAGAATTTTATGTTTTAAAGCAATTATTTTGCTCTTTATTGACATAATCGAAAAAAACTATAATTAAAACATGCTTTTCAAGATTATGTTCAGCAAATAAATTGATAAATCATTTTTTAGTTAAACTGCTTTGAGCACACATATGTGCGCTTATACAAAATTCCAATTTTTAGTTTGAAATATTGATTTCCTGTATTTATTTAAGGCTGTCTCAATCGCATTTATTGAGACAGCCTTAAAAAAACATTATTTTTTAATTAATCTGATACTCTCAATACCGCTTTCAGTTTTTGCTTTCAGAATATAAACTCCGGGCTGCAAGTGACCGACACTTACACTGTAACTTACCTGAGAGGGAATTTCAGCAATAATCAACTGACCTTTCAAATCGTAAACTTGCACTGATTGTAATTCTTTGCCCGACGATTCGATTGTAATTTCATCAGTTGCCGGATTTGGATAAACTTTAATGACATCAAGATTGATTTCGGGTTTATTAATACCTGTGGTTATTACTAAAATTTGGTCAGATTTTGCCGGTGTGGTAAACCGGTTTTCGGCTTTTGGCAATGCCCACACTCCAAGTCGTTTATCGGAATAAGAAACTGCATAAACATTTCCTGCTCTATCAAAAGAAACACCTGTTGTATAAAGTCCGAGGGCAGGCTTAATGGAATGCAGTCTTTTTAAAGCCGGAATACCGGCTTCGGTAAATGTAACTTCGAAAATTTTAAGCTCATTATCGCAACCCATTGCCAATCGCGAACCATCGTGATTTACAGCCATACCTCCACGATGCGAATTACCAATTAAATCAGGCGTATTTCCTGAATTAAAATCAACTGTTCCTGCCGTATTCACATGAATCAACGAAGGAATTGTTGCAGCATCGGCATTTCTGTACTGCGAAATCCACCAACCTCCCCGCCCATCGGGAGCAATGCATGAATTAAAGTTTTGTTGCAGATTTCCATTGGCGGCATCGTTATAAACTACAATTGGTTCCGACTGATATGGAGTTTGTAGTGTTCCGATATTATATTGCAATAAATTACCTGCACTTGTTGCTGTGGCATTGGTATAATCTTCATCAAAGGTAAATAAACGTCTTTCTTCGCCTTTACCCGTTGAGTATATATGCGAAATAGAACCATGTATATTCACACCGTTGAATGATGAAAGCCCGGAAGAAGCTTTTGTAAGTCCATCAAAAACCGGTACAAAAGGAGCTGATGGATTTGCAGGATTCATAATCCAGACACCGGGATGAGCATCGCTCCAGTCGCATACAAATACATTTCCATCTTCGCCAACCGAAACACGGAAAGGACTGCTATTACTGGTTGTTCCCCATGCTACACTCCCATTATAAGGAGTTGCACCTTGTCCTGTAATATCGGCAAGTGCAGCATCGAGTATATAAATTCCATCCTGAGTACTTCTTCCCGGTAATGTTCCGGCAGCAGATTCGGATACATATACTCTGCCAAAGAACGGACTATCAAGATTATTATCAACAGACACTCCATAAGGATAATTAAACTGCATTAGCGGATTTGCATTGTCTGAAATTTTAAGCGGTCGGTCAATCGACTCTGTAGTTGTTGTTACCGACCAGGAATAATATCCAGCGTGCAGATCATCAAAATTTGCATTTATCGAATGATTTCCTTTTCCAAGCGCTCCCGCCGGTATTACTTTAACAATAGCATCATCTTTAATAATATTGATGTCAACATTGGAGGCATTCTCGTTCAGGGTGAATTTTAATTTATGTGTACCTTCAGAAATATCTACGTTCAGTGCGGAAGCATAAATATTGGCCTTGGCGTCAGGAGCTTGATTACGATAACGACCAATTCCCTGATTTTGAGCCAACACCAATAAATCAATATCGTAACCACTCACTTTTACACCTGCCATCATATAAGTTGCTTTAGGCTCGCCAAGTCCGGATTCTTTCATTTTTGAAGATATTTTCACCGCGTTTTGAAGTCCATCAGTAACATCAAACATTACCACTCCTACCTGCGACGAATCGGCATTACAAACCGGCGAAGCCATGAATACGCGTTTTGCATTGCGGAAAAAATTACTGCCTGAAGCCACATTTTCAAGATTATAACCTGATTTTTCGGCAAATATTCCTTTCAGCACCAATGGATCACGGTCAGGTTTTCCCCAGTCGAACTGATATTCGCGCGGTTTCAATTTATCACTGTCGATAATAATATGGTCGCCGGAAGATGGAGAAACTACGAATTTAGGTTTTGTTCCCCATAAAGCTTCGGTGTAATCTGTAGCATTCATCATGTATTTGTAACCAACTGCCGAAATTCCTTCCTCATACTGTAAACCTACAATACGTATTTGTTTAGACGAACCGGATGTAACCGAAGTTGTATGAATCCGGCATTTCCAGCGCGGGCCACTTACGGCAAAAGTTTCGCCCATAATGCCATTCGCCCAATTCCCCTGACTTTGGGTTTGGAAAAGCAGTTTTGGCGCTACTGAATCATTATCCCATGTATATACCTTGAAATAGCGGTTTTTTAGTTCGGGTAAACTTACGGTATCTTTATTACAACCCAACAAATAACCATCGGAAGTAAAAGCAATATCACTGAGAGAAATTAATCCTCCTGAAATTCCGGTCAAATCCATCTCCCTTATTTTCTGAAAAGTACTGGCATTGACAATAATAATTTTTGGAGTTTCAGTTAAAACATACAGTTTTTCATTGCGGTAAATAGCTTTACGTATTTGAGCTTCGCTCAGCCAATCGGGTGAAGAAGTAGGACTTTCAGTAAAACGATAATTTTTTAACGGAGCTATTCCGGCTTCCTGCAATGGTTCAGGATAATCGGGTGTCGTATCTTTGGGTATTACAATATTTTCGTTTACCAGATACATTTTTGCATAAGTAGTTACAGCTGCCAAAACTGTAACCATTGTATCTTTTGTAGTGTGGTCTTTAGATGTTAGTCTGAGTTTGTAAGTCCCTGGATTCAGGTTGTGAAATGCAAAAATACCATTGTAAAGTGAATCAACCCTGTAAAAATTCAGCGAATCGCCGGCAGCATTCATCAATTTTACACCCGCGCCATTTAAAGGTAGCCATCGGTCGTGCGTACCTGCTTTGTATGTAAATCGCGGATGATTAATGGTTTCATCTTTGCCTTTTACAAAACCTGCAATCACACCTTTGGATGAATGTTGAGCACTGAAATAATCGCAGAAATAACGATAAAAACTGGTTGCTTCAAGTTTGCGGTAATCCTCGTTCAACAACCGGTGCGTTTCGGGTTGATAATCGTGAAACGAACCTTCACTGAGAAAACCGGCTACAGTTAAGGGACGCAAAACTCCCAAACCTGAAGTGTTTCCATAAAACGAAAAATCGCCACGTATATTTGTAGTTGTTGTATAATGAGTCCATACAGTAAGCTGATTTGAAATAAGTCTGGGCCATGCAGCTGTTGCCATCGGTAAACTTTGTACTACAGTTGGTTCGTTATCGTACCCATGATAAAGCATTAGCAAATAATTTGTTCCGGTATTTGTTCCAAGAGCATTGCTATGAATTGAAAGAAATGCGTCCACATTATTTGCATTAGCTTCTTCGGCAATTTCGGAAAGCGGGCGGTCGTCTTCTTCACGATTTAATATACGCGACATGTAAACTGTAGCGTTGGAAGCTTGAAGCATATCACGTAAGGCTAATCCTTTGCGCAAATTACTGTACGATTCCCAAAAACCAAGCGTATCGCCCAATTCATAATTTATGGTTATCAAATTTCGGTCATTAGCGCCATTATAACCCCCATGACCGGGATTTATATAAATTTTCACGCCTGTAAAATCAGCAGCATTGGCGCCTGTAAATATCAACAAACCAAGGATGATTATATTTATTTTTTTCATGATTTTTCCTCCCATTATTTAATGTTAATATTCAGAATAAAAAGCTGTCCTTCGTTGTTGCTGTAAGCAATTTTTCGCCCATCACCTGATGGATCGGGATAAATAGCTTTGTCCGTAGCGAGTATTTTACGGTTTTTACCATCAACGCTTACAACTATTAATTCGGAAGAAATGAGCTCCTGACCGAAATATTTATCGTCCATTCCAATTACAAAATTATTGTTCAACCATTTTGGAGCGCTCAATTTCCCGAGTGATAGAATATTCTTTCCATCGATAGTATAAACAAAAGTTCCCTTGCCGGCAACCGTATAAACAATTTTTGTTCCATCGGGCGAAAACGAAGGCCAGATATAACTTTCCGACTCACCATTGGGTGTAAGTACGTAGCGATTACTTTGGTTATAAATAACCATTTTGCTATCTTCAATTTGTATAAGAGGTTTAAGTTTCGACAGAGTTACCGATTTTCGGTTCAGTTTAGCACTTTTTACAAAAAACGGGTCATTGCCCGAAAATGCAGGAGTAAAAGTTTCCCGGGTTGGCGAAATCAATTCACTTAAAGCGCCATTTGTTAGCGTCATTTGTTTGAGTGCGGTAAATTTTCTATTATTAATTAACTGTACTTCGCGATACATTACCGAAGTACCATCGGCGCTAATAACAACTCTATAACCTGCACCCTGAGCATCAGTTAGTTTTGATATTTTTCCATCGTCAAGCTTAATTTGTTTAAGTCCTTTATAATTCATATCAGTACATAGCAGATAATCGGATGTCGGACTGAATACGGGATGAAAATATCCACCTTCGGTTGTGGAACTAATTTTTTCTGTTGATACAACTTCAACTTCTTGCGCTGTAACTATTTGAAAGGAAATAAGAGCTAAGAAAAGTAATACAAGTTTGAAATTCACAAAAAGAGTTGAATTTGAAAATGCCTTACACTTAAAACTCCAAATTAGTGCGGGTAATTTTTTTTTCATGGTATTTGTTTTTTTGAATTTATGTAAAAAATATATCAAACTAAAAAATGAGAATAATATGAATAAATATTGATTTTAAGCGCGGTAAATGTAGTAATATTTTTTAAAAAAATGTATAAAATCATAAGAAAAATCATTTCTCAAAAGTTAATAACCAAAGTAACAAAAATTGTAATCTCATAAGTTTACCCTTCACTCAACCATAAAAAAATAAATAACAACAAACAATTCACAAATCTTATAATCAACTTATTTGAAAAGCTTGTATATCTGACTCATATCTAATATAATAAATTTATTTACAACTATGAAATCATAAAAATTATTGATTCAACGGTAACTAAAACGAAAAATCGATTATATTTTGTAAAATTAGGACCCATTTAACTATCAATATGTTTGTTAATATGCAATAAAAATTTTAATTTTACAGCCGAAACAATAAAACTACTAAACATTTAAGATTTTATGAAAGTATCAGAGGTATTGGAAAGCCTGAAGCGCAGGTTTCCCAACGAGCCTGAGTACCATCAGGCTGTACATGAAGTATTGGAGTCGATTGAAGAAGTTTACAACGAACATCCTGAATTCGAACGTGTTAACTTAATTGAACGTCTATGTATTCCCGATCGGATTTTCTCTTTCCGCGTAACGTGGGTTGATGACAAAGGAAAAGTACAAACCAACATGGGTTATCGCGTTCAGCAAAATAACGCAATTGGACCATACAAAGGAGGTTTGCGTTTCCATGCTTCGGTTTATCCGGGAATTTTGAAATTTTTAGCCTTCGAACAAGTATTTAAAAACGCACTTACCACTCTCCCGATGGGTGGCGGTAAAGGCGGATCTGATTTTAATCCAAAAGGGAAATCCGATGCTGAAATTATGCGGTTTTGTCAGGCTTTTATGCTCGAATTGTGGAAACACATTGGACCTGACACCGATGTACCTGCAGGAGATATAGGAGTTGGTGGTCGCGAAGTAGCATATATGTATGGAATGTACCGAAAACTTGCACGCGAAAACACTGGTGTGCTTACCGGAAAAGGAATCGACTTTGGAGGTTCTCTCATTCGCCCGGAAGCTACAGGCTACGGTAATATTTATTTTCTGATGAATATGCTGAAACGTAAGGGCATTACCGACCTGAAAGGTCAGGTTGTTGCAATATCCGGTTCAGGAAATGTGGCTACATACACTGCCGAAAAAGTGCTGGAACTTGGTGGAAAAGTAATTACATTTTCAGATAGTAACGGATATATTTTCGATCCGGATGGCATTGATGCCGAAAAATTAGCGTATATTTTCGAACTGAAAAATATATATCGCGGACGTATTAAAGAATATGCCGAAAAATACGGATGTAAATATGTAGATGGTGGACGCCCTTGGGCTGAAAAATGCACCATTGCATTACCATCGGCAACACAAAACGAAATTACAGGCGATGATGCAGAAATGTTGGTTACAAACGGTTGTATGGCAGTATCGGAAGGTGCAAACATGCCTTCAACACCTGAAGCGATAGAAATTTTCCTGAAAAATAAAATTCTTTACGCTCCCGGAAAAGCAGCTAATGCCGGAGGTGTTTCTGTTTCAGGCCTTGAAATGACCCAAAACTCGATGCGCCTGAGCTGGACTCGCGAAGAGGTTGATGCCCGTCTGCAACAGATTATGAGCGACATTCATGATTCATGCGTAAAATACGGAACTGAACCTGATGGTTTTGTAAACTACGTAAAAGGCGCAAACATTGCCGGATTTATGAAAGTTGCAAAAGCCATGATGGCACAAGGAATACTATAATCCAATCCCTGAAATCTTCACACCAAATCCCGTAAGCAAAATTTGCCTGCGGGATTTTTTTTAATGGTATCTTCCTTTGAAAATGAATGCAGTAATTTCCTCAAAAAATATTTTTTCGAATTGAATATCAGAAGTTTAACCTGGCATATCTATACTGTTTTATTACCTACGATCCAATCGTATTACAATATTTTTAATTTTGCACAAAATTAATCGCTTTGTGCAAAACAATATTTCTCAAATATTGTTTTTTACAGAAAATTCATCTATGTCTAACGTTATTAATTAAAAAATTCTTATGAGAAAAAATTACCGGTTAATCAGTTTGCTGATTTTTTCAACTTTAAGTTTATGCGCATTTGCTCAAACAAATCCCGGAAATCCAAAACATCAATGGACATTTGATGATGGCACTGCAAACGATGCATTTGGCGGAGCAAATGCTACTTTTGTAGCGCCGGCTGTAATTTCCGACAAATCTTTAAATACTTCAACAGGCGGATATTTAAATCTTCCTGCTGCTACTATTACCATCAACAGTTTTTCTGCCATTTCGCAGGAAATCTGGTTTACTTCGAAAGCAAGTGCAAACCCAAACTCCACATCACTTTCGTTTTTCGGCAATGGAAATGTGAGTGGCTGGCTGGCTACCAATTACCTGTTTGTAACGCCAGCAAGAAATGAAAATGTCAGTCGTACTGCAATTTCATGCCTTAATACTTCAAGTCCCTGGTCAACGGAAACTCAGGTAGATGGCTCAAAACATGACGATGGTTTATTGCATCATTTTGTTTCAATAATTGATGCCACCACCATAAGTATGTATATCGATGGTGTATTTGTGGGTTCTTCAGCATTGTCTGCCAACAATCAGATAACAAATCTTAGCAATGCTTTTGCCTATCTATGTCGTTCGGGTTATACCTACGAAGCTACATGGAAAGGTAAAGTACACAAATACAGCATTTTCGATAAAGCACTCAGCGCATCTGAAGTTTTATATCTTTATCAACAGGGTGCTGAAGCCGGTCCGGCAATAAATGCAGGGGCAAACGAATTTTTATTTGAAAATACACAGGGTGTGGAAGTTAAGGTTACAGGCTTCAATCTCACTCCGGGCGAGAACATTTCCATTACAGCTCCTTCAGGCATAAATCTTAGTGCAACGTCAATGCCTTATAATGCAGATAAAGCTTCCTTAACCGTAACTTGGGATGGCTCTACAGCAGTTGATGGATTTATTACTCTTACCAGCGGAACAACAACTAAGCAAGTACCTGTAAAATCAGTTTCGAATACCACCTGTTTTGTACCCTTGTATTCCGATAAAACTAATCTGATTCCCGACCCGAAAATGTACAATATCGGTTCGTTTACAGGTTGGGGCACCAAGGAAATCATTAACATTGTTAGCGAACCTTCTAATGTTTATTGTGGCATTAGCTCTGCTAAGGTTGGTAATGGAACGCATACAAGCGGTTCGCTCGAAGTAGTTTTGAATGGTAAAGTTACGCCAAACACAAGTTACCGCGTAAAGGCAATTGTAAAAACCATTGGGGGCGATTTCCAATTGGGTATTTGGGGATTAACTCAAAATCAAATATCCTACAATATTGACACAAACGGCGAATGGCAGACCATCGATTTTGTATTTAAAACATCGGCTACACTACAACCAAACCAATACATGTGGTGGAATAATTCAGGTCGAACAGGCACACTTGGTTACATCGATAACTGGGAAATGTACGATGTAAGCGATATTGTAAGTGAAGTAAGCAACCTGAAAGCTTACACTTTTAATATCTATTCGCAGGGCGGAAATTTAATTTCAGAATTTGAATCAAATTCGTTCGGTGAAGGTAACATTAGCATTTACAACCTACAGGGTTTACTCACACAAAGTGAGAAAATTAATTACATAAATGGGACTAACAACGTAAGATCGGGGATTCAATTACAATCGGGAGTATATGTTGTAAAACTTTCTGCCGATGGAAAATTTTTCACCGGCAAACTTATCGTAAATTAGTACAACTACTTAAAATTAAGCAAAATAAGCGGATACATTAAAAAATTGTATCCGCTTTTTTACTAAGTATATAGTAGAATAACAAAATATGACACCAAAATAACTTTTTTATCCACCTCAAAAATTACTTTACAGCAAAGTTCAACACAAAAAATCTTTAGTTTTGCATTACATAAATTCTTTATTTATTAATCTGTAAAAATATTACAATCATGAAAAAAACTTACAAACTTATTGCGATTTTATTCGCTTTTCTGACGTTTTCGTCTTTTTTAATGGCTCAAACCTGGGATGACCCTACTCCAGAAGGAATTACATTTTCGAACGGAACAGGTTATTATGTTTATAATGTGGGTGCTAAAGCATTTCTTGACAGAGGTGGGGAATGGGCAACACAAGCTATTGTTTTCCCTGAAAAAGGTTCTCTGATCACTCCTGTTCAAAGTGGAGCTTTATGGGTTTTACAATATGAGAGTAGTACAAGAACATTATTTCCTGCAAATGTAGCTGATGGTTGGACCTATACTGATAACACTACTAGTAATACATGGGATATACAGGTTAGTGATCCTGTTAATAATATCTATTCAATCCAGATAAACAACACTTTTGGCGGCTATAACGCCAGTCAGTATTTAGGAGCATCAGCTACACTATATACCAGTAACTCTGGTGTAGTACAGGATGTAAGATACAATCGTACGGCAAGCGATTATACCAAATGGAAATTTTGTACAGCAGATGCTGTTGAAAAATACAATGCACAAGTTAAACTTGATAAGTTCATGAAAATTGCAAGATTAACAGGCAGTAGTATTGATTTAGCTCCTTTCATTTCAACTTACAATACTGGTACATCGAATGATATACTTGTGGCAGCAGCTGCATTAAACACTTTACTTTCACCACAGGATAAAACTTCAAGTATTGCTAATGCAGCATTCGATGCAAATCCTACAACCGGTTGGACTGCAACTGCAAATTACGGATACAATTTTACAGAAGTTGAATACTACGGTCGTTCATTTGACATTTACCAAAATGTAACAGGATTACCAGCAGGAATTTACATTCTAAAAGCGCAGGGTTTCGAACGTCCTTCAGGATTATCAGTTGATATGCAAACATGGTATAATAATGGTTGGGATGCACGTTCAGCCAAACTTTATGCTACTGTAACGGGAACAACAATAACTACACCGGTTCGCTCTATATATTCCGAATCAACCAGCCCAACAGGTAATGCAATCAATGGTATTACTTATCCCAATTCAATGTCGAATACTTATGATGCCATTACCACGAACGGCCTCTACGACAATGAATTAACTTATTTTACAGTAGATGCTGCCGGAACTGCCAGAATAGGAATTATCGGATCGTATCGTTTAAATGGTAGTTATACAATGTCGCAATGGGTTTTATTGGATAACTTCAGATTATATTATTATGGAGCACTTGCTATTCCTAATATGTCAGTATCAACAAGTTCATTGTTAATCAGCAATGCGGTTTCCAATACAAAAACTTTTGATGTAACCGGTGCAAATCTTCCGGGTGATATTACTTTTACTTCCCCAGCAGGATTAACACTTACTGGAACTAATTTAGTGAATAATGGAGGAGGAACTTATACTATTCTTCAGATTAATGCTAATACAACTAATACTATTACAGTAACCTGGGATGAAGTTAATAACTTAACCGGTACAATTAGCGTTTCAAGCGATGGAGTTTCAACTCACAATATCTCAGTTAACACATCTAAAGATAAAGATTGTTTTACAGCTCTTTATGCTGACCGTCAAAATTTAGTTTCAGACCCTTATATTACAAATTTGTCAAATTTTGCAGGTTGGGGTACAAAATCTTTAGTTACTGATCCATCAGAAGTTTATTGTGGTGCAGCATCTGCAAAAGTTGGAGACGGAACAACCGGAGGTTCACTGGATTACGGTTTAACCGGAATCATTCAACCTGAAAAAACCTATCGTGTAAAAGCAATGGTTAAAACTGAAGGCGGTGAATTCCAGTTAGGTGTATTTGGATGGTCAAATGGTCAGGGCGATATCAATAACGTAATAAACACAAATGGAGCATGGCAGGAATTAGTATTCAACTTTACAACCGGTGCAGCATTAGGTGGCAGTCAGGGAATGTTCTGGAATAACTATCAGAAATCAGGGTTAATTGGTTATATCGACAATTGGGAAATGTATGATGTAACTGATATAGTTGCCGGAATGAACACTAAATTGGCAAATGAGTTAAAGGTTTATTTAAATAACCAGCAAATTGTAGCTGAAATAAACACTGAAGTTCAGGGTAACGCCCAAATTGCAGTTTACAATTTGCAGGGCGCTCGTTTACACACAGAAAGTGCTGCATGTAACAGTGGCTTCAACCGTATTACAGTTGAAAAACAACTTCCAACAGGCGTTTATATGGTACAATTAACTGTTGGTGGCGAAATTTACACAGCTAAACTTGTGAAATAAAAACTTAATACAATAGAATTAAGCTAAGAGTGAATTAAGCTAAGAGCGTGAATCCGGCAAGGTGATTCACGCTCTTTTGTTGAACAAAATAGATATTTCTTACGTAAGAAATAAAATACTTTTGTCAGTTTAATTTTAATCTTTTTTGAACACATTTTCACCCACCCTGATTAAAGAATAGGCTACATTTGCATAAAATAAATTAAGAGAATTTTATTTACCAACATTTTAAATTTTTATTATCATGAAAAGAATTTACTTATCAATTGTTGTCATTATGGCATTGGCAACATCATCAATTCTTCAGGCAGCGGTAATTCCGTATTTACCACCAATGCAAAATTTTGGAGGTTCTGCTGTGGACTTAGCTACTTATCTTCCAAGTATTGGGAATTATACACTTGAAGTTCAGGGAACGGTTGGTGTAGAAATTTCTATTGCAGGAGGAGTTTTAACTTATACTCCAACAACAAATGGAGTTGTGCGTTTTTCACAGAAAAACGGAAAGGTATATGTTTATGAGGGAAATATGTTTATGACAACATTGACACCTGTTTGGAGTACCACATATCCTGTTATTGCTGATGCTACTGCTCATACGGATGCTAATAATCTTTTGCAAAACGCAGGTTTTGAAACTCCCGGCTCATTGGTAGGAGGTACAAATTATAACTTTGGGACACCATGGCAAACAAATGTAACAGTAAGTGCCTCGGGTGGAATAAGAACTTCCGAAGCAACTACTGGAAATGTAAATGGTACCTGGGAATGTGTATGGAGAGGAAGTGGAAACACTAATTATTTTGCACAACAACTTGCAGCAACCATTAAACCAAACACTTCTTACAAAATAATAGTTAATCAGATTGCCGGTGGTAATGCCTATGCTACTTTTTATGTTGGACTAGGATCAACTGTTAATGGTTTAGAATATGGTTTCATGCCTATAGTACTTGGCAACACTAAAAATGGCACATGGTCTGTCAATTTCAGGACACCTGCAACGATTACCACGCCTGTTTATTTTACTTTTAAAAACACTCCAAGCAATACAGCAAATTCCGGTTCTGATCCTGTAGCTCAATTTGATTATCTTGCGTTAGTTGAAGGTATTGACGTTCCAGGTATTACAGGAGTTTCTTCTGCAACTTTATTAAACGGAAGTGCTTATGCTCCCGAAAATGTATCCATTGATTTTGGAGCAGGAGATGCTTATGATATGACAACTTTTATTGCAAATCAAAGTTTTGAAGATGTTCAAGCAGACAAACAACAGACTATTCCCGGTTGGACAAAAACAGGTCCAGCGAATAGTGAATACTGTACCAGAAATGACCAAGGACCGTTATCCGGAGCTTTTAAACATCTCAATGTTTATTTCCAGTATTGGAGCAGCTCAAGACCTGATTTTTCAATTTCGCAAATTGTAACGGGAATTCCAAACGGGAAATATCGTTTAACGGCTGCTGCCGGAGGCGGTGATGGAGCTACTGGCACCTTTGTATATGCCGCAGATAAACAAACAGAAGTAACAAGTTCCGGTGCAGATTACAGTGTAGATGCTATAGCTGTTGATGGAACTTTAACCATTGGTTTCAAATCCGTTAGTCGTAATCTAAGTTGGGCTTATGCTGACAATTTCCGCCTTTACTATTTTGGTGAAGTACAGGAACCTGTACTTAGTTTATCAACTGCTAATTTGTTCTTTGATCCAAATAATCTGACAAAAACTTTCACTGTTACTGGTGCAAATCTGACAGCAAATGCGATTTTAACAGCGCCAACCGGAATCGGACTTGACAAAAACGAATTAACCCCTGCTGAAGTTGCTGCCGGTACTACTGTTACTGCCACTTTTGATAATGCTACACAAATTACAAATGGTTTGATAAGTGTTGCTTCAGGTACACTTACTAAAGAAATAACAGTTAACGCTTCGGCAGACTTAGCATGTTTCACACCTGAATATTCGACGCTTACGAACTTAATTCCTGATCCATTTATGAATGATCTTTCCAAATATGGTGGTTGGGGAAATAAATCTATCGTTACAGATCCTGCGGAAGTATATTGCGGAAGCCGCAGTGCATTTATTAACGGTACTGCTTTATGCTATCCAAACAGTGGTTCAATTGATGCAAACATTGCATGGAAACCGAATACTTCTTACCTCATTATTGCAATGGTTAAAGCGATAAATGGCACAATGAATATTGGAGTTAGCAACGTAGGTTTAGGTGGCGATCAGAATTTCGAAATACCTCAGTCGGAAACATGGATTGAATTCCGTAAAGAATTTAAAACAGGTGCAACAGCAGGAAACGGATTATGTTTCTTCAATGGTTGTGGTGAAAGTACAGGCTATATAGGTTATATTGATAACTGGCAAATATATGAATTGCCAACACTCAATGCTCCTGTAAATGATGAAGATAATGGCCGTATGTTATTTACTTCGGTAGGTCAGACCTTAGAAGTTCCGGTTACTGCAAGTGGCTTCACCAATGGTTTTACCGTAACATCCGATAACGATAAATTTGAAGTTCAAACTCCAACTTTGCCTGTGGCCGGTGGAACAGTAACAGTACGTTTTATTGGAACTATGGCAGGCCAGTATAACGGCACATTAACCATCGCTTCGCAAAATCCGGCTTCGCCAGCTCCGGGTATGATGAAAGTATCAGGCGCCGGCACCAAACTTGATATTCCGATGGTTGCTGACATTACTACAGGACTTGGAAATACTGCAAGCATTGGTTCAACTGTTTATTTGTCAGGCAATGATATTATTGCACATTTCAACCTGAACAGTACTTCAAATGTTGAAATGGGAGTGTATAACGTAAATGGTATGTTGATTGAAAGTAACAGACAAATGCTGAATTCAGGTTCAAACCAGATGAATCTGAACGCTAACCTTACTTCGGGCGTTTACTTTGTAAAACTAAATATTGATGGTGAAGTAACAACCACAAAACTTGTAAAATAGCAGTTTAGTTAAGGTATAAAAAACTCAATTCAAAAGCGTGAATTTTCTTAGTGAGGATTCCCGCTTTTTTTTTAATTGAATTCATCTCCCTTTTTGAATTTTATTTCTACCCAATCAGTAACATATCTAAGTAATTTTGTTTATCAATTTTTTAAAACAATTATTATTTTAAATTATCATGAAAAGAATCTACTCATTACTTATTGTTACCTGTTTACTATTTTCAGGTTTACATGCACAGGTTGACGTAACAGCCACTTATCTGCAAAATGCAGGATTCGACGATGCACCCACTATATTCACAAAAGAAGCCGGTGGTAAAATTGCAAATGCCGATACTGATTATCGCATAACAAGAGTCAGCAACTCCACTTCACAGCCTGGCTGGAGATTTATTGTTACCGGCTGGGACGAAACTTCCTACATTATTTCAAATGCCGTTCAAATCACTACTGCAGAATACGGATTTACCACAGTTCCCACCTCTGCAGCTTCAGGACTTAACACAACTACACCTCCGGCTACTCAGAAGGATGGTGTAACTTCAACTGGTGCTTGTCTTCACATGTCAGCCGGTTGGGGCGACAAAGCCATTATCAGTAAAGCAGTCGAGTTAAAAGCAGGTAAATATAAGTTGTTTTATGATGCATATAATGCTAACACGACAGCTACAAGTACCGGAATTACAACCAATTTTTGTGGATATTCTAACGGAACTACTAAAGTTACAGGTGCTTTAAAAACTGTCCCTCAATATACATGGAAAACTGACTCTGTAACTTTTACTATTTTGTCAGAAGCTGATAATGATACAATTAATATTGGATTTACTACTTCAGGAGGTGGTTCAGGTAACGGTGCAAAATTGTACGTTGATAACATAAAACTTCTATATTATGGAATTGATAAAACAGATTTGAAAGCACTGATAGATTCAGCTACTTTTATGTACAATAATCCCGGTGTTGTTGGAAGTACTTCTACTGCTTATCCGAATCTTAATACAGCAATTAACGCTGCAAATTTAGTTTACAACAATGTATCGGCTACCATAACTGAAATCGCTGAACAGGAAACTGCGCTCAAACAAGCTATTGCCGAAGTACACGGGGCCATTCTTCTACAGCAAAGAGTTTCTACCTGGACAACTTTCCCATACAATGCCACTTCGGCTATTACAAACCCGAGTTTTGAATCAGGTTTTACAGGTTGGACTAACACCGGACCTTTCCAGACTCAAACCAACACATCTTTCGATCCTTATAAGGTCGGCACTTATTATGCTGAACGATGGATTAGTAGTGGTGGAACATTGGCAGACATAAGTTTATTGCAAAGTGTGAAATATATTCCGAATGGGGTTTATATGCTTACTGCATCGGCTCATGCAACACAGCAAGCAGATAATTCTTTTCCTGGTGGAACATACCTTTCTGCCAACACTGATTTTGTGGATATTTTTGAGCGTAAGGATTACTCTGTTACTACTACAGTTACCGATAATACACTTAATATTGGTTTTGAAGTTTTCAGTACAGGAAACTGGGTAGCAACGGACAATTACCGCCTTACTTATATCAGCGATGGCAGGCCTTATATGATTGTAACTCCTGAAAATCTAAATTTCACACCTTCTGCAACTTCTAAAACAATTAAAGTTAAAGGTGGAAATCTTACAAATGCCGTTACATTAACCGCTCCTGCCGGATTTTCTTTATCAGCAACAAGTATTCCAGCAGTTGACGTTATGACTGAACCGGGGGTTGATATCACAGTTACTTACACGGGAACTTCTGAAATTACCACCGACACTTTAACCATAACTTCCGGCACTACCGTGATAAAAGTAGCTTTAAGTGCCACTCAGGTTGTTAATGCCAGAGTTGCAGGCTTATTCTACGACTTGACCTTGCCTGAATCGTACACATTCAAAGTAACAGGAGATGTATTCGGAGATATTTCTCTGAGCGCTCCCAATGGTATTACGCTTTCAACAAGTTCAATAACTCCTGCTGCTGCTGCCGACACTGTTGATGTAAACGTTCAGTGGAATTTGACTTCAAACATTCCTGATAAATACATTTACCTGTCGGTAGGTAGTGTTAAGAAAGATTCAATACTTGTATTTGCAGTAGCCAACAACCTCATAGCAAACTGGGATGGAGACAATGCTGAAGGCGAAGGTTCAAGACTAACTGACTTTGGATGGACTCATACACTTGCTGATGGAGTTACACCTGTAGGAACAACATTCAATGTTTATGACGCTACTTCGGCGGTTCGTTATGTTCCTTATGCTAAAGCAAACCATACTTACAAAGGAAAACCCTGGATGGGTCATCGCATTGCATACCTGCGTGGTTGGGGAAGTCCTGCTACCAATGTTTATAATTTTCCTGTTATGCTTGAAGAAGGAAAAACCTATAAATTCCGCGGAGTTTCGGCTTGGCACAATAATGAAACAAACCCGACTTTCACATATTCTGTAAACTCAGCTCCAGCTAATCTTGGCGATACACTTGGCAGTCAATCAGTACTTTGCACAGTACGCCAGAGAGGCGAAGATTATGCTTTCGAATTTACTCCAAAAACTACAGGTGTTCATTATTTAACTGTTTCGAGCAACACTGTTAACGATGCCATGTGCGCACCTGAATTCCTTGCTATTTACGAAAAACCGGTTAATACAGGCACCGATAACAAATCGGTTTCGACATTCAATGTTTATCCAACAATCACTTCGGGCAATGTTCAGGTTGATTTTGGCGGAAAAACTGGAACTATTAAAGTTTATGATATTGCCGGACGTATGGTAAGTACTAAAGATGCTAAAAACAGTATAGAATCAGTTTCACTGCCTTCAGCAGGTATTTACCTGATGGAAGTTTCGGCTGGCAATGAAACTCGCACATTCAAAGTTGTGAAGTTGTAAAAAGCAGAAAAACAAACTATCATCTGATAGTTAATTGCAAAGTTTCAATAACCTGACAAGTAGTTTTTAACTTGTCAGGTTTTTTTATGTTATATTTTTTTCATCCAATAATTCATTTCCAATCAGACAAACCGTTTTGCTACTTTGTTCAAAGTGCTGTATTCAACCTAATCGAGCATATTTTCTCTTTTGAAAATGAAGGTTTGAACTCGTCTTGACTTTTTTTGAAACAATAGTCCAAATAGAAATTTCACAGAATTATAATATTCAACCATAATAATATTAAAGGCTATGTTTGCGCTTTGTGTCAAAATTCAAGATAACTTGATTGTATTGTTCAAAATAAATTTCTTTCATCAACAAAAAAACTTCAATATTTATATCATTCCACAATGAAATATTTATTGAAATTTTATGCAGTTCCATTATCTTTGCAGGTTGCATATTGATTCTTATGTTTATATTTCAAACTATTTCAAAAAAACGAATGAATTTCAGAAAATTTCTTTCTTTTTTACTTTTGCTGATTGCAGGCAGGTTATTTGCAGTCATTCCACAAGGTTATTACAGCAGCGCATCAGGGCTGAAAGATCAGGCACTGAAAACTGCCATTTTCAACATAATAAAACAACATACACAGCTAGAGTATTATACTTCATCAACATATTTTCGCACTACCGATTGGCATCCTAACGGATATTTTTGGGATATGTATTCCAATATTCAGCGAACCACATGGACCGGCATGAACCGCGAGCATAATTTCCCGAAAAGTTGGTGGAGTTCAGCGCCCGAAACTACAGTCGCATATTCCGATTTACACAATCTTTATCCTTCAGATCCAACTGCTAATGAAGCAAAATCGAATTATCCGCTGGGTGAAGTTACAGGAACTCCGGATTTTCAAAACGGAGTTGTAAAAGTTGGAACAAACCGTGTTTCGGGTTACAACGGAACCGTTTTTGAACCTGCTGATGAATACAAAGGCGATTTTGCCCGAAGTTATATGTATATTGTAACTTGCTATCAGGATTATTCGCAAAATTGGCGCAGTTTGGGCATCGCAAGTATGTTACAGAAAAACACTTATCCGGTTTTCAACGAGTATGCAATAAATCTGTTGCTAAAATGGCATCGTAACGACCCTGTAAGCGAAAAAGAAACGAACCGAAATGATGGTGTTTATTCATTTCAGAAAAACCGCAATCCCTTTGTTGATTTTCCGGCATTAGCTGAGTATATTTGGGGATATTACAAAGGGCAGGCTTGGGATGAAAATGGTGAAATTTCAGTGCCCGATCCTGAATTTTACACGGTTTATTTGCCCGATGAAAATAAACTTTACTTAAATATTACCGAAAACAAACCTGCTGATTTCTTTATTTATTCAGTTGATGGCATACTCGTTCAAAATGGCACAACAAACTCAAAAAAAATAGGACTTTCCACTGATAAAAACGGTCTTTTTATTGTGGTATTGTATAACTCCGGCACACGAAAAGTTGCAAAGTTTATTAAACACAACTAATAAATCAGGTTATTCCTTTTAATAAACATTTTGTGTAATTATTTGTTATATTGATAAATAAGACATTTACTAAAAAATATTTGGATATGAAAACTTCTAAAAGTATTAGCTCAAATCAAATGATGTTCTACATTGCGTTAATATTAATGTTCAATTTCTGTTTTTTTCAGTTTACGAATGCCTTAACTGAAGATTTTACAGAATATAAAGGCATTGTTATTGATAAACAAACTAACAAACCGCTTGCTTTTGCAAGTATTTTTGTTAATGGAACAGGCAGTACAACGATAACAAATTCCGATGGTGAGTTTTCTGTAAAATTACCACCTACCGGAAGTCCCGATGTAATACTAACAGTTAAGTATATTGGTTACAAAAATTTCAGTTTCAGAATTTCGGAATTACTAACACAAAAAGGACGGATATTGCTTGAACCTGTAAGTGTTGAACTACCGGAGGTTAGTGTAATTTCGAAAGATGCTGACGCCCTGATTGAGGCCATGCTCAATAAAAGAGCAGTAAATTACTCTGATAAAGAAATGTCACTTACAGCATTTTACAGGGAATCCATCCGTAAAAACAAAACTTACGTATCGCTTTCAGAAGCTGTAATTGATATCACTAAGCAAAGTTATGGCTCGTACCGCAGCGATATAGTTAAACTATACAAATCGCGTAAACAAACTGATTACAATAAATTAGATACCTTAGTTTTTAAACTCATGGGCGGACCTTTTAACTCATTATATCTTGATATAATGAAACATACCGACATGTTTTTTACTGAAAACCGCACTGAAAATTATGTTTTCAGTTTCGACCGCTCAACGCGTCAGGACGACCGCTTAATCTATGTAATCGACTTCAGGCAGAATATTAATAATCCCGATCCGCTATATTACGGTAAACTTTATATCGATGCACAAACGCTTGCCCTGAAGAGTGCACTATTCAATCTGAATCTGGAAAAAAAAGAAGAAGCGGCGCGTATGTTTATTATTAAAAAGCCTTTTAACGCCAAAATAACTCCAACAACAGCGAGTTACCGCATAGATTATTTCGAAAATGATGGAAAATGGTATTATGGTTACAGCCGTATCGAACTCGGACTGCGCATTAATTGGAAAAAGAAACTTTTCAACACTACTTACAATTCCACTATTGAAATGGCAACTACCGACATTTTACCTGTTAATGTTGTAAATGCAGGAAATAAATCTCGCCTGCGTTCTAACGTAATTATCAGCGACGAAGCTTCCGGGTTTGCCGACCCCGATTTTTGGGGTGAGTTTAATGTAATTGAACCCGAAAAATCAATAGAAACTGCGATTAAAAAAATTCAAAAACAGTTGGTAAAAGAGTAGGTAATAAAATATTATTGTTGTGTTTATTTGAAGATTCGAAGATTAAAGTTCATACTGAATTTAAACTTATACTCTTCAATAAGGCATATTTGAACATATTTAGAAACAACAAAACCACTTCTGAATGAGGTGGTTTTGTTTGTTTTATTGATTTTTTTGTTAATGCGTTTAATATCCCTTCTATCTTAAAAAGCTCAGGCGATTCAATTTGCCGACCCAAACATCTGAAAAAACAATTGATGCCGAATTTCTACCACCGATAAGATAAATATTATGATTGAAGGTTCCGGTAGTTGCGTTAGGTTCCTTCAAATAAATCACACTCTGGAAACTTCTTTGTCCGTAATAATTGTATGTATCAGCATCTGAACCTGTTAATTCGCGAATTTGAGAATATGCTGAATCGGGAGTACTCCAGCTTAAACCTTCGTCAATGGACTGCATATAACTTGTTTCCACAACTTTGCCATTATCATCTGTTCCGCCAAAAAGCAGTAATTTACCATCGTAATTAATAATTGATGCACCTGCAAGCGAATCGAGAGTTACATTTTCAACAGTAAAATCAATCCAATACGAACCATTTTCTGTACTCCATACATTATTCAGAATTTTTCCGTCGGCAGTATAACCACCAAGTACCACTGCTTTTGGTTTTTTTGTACGTGAATAAAACGACAATGCTGCGAATCCACCCACTGGAAAATTCGCTGGAATTTCAGCGGTTATATACCATTTATCCCCGGTTGTAGTGTAAGCGAAACGGTTTTTGTTATCGACTACCGAATTGATAATTGCCCAAAATTTTCCATCGAGTTCATACAGGAAACTCATAAACTTGTAATTTTCTGAATTTAATTCTTTTTTCCAGATAAAGCCATCGGAACTTGCATAAATATTTACACTATCATCAATCATGTAAAATTTATTTTTAAACATTGCCATGGTCATCAAATTCGAGAATAATGGTAATCCACTCACAGCTTCCTGTTTCCAGTTTTGTCCGGTTTTTTTAATATAAAGATAATTGTTCACCCCGCTGCTGGCGTAGAAGAATATCGTATCGTTTCTATTAAGCGCTTTCTGCATACTTGCGGTTTGTGTATATAGTTGATCCACAGTTTTATTCCAAACATAAAGTTCAGTTTGTACCTTATGTACATTCACTTTAATGGGATATGTTCGTTTGGCTTCCTCATCCTGAGCAGTATTTGTTACACTTAAAACTCTTGAAAAATCTATTGTATCCGTCCCTGTTATAATTACAGTATCCAATCCTGTTCCTACTGAATCCCTAAGCGTAAGAAATGCGCCTGAAGTACTTTTAAAACTAAATTTCGGAAAAACACTGTCGATACGCGTTTGATATGGCAGCGAATCAAGATTCACAATAATTGAATCATTCAGCGTTTCGTCCCATTCAAGGGTAAATACAGCATCTTCTAAATTTGGGATACTATCGTTCTCACTAAAAGATAGCGATACAAAACTTGGGTTCGTTGATACTTCTGCCTCATCGGTGTTCAACCAATCGCATGAAGTGAATAATGCCATCACTGTGACAATAAAAAATAGCTTAACGGAAAGTAGTTTCATCAGATAATTGGAATAATTCAGCAAAGTTAAATACAAATAAGAGTTGTAGAAATTAACTGTTAAAACATTTATTGTTTTTTAAAAAACTCACTGAGATATTTACATACTATTCAATTTCAACAACTACTGGGCAATGGTCGGAATGAATAACATCGGCAAGAATCAATGCATTTGTAAGTCGCGATTTTAAAGATTCACTCGCCCAGTGATAATCGATGCGCCAACCCGCATTTCTGAACCTTGCTCCTCCTCTGTAACTCCACCAACTGTATTTTTCGGCACTTGAATCGAAAACTCTGAAAGTATCAACCATACCCGATGCTTCATATCTGTCTAACCACTCACGTTCTTCGGGCAAAAATCCGGAAACGCCAATTTGTCTTTCGGGATGATTAATATCTATGGGTTTATGACAAATATTATAATCGCCACACACAACAAGATTAGGTCGTGTTTTGCGAACATCCTCAATAAACGGCAAAAATGCTTCGAGAAATTCCATTTTGAAAGCCTGTCGCTCCTCGCCCGATGAACCTGATGGAATATAAACGCTGATAACCGATAAATCGCCAAAGTCTGCTCTTATTACTCTGCCTTCGACATCAAACTTTTGGTTATTCATGCCAATTACAATATTATCAGGTACAATTTTGGTTAGAATTGCTACGCCACTATAACCTTTTTTCTCGGCCGAGTGCAAAAACGAAGTATAACCCAGTTCAGCAAAATACATTGTATCAAATTGTTCAGGCTGCGCTTTGGTTTCCTGTAAACATAAAACATCAGGATTTTCACTGCTGAGCCAGTCTCCAAAATTTTTGGTCAGCGCAGCTCTTATACCATTTACATTATATGAAATTATCTTCATTAAAAAGTGTGTTTAATTTTTTTGAATAATTCAGACGCAAAAACAAAGTCGTTTAATGCCTGATTATCACTTTTGTATATATCATCTTTTGAACCTTGCCAGGCTTTTTCGCCTTTATCAATCAAAATAATGTTTTCACCTATTTCCATCACCGAATTCATATCATGTGAATTGATTATGGTAGTTATATCAAATTCAACTGTAATATCATGTATTAACCGGTCAATTATCAATGCCGTTTTAGGATCGAGCCCGGAATTTGGCTCATCGCAAAAAAGATATTTGGGTTGCAAAGCAATTGCCCTTGCAATTGCAACACGCTTTTGCATTCCTCCACTAATTTCAGCAGGGAAAAGATGATACGATTTTTCCTCAAGATTCACATGTTGCAAACAAAACCGTGCTCGTTCCGTCATCTCTTCTTTTGTATCGCGCGAAAACATTTCAAGTGGATACATTACATTTTCAAGTACGGTAAGTGAATCGAAAAGCGCAGAACCCTGAAATAACATACCAACTTCACGACGCAAAAATCTAATATCTTTCATAGTCATTTCAGGCAGATTCCGACCATCATATTCAATGCTGCCTTTGTCGATACGATGCAAACCTATGATACTTTTCATCAGTACGGTTTTTCCTGAACCACTCTGACCAATTATCATATTGGTTTTGCCCTTATAGAAAGTAGCTGTAATATCTTTCAGCACCAAATTTCCATCAAATGACTTATGAACGTTTCTTACTTCTATCATTAATTTATTTTGAATTCAGAATTTTGCGTAGGATTTTTTTCCTTTAGTATTTGTTTCGTGTTATTTTTTAAAGTATTTGTAGTCCTTTGTCCGTTCTCCGTCGTCAGTCATCTGACGTCCTTTAAAAAAATCAATTCAACATCAAATTTGTAATCAACAGATTGAAGAAAAGAATAAGAATACTGCTGTTTACCACCGCATTTGTACTTGCCTTACCAACATCGAGCGCTCCACCATAAGCAAAATAGCCATAATAAGCTGCCACCGATGAAATAAGAAATGCAAAAACTACCGATTTTACAATTGAATAAAACACATAATAAGGTATAAAAGCATATTGAATGCCTAAAAGATAATCGGCTACTGTAATCACATCGCTGAAAACGCCCACCAAATATCCACCAAAAAGCCCTACTCCCATACTGAAAATAACAAGAAAAGGCATCATTATTACAAAGGCGGCTATTTTTGGCAAAATAAGATAATTAGCTGAATTGACTCCCATAATTTCGAGTGCGTCAATTTGTTCCGTTATGCGCATGGTGCCAATTTCGGAAGCAATATTCGATCCTATCTTGCCAGCTAAAATCAAACACAAAATTGTGGATGAAAACTCAAGCAGTAATGTATCGCGTGTAACCAATCCTGTACTGTAAGTTGGTAAAAGCGGATTTTCAGTATTCAATTTGGTTTGAATGGTAAGAATGGCGCCGATAAAAACCGAAATTATTATTACAATCGGAAGCGATTGCAAACCAAGTTTCTCAAGTTCCTTAGGAAATTGCCGGAAAAACATTTTCCACCTGTCAGGGCTTGTTAGCACCTTTCGCATTAGCAAAATGTATTTTCCTGTATCTTGAAATATATTCATTATAATTTACTTATTCGGGTGAAAATGAAGTAATAAATCCGAAAAACAAGCATTATTGATAACTTTAAAAAAATCAGTTGCAAATATACTCTTTTTTACAACACTAATTTGGATTAAAGTATTACAAAAACAAAAAAGAGAAATCTTTGTTTATTGATTTCTCTTTTTAATTTCTTAATAATTGGGTAATTAAACGCGTCTTTCTTTGATTTTTGCTTTTTTACCTGTAAGTGCGCGTAAATAATACAGTTTGGCTCTGCGTACTTTACCGCGTTTATTTACTGTAATACTTTCGATAAATGGTGAGTCCATAGGGAAAATACGTTCAACTCCAACATTACTCGACATTTTACGAACAGTGAAACGTTTTTTGTCGCCATGACCCGAAATACGGATTACATCGCCACGAAATTCCTGAATTCTTTCTTTGTTACCTTCTTTAATACGATAAGCTACTGTTACAGTATCGCCGCTTTTGAATGCAGGATGGTTTTTTTCTACATGAAATGCTTGTTCGGCTACTTTAATTAAGTCCATGATTCTGATTTTTATTATATTAATGCGCAATATACACAGACTTCTCTCTATTCTGTCAGAGATTACGCTTAAATTTGGACTGCAAAATTACTTCTTTTTTTTGAACCTGCAACAGGTTATATCAAAGTTTTTTTAATAAAATTCAACAATGATGGATTCATTAACAAACAGTTCGCATTTTTTTCACTAATTTTGCAGCCCGTAAGAAAAGATTGTGAAAATGCAGAAAATCAGAAATATCGCTATTATTGCGCATGTCGATCATGGAAAAACCACATTGGTCGATAAAATGCTTATTGCCGGAAATTTATTTCGCGAAAACGAAAATGCCGGCGAGTTAATTATGGATAACAACGACTTGGAACGTGAAAGAGGTATAACCATTTTGGCTAAAAATGTATCCATAGACTATAACGGTTTTAAAATAAATATTATTGATACTCCGGGACACGCCGATTTTGGTGGTGAAGTAGAGCGAGTTCTTAACATGGCCGATGGTGTATTGTTACTTGTCGATGCCTTTGAAGGTCCTATGCCTCAAACGCGTTTTGTTCTTCAAAAAGCGCTTCAAATTGGCTTAACTCCAATTGTTGTTATTAATAAAGTGGATAAACCAAATTGCCGCCCCGATGAAGTACATGAAATGGTTTTCGATTTGATGTATAATCTCGATGCATCCGAAGAGCAACTTAATTTCCATACGGTTTATGGCTCAGCCAAGCACAACTGGATGGCTGAAGACTGGAAAACGCCAACTGAAAGCATTTTACCATTACTTGATGCAATCATAAAATATATTCCATCGCCGGTTTATATTGATGGAACTCCGCAAATGCTGATTACCTCGCTCGATTATTCAAATTATGTAGGGCGTATCGCAGTTGGACGAGTACATCGGGGTACATTGCGCGAAAACATGGATGTAAGCCTTGTTAAACGAGATGGAGCTGTAATAAAATCGAGAATAAAAGAATTACACACCTTTACAGGATTAGGACGTACAAAAACTACTGAGGTAAAATCAGGCGATATTTGTGCTTTGGTAGGAATTGAAGGTTTTGAGATTGGAGACTCTGTTTGCGATTTACTAAATCCTGAACCTTTGAAACCTATTGCTATCGATGAACCTACAATGAGTATGGTGTTTACGATAAACAACTCACCATTTTTCGGAAAAGAAGGTAAATATGTTACATCCCGACACATACACGACAGACTTATAAAAGAATTGGATAAAAACTTAGCTTTGCGCGTTGAAAAAAGCATCGATTCGGATATTTGGAACGTTTACGGACGCGGAGTTTTACATCTTTCAGTGCTTATCGAAACTATGCGCCGCGAAGGTTATGAACTTCAGGTTGGCCAGCCTCAGGTAATTTTCAAAGAAATTGATGGCGTTCGCTGTGAACCGATTGAACAACTTACCATCAATTTACCTGAAGATTGTTCAGGAAAAATTATCGAAATGGTGGCTATGCGAAAAGGTGAAATGCTCAGCATGGAAATTATCAACGACCGCGTTCAACTCGAATTTAATATCCCCTCAAGAGGTATTATCGGATTACGAAACAATGTTCTTACTGCCTCGGCCGGAGAAGCAATCATGTCGCATCGTTTTATCGAATATCAACCTTACAAAGGCGATATCGAGAAGCGCACAAATGGCTCGATTATTGCTATGGAAAGCGGGACTGCGTTTGCTTATGCTATTGATAAACTTCAGGACAGAGGCAGATTTTTTATTTTTCCGCAGGATGAAATTTATGCAGGTCAGGTAGTTGGCGAAAATGCAAAAGAAGGCGACATGGTGGTAAATGTTACAAAATCGAAAAAACTTACAAACATGAGAGCATCAGGCGCCGATGACAAAGCCAGACTGATACCACCTGTGGTATTTAGCCTCGAAGAAGCGCTTGAATATATCAAGGAAGATGAATATGTGGAAATTACCCCCACAAAAATTCGTTTGCGTAAAATTTTACTCGACGAAAATGACAGAAAAAGAGTGTCAAAGAAATGAGAAATGAAAAATGTAGAATGTAGAAGAAGAATGAATATTTATAATTAACTATTTCTTTCTTACTTTCTTACTTTCTTACTTTCTTACTTTCTTACTTAATAAACTTTGAAACTCCTGAAATATATACAGACAAGGCATGCCTTGTCTCTACCGGAAAACTAATTTATCAGTATTTAATGACTTTGAAGCGGGTAAAAATAATGCTTATTTTGCTTGCCTTTGCCATTTGCAGTTTTGCTCAGATTGGCATTAAGGCAGGTGTAAATATGGCTAACCAAATTCGCTCGTTTCGAAAAGCTGATATAATACAGGGTTTTAGCACGGAAAATCTTACCGGCGTTCATATCGGCATAATGTATCAGGCTTTCCCTCGTTATTCCGATTTGGGAACTGATGTAGGATTGTTTTTAACTCAAAAGGGGTTTGCATATACCGACAGTACGCAAATTGTAAACGATCTTATCACCCTCGGTTATCAGGAATTCAATTACATAGAGTTGCCAATTAATATTCGGTATCGCTATGTACACAAGTTGATAGGGGCGTATGCTTCATGTGGAATTTATGGCGCTTACCTGCTATCGGCAAAAGCGGTTGACGAAACCACCAATTCAATTGATAATTTATCGTTCAGTGGAGTTTTGGAGAGACTTGATTATGGCTACTCACTGAATGCTGGTATTGAAGTGCTCCGACAAATCCAGATCGGGCTCTCGTGGACACACGGTATAAAATATTTTATTGATTCGTTTACCACCAAAAACTCAATTCAAGAAAACAAAGATAATCGTGTGTTTTCTATCAATCTAACTTACTTATTCAGATAATAAAGTCTTGTTAAAGCGTAAAATTTTACCTTATATTTTCAATTAACTTTTTTTTGGGTATAACTTTCATAATTAGTGAATTTCCTGTTTAGTTAAATCAATTAATTTTCGTAACTTTGCACCCCGTTTTATCAATTTGTGCTATCAGCACATAGCAATCAGCTAATCAGCACAATAATAAATCGGTTTGACATTCACTCAGTGTTCAGCAATGATATTTTATCAATAAATTATTCTGAAAATTTAGTGTAATCAAAAATTGAAAATTTTCCGCTTAAAACGTAAATTATATAATATGAACATCGTCAGAAAAGACATCGATCAGAACAATGCTGTGCTAACAGTACAGATTGAAAAAGCAGATTACAGCGCAAATGTAGAAAAAACTCTTCGCGATTATCGCAAAAAAGCCAACATTCCGGGATTCAGACCCGGCATGGTTCCTATGGGATTAATGACTAAAATGTACGGAAAAGCGATTAAAGCCGATGAAATAAACAAAGTTGCCGCCGATGCACTTAACAAGTACATTACCGACAATCAAATAAACATTCTTGGCGAGCCATTGCCTGCTCAAGAATTCGAACCGTTTGAAGATTTCGACCAACGCGAAAATTTTGAATTTCCGTTCGAAATTGGGATTGCTCCTGAATTTGAAGTAGCTTTCGATAAAAAAGACAAAGTGAAATATTACGAGATTACCGCTGACAATGCAATGATTGAAAATCAGGTAAAATCATATACTTCACGTTATGGCCGTTATACTCAGGAAGAAACCGTTGAAGAGCGCGATATGGTAAAAGGCGAAATTATGGAACTTGAAGAAGCTGAAGCAAAAGCAGGAGGCATTCAGCTGAGCGATGCAGTGCTTACGCCCGCATATTTAAAAAATGAAAATCAAAAATCACTTTTTAACGGAGCTAAAAAAGGAGATGTATTAGTTTTTAATCCGGCTGTTGCTTTCGACAATGATGCTGAACTCGCATCGTTTCTTAAACTTAAAAAAGAAGAGGTAAAAGATATTACCTCGGATTTCAGTTTTACAATTACGGGAATCACACGCTATCATGAGTCTGAAATCAATCAGGATCTTTTCGATAAAGTGTTTGGCGAAGGTGTTGTAAGCAACGAAGAGGAATTCAGAGCTAAAATTGCGGCAAATATCGAACAGGATTTAAAAAGAGATTCCGATTACAAATTCGGGGTAGATGCTCGCGAAATGTTGGTTAAAAAATATGAAGACCTGACTTTCCCCGATACATTTTTGAAACGTTGGTTGCTTGGTGAAAACAAAAACATGACCCAGGAAGCATTAGAAGCCGATTATCCAAAAATGATTGAAGACCTGAAATGGCAGTTAATCAGCAATAAAATAGCTAAAACCAGCGATGTAAAAGTTGAAAACGAAGATATTGAAGAATATGCTAAAAATGTTGCCCGTTCGCAATTTGCGCAGTACGGAATGATTGGTCTCGATGACTCAATACTTGAAAACTACGCCAAAGATATGCTTAAAAAGGAAGAAACGCTGAAAAATATTTACGCGCGCGTTTTCGACAATAAAGTAATTGATGTAGTAAAAAATAATGTAAAACTCGATGTAAAACAAGTTAGTATTGAGGAATTCAACAAAATGTTTGAAGCATAAGTAAATTCCTGACAAGTTACTAAAATTATCTTGAAGTTTAGAAAAGCTTTTGATCATTCACTGAAAATTAATCATATTTTTTTGATTTTTTTTCGAAAAAATGGACAAAAGCTTTTTTGGTTTTTATTACAACGAGAAAAAGAAAGACTTATCTTTGTACAACTTTTTTTATCGGAAAATAAAACAATTAAAATTTTGAATATATGAATATGAATCATGATTTCAGAAAATACGCCACAAAACATTTAGGTATAAATAGTTTGGCGCTGGACAAATATATTGACATTACAAGCAGTTACATTTCACCTTCGATACTCGAAGAACGTCAACTCAACGTAACTCAAATGGACGTTTTCTCACGATTAATGATGGATCGCATTATTTTTCTCGGCACTCAGGTGGACGAATATGCAGCCAACGTTATTCAGGCTCAACTACTCTATCTTGATTCGGCTGACCCAGGTAAGGATATTTCAATTTATCTGAATACGCCCGGCGGATCTGTATATGCAGGACTTGGAATTTACGACACCATGCAGTTTATTAGCTGCGATGTGGCTACTATATGTACAGGAATGGCAGCTTCAATGGGTGCTGTGTTGCTTGTAGCCGGCACAAACGGTAAACGCTCAGCCTTGAAACACTCGCGAATTATGATTCATCAACCTATGGGTGGCGCGCAAGGTCAGGCTTCCGACATCGAAATTACAGCTCGTGAGATTCAGAAAATGAAAAAAGAACTCTATACCATAATTGCCGACCACTCCGGAAATCCTTATGAACGGATTGAAAAAGATTCAGACCGCGACTATTGGATGACCTCTCAGGAAGCGCTCGAATATGGAATGATTGATCGGGTACTTACCAGAGAAAAGAAATAATTTTAATTCATTCAAATGGAAATAAAAATCCTTAAAACTCTTTGATGAGTTGAAAGGAAAATTAATATGGCAAAATCAACCTCAAAACAATGCAGTTTCTGCGGAAGAGCCGAAAAAGAAGTAGATTTTTTTATTCTCGGACAAGGTGGCGTACAAATTTGCGACGAGTGCGCAGTACAGGCTGCCGAAATAGTAAAAGAAAATACTTACAGAAAATCGGCAACTCCGAATATCCATAAGGACGATATTCCAAAACCTGTAGATATCAAAGAATATCTTGACCAATATGTAATTGGTCAGGATGAAGCAAAAAAATATCTTTCGGTTGCAGTTTACAATCATTATAAAAGATTAATGCAGGAAAAAACCAACGACGATGTGGAAATTGAGAAATCAAATATCATCATGGTTGGTTCCACCGGAACCGGAAAAACATTGCTTGCACGCACCATTGCCCGAAAACTGCACGTGCCCTTTACAATTGTAGATGCCACTGTGCTTACCGAAGCAGGTTATGTAGGCGAGGATATTGAAAGCATTCTTACCCGATTACTTCAGGTAGCCGATTATGATGTAAAAGCAGCTGAAAGAGGCATAGTATTTATCGACGAAATTGATAAAATAGCCCGTAAAGGCGATAACCCGAGCATTACTCGCGATGTTAGCGGCGAAGGCGTACAGCAAGGTTTGCTGAAACTACTTGAAGGTTCGGTGGTAAACGTACCGCCACAAGGAGGCAGAAAACATCCTGAACAAAAAATGATTCCGGTAAACACCCAGAATATTTTATTTGTTTGCGGTGGAGCGTTTGATGGTATCGATAAAAAAATAGCAGCAAGACTAAATACACGGGTTGTCGGATACAATTCGGTGGATTCAGTTACAATCGACCGTAATAATCTGTTACAATATATAGCGCCACAGGATTTAAAATCTTTCGGATTGATACCTGAGATAATCGGTCGTCTGCCAATTTTAACATACCTTGAACCACTTGACCGTATCGCGTTAAGACGCATTTTAACGGAACCAAAAAATTCAATTATTAAACAATATATCAAACTATTTAAAATGGATCACATCAGCCTCAAATTCGAAGATGATGTTTTGGATTATATTGTTGATAAAGCCATTGAATTTAAGCTTGGAGCAAGAGGTTTACGTTCCATAACCGAAACTATAATTATGGACAAAATGTACGAAATGCCTTCGAAAAAAGAAAAAGAACTGGTAATTACTACCGATTATGCCCGTTCAATTATCGAAAAAGCAAGTATTAACAGACTTAAATCTGCATAATTACACTTGTAATTATTGCAAAATCAGAAATATCAAAAGAAAATCAGGGAAAAAAGTAAAATAATTTACATTTTCCCTGTTTTTTTTATTGAAACAACTTGTATATTTGAAATCTGTTTATAATTTTGTTACTCTATTAAACATCATAAATAAATTCAGAAGAAACAACCGCATTAAACCAAAAAAAAAAATTGATTCAAGATTTTTGTAAATCATATCAGGCATGACTAAACATACTGAATTAACCGCTCATTTAAAAAAGCATTTTGGTTTTGACAGTTTTAAGGGCAATCAGGAGGCAATAATTCAAAATCTTTTAGACAATAAAGATACCTTTGTTCTTATGCCGACAGGTGGAGGAAAATCCCTTTGCTATCAACTTCCATCATTGCTTATGGAAGGAACAGCCATAGTTATTTCGCCGCTTATTGCGCTTATGAAAAACCAGGTTGATGCCATGCGGAATTTCAGTGAAGAAGATGGAATAGCACATTTTCTGAATTCCTCGCTCTCTCGTCAGGCAATTGATATGGTTAAGGCCGATATAGTTTCAGGTAAAACCAAACTGCTTTATGTCGCGCCCGAATCGCTTACGAAGGAAGAAAACATCGAGTTTCTTAAACAGTTGAAAATTTCTTTTTATGCAATCGATGAGGCACACTGTATTTCGGAATGGGGACACGATTTTCGACCTGAGTATCGCAGAATTCGCCCGATAATCAACGAAATTGGTACTGCTCCATTAATTGCACTTACAGCTACAGCTACTCCAAAAGTTCAACATGATATTCAGAAAAATTTGGGTATGCTGGGCGCAACGGTTTATAAATCGTCGTTTAACCGGGCAAATCTTTATTACGAAGTTCGTTCAAAAACAAATAATGTTGACAAAGACATTATTAAATACATAAGAAGTCAGAGCGGTAAATCGGGTATTATTTATTGCCTGAGCAGAAAAAAAGTTGAGGAACTTGCTGAAATTCTGAGCGTAAACGGCATTTCTTGTCTTCCATATCATGCAGGAATGGAATCGGCAGTACGAACCGAAAATCAGGACAAGTTCCTAATGGAAAAAGTGCAGATTATTGTGGCAACCATTGCATTCGGGATGGGAATTGATAAACCCGATGTGCGATATGTAATCCACTATGATATGCCCAAAAGTCTCGAAGGTTACTATCAGGAAACCGGCAGAGGCGGCCGCGATGGCGGCGAAGGACAGTGCATAGCTTATTATGCCTACAAAGATCTTGATAAACTTCGTAAATTTATGCAGGGTAAACCCGTAGCCGAACAGGAAATAGGGAATCAACTGCTTCTCGAAACTCAGGCTTATGCCGAATCATCGATATGCAGAAGAAAATTGCTCTTACATTATTTCGGAGAAGAATATAAAAATGATAATTGCGGATGTTGTGATAATTGTATGAAACCACGTAAATTTATTGAAGGACAGGAATTACTGTCGTTAGTATTGGAGACAATACTCGAAGTTCGGGAAAAATTTAAAGCCGAACATATAGTTGATATCCTTAAAGGAAACGAAACCTCGGATATTAAGACTTATCAGCACGATGAGCTTGAAAATTTTGCATCGGCAACCGATGAAGATGAAAAACTACTCAGCGCTGTTATAAGGCAGGCTTTGATTGCCGGTTTTCTTTCGAAAGATATAGAAAACTACGGTTTGTTAAAACTAACTCCGGCAGGGAAAGCCTATATGAAAGACCCAAAACCATTTCCTGTGGTTAAGGACGCAGAATTCGATGAAGATGACGAGGAAACAACAGCAAAAACAGCAGGTGGAACTTGTGCAGCCGATGACGTGCTTTTCTCAATTTTAAAAGACCTGAGAAAAAAAATGTCGAAAAAACTCGATGTACCACCATTTGTAATTTTTCAGGATCCATCGCTCGAAGCTATGGCAACTACCTACCCTATTACCATGGAAGAATTACAAAACATTCCCGGTGTTGGCGCAGGCAAGGCAAAACGCTATGGCGAGGATTTCCTGAAAGTTATAAAAGAGCATGTAAAAGAAAACGAAATAATCAGACCTGAAGATTTAAGAGTAAGAACTGTACCCAATAAATCGAAACTTAAAGTTTCTATCATTCAATCTATCGACCGTAAAATTGCTCTCGATGATATTGCCATGGCAAAAGGTTTGGAAATTGGCGAACTTCTGGATGAAATTGAAGCTATTGTTTATTCCGGAACCAAAATTAATATCGATTATTTTCTCGATGAAATAATGGATGTTGATAGAATTGATGAAATCTTTGATTATTTCAGAACTGCCGAAACTGATAAAATTGAACCTGCACTGCGTTATCTTGGCGAAGATGAATATAGTGAAACAGAAATCAGACTTGTTAGAATAAAATTCTTATCAGAAATTGGAAACTAACAGTTATTAAACCTGCAAAAAAAATGGCAGGATTCGAGCTTGGAAATACAATCAACATAAACCTTAATGACGCTGAAATTTTTATTTCGGCGTCATTTTTTTTAAAAATTTATTATTTCAATATTTTGTAAAGAACACATATTTATAAAGATTTTAATTATATTTGTCATCGATTTTATCGTTATCAATTTCTAAAATAATTACCAAAAATAAAAGATGAGGGCATTAAAGAACGTAATCGCCTTTTACAAAGAAGGTTTCAGCAATATGACGGTGGGTAAAACACTATGGTTTATAGTAATTCTTAAACTTTTCATCATGTTTGGTATTCTGAAAACTTTCTTCTTCCCGAATTATCTGAAAACCAACTTTCCTACTGAACAGGAAAGAGCTGACCACGTAAGACAAGAGTTAATCAACAAATAATTTTATAACCCTTAATTTATTAATACTTTAAAATTGTATGGAACTACTAGATGTATCATTAGTAAACTGGTCGAGAATGCAATTTGCGCTCACTGCAATGTATCACTGGATATTCGTGCCACTTACACTTGGCATTGGTATTATTCAGGCAATTATGGAAACAATTTATTATCGTACGGGCGATGAAAAATGGAAAAAAACCACAAAATTCTGGATGACAATTTTCGGAATAAATTTTGCCATTGGCGTTGCCACCGGAATAATTCTGGAATTTCAATTTGGCACTAACTGGTCGAACTACAGCTGGTTTGTAGGGGATATTTTCGGAGCTCCGCTTGCCATCGAAGGAATTCTTGCATTCTTCATGGAAGCTACATTTATTTCTATCATGTTTTTCGGTTGGAACAAGGTAAGTAAAGGTTTCCACCTGACTTCAACATGGCTAACAATTCTCGGAGCTTCAATTTCGGCATTTTGGATTTTGGTAGCAAACGCATGGATGCAACATCCTGTAGGTATGGAATTCAATCCCGACACTGTGCGTAACGAAATGGTTGATTTTTGGGCGCTACTTTCGCCATTTGCATGGAATAAATTTTTCCACACTATAGTTTCGAGCTGGATTGTGGGAGCATTGTTCGTTTTAGGTGTAAGTGCCTGGTTTCTTATCAAAAAACGCGATATTGATTTTGCTAAAAAAAGTATAAAAGTAGCTGCCACTTTTGGTTTGGTTGCAGCAATACTTACAGCTACCACCGGCGATGGTTCGGCTTACAATGTAGCTCAGGAACAACCCATGAAACTTGCAGCAATGGAAGGTTTATATCACGGTCAGGAAGGCGCTGAACTTGTGGCTATTGGAATATTGAACCCTGCAAAAAAATCATATAATGACAGTATCAATCCATATCTTTTCAAAATTGGAATCCCGAAAGCATTATCGTTCCTTGGCTATCGCGATGCAAATGCATTTGTTCCGGGTATTAACGATATTATTGAGGGAGGTTACCAAACCAAAGATGGTGTAGCTTTGTCGTTTGCCGAAAAAAATGAGCGCGGGAAAATTGCCCGTCAGGCTCTTGCTGATTACAAACAGGCAAAAACCGACAATGATACTGCCGCAGCAGCTATACATAAAGCATTGCTCGACGAACATTTTAAATATTTCGGTTATTCTTATCTAAGTAGGCCAGGAAAAAGCATACCCAATGTTCCCCGTACATTTTATGCATTTCACATAATGGTTACACTTGGCATGTATTTTATAGCCTTGTTCGCGCTGTTTACATTCTTTAGTTACAGCAAAAAAATTAATTATGAAAAATACGGTTTTTTACTTTGGTTAGCGCTTTTGAGCATTCCTTTAGGATATATTTCATCGCAACTTGGTTGGATAGTAGCGGAATTAGGGCGTCAACCCTGGGCAATTCAGGATTTACTACCTGTGGGTGCATCAGTATCGGCAATATCAACGGAATCGGTAAAAATTACATTCTTCCTTTTCCTTGCATTATTTTCCGCTTTGCTTATAGCCGAAATTGGAATTATGGTAAAACAAATTAAGAAAGGTCCGGCACAGGATTAGCGAACGGTTTCTTAAAAATCAATTTTTGAATAAATTACAGTTTTTTCAACCCAAATTAAATCAGATATTATGTTTACATATTCATTTCTACAACAATACTGGTGGTTTATCATTTCACTTTTAGGTGGAATTCTCTCTTTTCTTTTATTTGTTCAGGGTGGGCAATCGATGATTTTTTCTTTATCGAAAGACGAAGATGAACGCCGACTGCTCGTTAACGTGCTCGGCCGTAAATGGGAATATACATTTACAACACTTGTAACATTTGGCGGCGCATTTTTCGCTTCGTTTCCGTTGTTTTACTCTACAAGTTTTGGTGGCGCTTACTGGGTGTGGATGGCAATACTTTTTTGCTTTATCATTCAGGCAGTTTCGTACGAGTTTCAGTCGAAACCGGGAAATATTTTTGGCAAAACCACTTACAGAGTATTTTTGTTTATTAACGGCTTACTTGGTACAATTCTGCTTGGCGCCGCAATCGCAACATTTTTTACAGGTTCGGAATTTATTGTGAACAAAGGCAATATTACCAATGAGTTTTCACCCGTAATTAGCCGCTGGGCTAACGAGTGGCACGGGTTGGAAGCGCTACTATGCCTTCGCAACTGGCTACTTGGCTTAGCTGTGTTCTTCCTGTCGCGCACATTGGCATCGCTTTTCTTTGTAAACCGACTGAAAAACGAAAACCTTGAAAAACGTTCGAAGAAAGCTGTATTAGTAAACGCGATACCATTTTTGGTATTTTTTCTGACATTTGTAATCTGGACTTTACTTGCTGAAGGTTTTGCAGTAAAACCTGAAACCGGAGAAGTATTTATGGAAAAATACAAATATTTTTTCAACCTGATTGAAATGCCGGCGGTACTCATTTTATTTCTTGTGGGAGTTGTAGGAGTGCTTTGGGGTATAATTGGCACAATTTTGAAAGATACCTTTAAAAAAGGAATATGGTTCGCCGGAGTTGGCACCATACTAACTGTTTGCAGCTTATTGCTTTTAGCCGGTTATAACAATACCGCATATTATCCTTCAACTGCCGATTTGCAAAGTTCACTCACAATTTACAACTCATCGTCGAGTGAGTTTACTTTAAAAGCAATGTCGATAGTGTCAATACTTATTCCATTTGTGCTGGCATACATTATTTATGCCTGGCGCTCATTGGAGAAAAAACAAACTGATATTGAAGATATCAACAATGATGGACATGCTTATTGAAAAGTATAATTAACACAAAAAACGACGGTTTTTAAATTTTCGATTGGAATTTAAAAACCGTCGTTTTTTTAATAATATTCCGGGATTAATTGCGAATAAAAATTATTAATCACTCTCATACAATTTTCATATCTTTGCAGAGTTTTAATAACTAAAAATATTCAGAAAATATGTCAGGATTTGGGAAATGGATTGGTGGTGGTTTAGGCTGGGCATTTGGCGGACCAATTGGCGCGGTGATAGGTTTTGCTGTCGGATCTATGTTCGATAAACCGGGTACTGTAAATGTAGTAAATAAAAATACAGGACGCACTACTGAAACGGACTTTAAAATGAGTCTGTTGGTAATGATTGCGTGTGTGATGAAAGCAGATGGCGATGTTAAAAAATCGGAACTTGCAGTCGTAAAACGCTTTCTGATAGCAAATTTTGGGGAAGAAGGCGCTCTCGAAGCTTTACAGATTTTAAAGAAGCTGCTCGAACAGCCTATTAACGAAAGCGAGGTGGCTTCGCAGATAAATTTATACATGAATTATTCTGCAAAACTGCAATTGGTACGGCTTTTATTTGATGTAGCTTTTGCCGATGGCGAGATAAACCACAGCGAACTAATTGTAATTCAGCGCATCAGCAATATATTTGGTATTAGTTCTACTGAATTTGAATCGCTTAAAGCGCCCTACGTTAAACACGAAGATAAAGATTGGGCGTATAAAGCGCTCGAAATTGAACCCGGGGTTACCGATGATGAAATCAAAAAAGCTTACCGACGCATGGCTATGAAATATCACCCCGATAAAGTTGCAAATCTTGGCGAAGACGTGAAAAAATCTGCTACCGAAAAATTCCGTGCCGTGAACGAAGCTTATGAAAGTTTGAAAAAACAAAGAGGGTTTAATTAATTGACAATTTACAATTTTAAATTTTTCAATTTAATAGTTCTGCTCTTTTTAATCCACGTCTAACATAAGCAGTTTTTTCAAATTTCTCGAATAATTATTTTTCAATACTTTTATAATCAATATTTATGAATAATCTTGTAACTATTCGCTCATTTAGCAGTTCAGTTGATTTTGAAATGGTGAAAGCCTATCTCGAATCGATGGGAATTGAATGTTTTGGAATTGATGAAGTAATAAACCGTTCATACTTAGCTAATGTAAATGGCGGTGTAAAACTTAAAGTACGCGAAGATCAGGCCGAAGAAGCGATAAAACTTTTAATTGAAGGCGGCTATTTAAAATCTGAAGATTTTGAGCCAAGTGCGGAAATGAAGTGGATTGAAAAAGTTTTAAAAAAATTTATTAAGTAGTATTATAAGGGAATCGATGGCTCAAAAAATGAAAAAACTGGCGCAGGAAACTGCCATTTACGGAGTGAGCAGCATTTTGGGAAAATTTCTCAATTGGTTGCTTGTACCGCTTTACAGTTATACACTGCGCGATTCATCAGAATATGGCGTTGTGGTTAATCTTTACGCGTGGACAGCACTTTTACTCGTAATTCTTACTTATGGCATGGAAACAGGATTTTTCCGTTTTGCCAACAAAGGAATCGACAACCCGGAGAAAGTTTATGGTAACACGCTTATATCGGTAGGAATTACATCGCTGCTGTTTGCTGTTATGAGCTTTGTTTTCGCGCAACCCGCCGCCAATATGCTTGGATATGCTTCGCATCCTGAATACATTATGATGCTTGGTGCAGTTACCGCTATGGATGCTTTCGGAGCTATTCCCTTCGCATACCTTCGCTACCAGAGACGACCATATAAATTTGCCGCACTCAAACTTTTAATGATATTTACCAATATCATTTTCAACGTTTTATTTCTGGTTATTTGTCCGAAAATTCACAACAGTTCGCCCGAATTAATCAGCTGGTTTTACAATCCTGATTATGGCGTGGGTTACGTAATAGTGGCAAATGTAATTCAAACAGTTGTGGTTACGCTTGCATTGTTACCCGATGTATTTAAAGCGCGTTTTGAATTCGATGGCGCACTCTTGAAAAAAATCCTGCAATATTCACTCCCTCTGCTTATTCTCGGTATAGCAGGAATTATGAATCAAACTATCGACAAAATTATTTTTCCGTATTTGATGGATGACCCTGTACGGGCAAAAGCAGAACTGGGAATTTATGGAGCATGTTTTAAAATTTCGATGGTAATGATGATGTTTACACAAGCGTTTCGGTATGCATACGAACCATTTATTTTTGCTCAACACAAAGACCCCGAAAGCAAAGCTGCTTATGCCGATGCAATGAAAATGTTTGTCATTACTTCGTTTCTGATATTTCTCGGCATGGTTTTCTATCTCGATATTTTAAAATATCTTGTCAGAGAAGATTATCGTGTCGGGATAAAAGTAATTCCGATAGTTTTATTCTCTTACATTTTTCAGGGAGTATTTTTCAACCTTTCGCTTTGGTACAAATTGGTTGATAAAACCTATTACGGAGCAATTTTTTCGGTTATAGGGGTAGTTATTACGCTTGCCATAAATCTTATTTTTGTACCAAAATTCAGTTATATGGCATCGGCATGGGCATCGTTTGTATGCTTTTTTGTAATGATGCTTATTTCCTATTTTATGGGACAGAAACACTTACCAATCCGTTACGACCTGAAAACAATTAGCATTTACACAGCGCTAACAATAATACTTTTTGTTATAAGTTTATTTATTAAAACACCCTATTTGTGGTTGAATATCGCGCTTAAAACATTGCTATTAGTGGCATTTCTTATCTTTTTGGTAAAACGCGATTTTCCGCTGAAAAATATTCCGGTTATAAACAGATATGTAAAATAAAAAATGAAGACTTTTACCGAAACCTGCAATCAAATTTTTTCTACGTCAATAACTGACTATCATAAAACCAATAATATTGATGCTGAAATAAAAAATCCGTACAAACTAAGGAGCATTGAATATTATTTATATCTTAAAAACTGGATTGATACAGTTCAATGGCATTTGGAAGATATTATTCGTAATCCGGAAATTAATCCATTAGAAGCACTTAGTATAAAACGCCGTATTGACAAATCAAATCAGGAACGCACCGACTTGGTTGAGTTAATCGACAGTTATTTCATGGAAAATTTCAGTGAAGTAAAACTCGCTACCGATTGCACATTAAATACTGAAAGTCCTGCATGGGCTATCGACCGTCTGAGCATTCTGCATTTAAAAATTTATCACATGCAGGAAGAAGTAAACCGAACTGATGCAACCGAGGAACATAAAAATATTTGCAAAACGAAGTTGAGTGTTTTGCTTGAACAGAAAATGGATTTAAGCATTGCTATAGAACAATTACTAAATGATTATAGCTGTGGCGTAAAGGTTATGAAAGTATATAAACAAATGAAAATGTATAACGACCCTGCGCTAAATCCTGTGCTTTACGGAAAAAATTAAATAATGAATCGGATAGTTGTAATAAGGTTTTCAGCGCTTGGCGATGTAGTTTTGACTATACCGGTCTTAGCATCGTTAATAAAACAATATCCTCAAACAGAACTTATTTTTGTAACCAAAAAAGGGTATGGAAACTTATTTTCTATGTTTGAAGGAAAAATTCGAATAGTAGAAGCCGACTTTCAGGGAAAAAATAAGGGAATTTTGGGAGTATTCAGACTATTTGCTAAAATTGTTAAGTATAAACCAAACTGTGTTGCAGATTTACACTCAGTTTTACGAACATGGATTTTAAATTTGCTTTTTATAATTTGGGGAATAAAAACATTCAGGATACAAAAAGGACGAACTGAAAAAAGAAAACTTGTCCGAAGAAAAAATAAAATTCAAAAGCCCCTGCATTCAACATTAGAAAGATATCAAGATGTTTTTAAACGCTTAGGGCTTGATTTTAAAATTGACAAAAACTTCAAATTTAAAATCGACAATCCTTTAACATTTGAAGAGATAAAAGGATTTGAAGGAAAAGTAATTGGGATTGCACCTTTCGCAAAGCATGGGACAAAAACATATCCCATAGAGAAAATGGAAGAAGTTATCCGCTTACTTAGTCAAAAATACTTATTGATTTTGTTCGGCGGAGGAATTAATGAAATAAAATTGCTCAAAGAGCTTGAAAATAAATTTGAAAATGTGATTTCGGTTGTGGGAAAATTTTCACTCAATGAAGAATTACAATTAATGAGCAAATTGTCGGCAATACTTACTATGGACTCTGCAAATATGCATTTAGCTTCGTTAGTTGGAATTCCAGTTGTTTCGGTTTGGGGTGCTACACACAGATTTGCTGGTTTTGCAGCCTGGAATCAACCTGAAACAAACATGATTGAATTAAATCTGCCTTGCCGTCCGTGTTCGATATATGGAAATAAAGATTGTTGGCGCGGTGATTTGGCTTGCATGCATGGAATTTCACCAGAAACAATAGTCGCAAAACTGAAAGAATGTGCCCGATGAAAATTGTGATAAATAATTATTACACAAAGCATACAGCAAAAATTGAAAGCATTCCCGATGTATTTGAAACCTCGGGCACAACCATTTATCATGCACGGAATACATTAAAAAAGTTCTGTTTCGGTAGTTCAGAATTTATTGTTAAAAGCTTCCGAAGTCCGCATTTATTAAATCGAATTGCATATACATTTCTCAGAAAATCAAAAGCGCAACGCGCTTACGAATATGCACTGACATTACTTTCAAAAAATATTCAGACTCCCTATCCTGTTGCTTTTTTAGAACTGCAAAAAAATGGATTATTTTGTCATTCGTATTTTATAAGCGAATTTATTGAAGATTATGCACATGTAAGAGAGCAAATGTATGGTCGCAAAATTGAGGATGGTTTTTTGTATGCATTTGTACAGTTTATTAACGAAATGCACATAAAAGGGATTTTACACAAGGATTTATCGCCTGGGAATATTTTGTATAAGCAATCAGGGAATACTTTTAAATTTATGGCACTCGATATCAACCGAATGGAATTCCGCGAAAAAATTTCTATTAAAGCACGTTGTAAAAACTTCGAAAGGTTAACTGCAAATCCGGAAGTACTTAATGAAATGGCGAAGATATATGCAGAAATTAATCATTTCAATCCGGAACAGACTTTGGCCAAGATGAAAAAATACTCTGGCAGATTTTTTAAAGGACGAAAAAATATTTAAACTGATGATAATAGGCTTCGATGCCAAACGTATGTTTTGCAATCAGCGCGGACTTGGAAACTATAGTCGCGATTTGATTAGAATTCTTTCGGAATATTATCCCGAAAACACTTATCATCTTTATACTCCACAAATAAAAGTTAATGTTGAGACTAATTCACTGAAAACCACCATTCATAAACCTCATGGCATTTTCTCCGCATTACCACATTCTTTTTGGAGAACTTATCGAATTAAAAACGAAATACTAAAAAATGGCGATCAAATTTTTCATGGGTTAAGTCAGGAATTACCTGCCGGACTTCAGAAAACTAACGTAAAAAAGATTATTACATTTCACGATGCTATATTTGTAAGATTTCCTGAACTCTACGACCCTTTTTACCGCCGAATAATTACACTGAAAACCAAACATGCCTGCCGTTATGCCGATAAAATTATAGCTATAAGCGAACAATCGAAACGCGATGCAATACAGTATTTCGATGCTGATGAAAAGAAAGTTGAAGTAATTTATCAGGGTTGCAATAACATTTTCCGTCAAAAAATTTCAACGGATGTAAAAGAATACATCCGCAGAAAATACAGTTTACCTGAACAGTTTTTACTTTATGTTGGGGCAATCGAAAAACGCAAGAATATTGAAACTCTGTTGAGGGCTATAAGCATATTAAATTTTGATATTTCTCTCGTTATTGTTGGTAGAGAAACAAATTACTCAAAAGTTATCCGTCAGTTAACTACGAATTTGAATCTCACAGAAAAAGTGATTTATCTTCAAAATACTTCAACAAACGAATTACCTGCTATTTATCAACTATCTAAAATTTTTATTTTCCCTTCAATATTTGAAGGATTCGGCATTCCAATTCTTGAAGCATTGAGCAGTGGCACACCCGTAATTTCATCGAAAGGTAGTTGTTTTGAAGAAACTGGGGGTGCAAATAGTGTATATTTTGACTCTAAAAACCATAATGAACTTGCCGATGCTATACAAAAAATATTGGCGAATGAATCTTTACAAAAAAAAATGATAACTGAAGGTTATAAATATGCCGAAAATTTCACGGACGAAAGTATTGCGGAAAAATTAAACTATTTATACAAAAGCATCCTATAAAAATTTGAAATTTATCTATGCAACTTTTTTTATGGTGTTTACATCACTTCAAAAAAAAATCCCAATAACATTAAACAGATTTAAAAACAATGACATTAAATATTTCAAAGGGAAATCGCTTCACATTTCTTTCAATTTTGGTTTTTCTGATTTCCATTTTTTTTGTATATAGATTTCAGGATACAATTATTAAGTTACCACTTGATAGAAATATGCCTCTATTAACTGCTTTTGCAGGAATATTTCTTGCTGTTAATATTTTTATATATCTAATAGTTTTCCGAAAAGAAACGTTTACGGGTAAACCATCGCTCAGAACCTTAGTTTTGTTATCACTATTACTAATGATGATTTTCACAGTTTTAAGCGAAACAATTTCGCGATACATAACAGCGTTTTTTGTAATATCTGCTCTGTTTTACGGGATTTCCGAAAAAAAATTTCAAATACACCCTTTATTTTACTTTATTGGTGGTTATTACATTTTCCAGTTTATTGGTTCAATTTGGGCAATAGATAATAATTTGGCATTTCGGTTTGTAGGTAAAGGCTTATCGTTTATACTTCTTCCACTTGCATTCAGCTTTTTTATTCCCGAAACAAATGAAAGGAATACTTTGCTGAAGATTTTCTTTCGGTTTCTGATGGTTTATCTTCTTTTTTCTTTAGTGGCTTATCTTTTTCAGGTTTATTATAATGAAAAAGATGTACTGGTGGGTTTTGGATTTAAAAAGGTTTATCTTGAATCGGATATTTTTCCTTATGATGATTTTTATGCCATTTTGGGATGGGCTGGTTATTACCATCCTACCTTTGTTTCGTTTATTCTAACATTAATGTATGGTGTGGGTTACTATTTCTGGAGAACAGAAAATGATTCAACTTCAAGAATTACCATAATCGAACTCACTTTATTCGCCATAATTTCATACATGCTGATTATATTTTTGCAAAGTCGTATTGGAATGATTCTGTTTCCATTCGGAATATTTCTGACGATTTTGATGACTGTGCGAAAACGAAAAGCAATTTTATACACATACCTTAGCCTTGCTGTCGTTATTTTTGTATTTGCATTCTTTTATATTTATCTTAAAGAAGAAAAGTATTTCTCGGATCCGAAAAGAGTAGAACAAACAGAATTGATGATTTCATACATAAAAGAACATCTATGGACCGGCACAGGCACTGGTGGAATGCGATTGATAAATACTTTTCCAACAGCTCATAACCAAATTTTGGGCGATTTATTTCACTTAGGTATTCCGGGCTTAATTGTATTTTTAGTTCTTGCAGCTGCTACCACCTTTTATACAATTAAAGACCGAAATTATTTGCTACTTTATTTTCTGTTATTATTTTTTGTTGTTATGCAGATTGACCAAATGCTTTCAATACAAAAAGGAATTACATATTTTTTATTGTTTACAATCTTGTTTCTCCGACCAAAATTTGATTTTATTGAAAATAATAATAAAGAAATAGAAACAATGACAAAACAATAAAGACAAACAGAAACGGAACTTAAAACATTGAATATATAACTGTTACACTCCACATTTCATTTTAGGAATTTTCGTAAATAAAACAACAATCTAAAAAACCGGAAAGCTTAATATTTCAAGCATTTCCGGTTTTTCTTCAAATTTAGTTCATATTACTGCATAATTTTCTGCTGATGGCGTACTGATTCTTCGTGAATGGCTACCAGTATGGTTTTCATAAATTCTCCGTCCATTCCCATTTGTTCGGCTTGCGAAATGCGGTTTTTAAGAATTTCATCGTATCGTTGCGCTTGCAGAATTGGCATATTGTGTTCCTTTTTATACTGACCAATTTCCTGCGAAACTCTCATACGTCGGGCAAGCAATTCGAGCAAACTATTATCCAACTCATCAATCTGACGGCGTAATTGCGAAAGATTTTCAGTAGTTTGAGATGTATCCCTGATCACCAGCGTATTCAGAATAAAATCAAGTACAGCGGGCGTAACCTGTTGTGCGGCATCGCTCCATGCTTTTTCCGGATTGCAGTGCGATTCTACAATCAAACCATCGAAATTCAGGTCTAACGCTTGCTGGCAAATTGGCGCTACCAATTCTCGTTTCCCTCCAATATGACTTGGGTCGCAAATAATCGGCAAATTCGGCAGTTGTCGGTGCAACTCAATAGGAATATGCCACTGTGGCAAATTGCGGTAAATTTTCTTATCGAACGAACTGAAACCACGATGTATAGCGGCAATTTTTCGTACACCGGCATTGTAAACCCTTTCTATAGCGCCAATCCATAAATCGAGATCGGGATTTACAGGATTTTTTATAAAAACCGGTACAGTAGTACCTTCAAGCGCATCGGCAATTTCCTGCACCGCGAATGGATTTGCCGAAGTGCGGGCGCCAATCCAAAGTATATCCACATCGTTGGCAAGCGCATCGCGTACGTGTTTGGCAGTTGCCACTTCCACCGCGGTGTACATTCCAAGTTCATTTTTCACTCTTTTTAGCCAGGGTAAACCCTTCACTCCTATTCCTTCGAAACCTCCGGGTTTCGTGCGGGGTTTCCAGATTCCGGCGCGGTAAATTTTTATCCCAATTGCAGCCAATCCTTTGGCTGTTTCCATCACCTGCTCCTCCGATTCGGCGCTGCAAGGTCCTGCTATCACTAAGGGACGTTTTGCCTCAATTCCGGGCAATAAAATCGATTCGAATTCCATATATTTATTATTTACAATTTACAAATTTCTTGATTCCAATTTGGTTTGAAAAGTTTGATGTTTGAAAGGTTTACTTGTTCCTTTGAATTATTCCCCTTTAGGCTTCGACCTGAGCTCAGCCGATCGGGTTTAGGTTTTTTTCACTCGTTCTAATGCTTCTTCAAGCATTTTTTCATTCGCGCACAACGAAATGCGAATATATCTGTTTCCTTTGCTTCCGAAAATAAATCCGGGTGTAATAAATACATTAGCTCTGTATAGTACTTTATCGGCAAGTTCGCCGCTATCAGCATATTTTTCGGGAATTTTTCCCCAAAGAAACATACCAACCTGTGCAGGGTCGAAAGTACATTCAAGCGTTTGCATAATTTTTTCAGCTACTTTGCGTCTTTTTCCGTACAGTTCAATATTCATTTGCCGATGCCATTCATCGCTGTTTTGCAATGCTTTAACTGCTGCAAGTTGCATGGGTTTAAACTGACCGCTGTCGATATTACTTTTTACTCTTAAAATCCAGTCTAAAAAAACAGGATTTGTTGCCAGCATTCCCATACGCCAACCCGGCATATTGTGCGATTTACTCATCGAGTTTAATTCAACACAAATATCCTTTGCTCCGTGAATTTGCAGAATACTTAAATGTTTACTGTTCAGAATAAAACTGTACGGATTATCGTTTACGATTACAATACCATGTTTTTTCCCAAAAGCAACCAGTTTTTCAAATAATTCTACCGTAGCGCTTGCTCCGGTGGGCATATTCGGGTAATTTACCCACATTAATTTAACGCTGCTTAGGTCGTTTTGTTCTATCTCAGCAAAATCAGGTTGCCACGCGTTGTTTTCATCCAAATCGTAAGTAATAACATTTGCCTCTACCAGATTGCTAACCGACGTATATGTTGGATAACCCGGATTCGGCACCAGAACGCCATCGCCCGGATTGAGAAATGCCATTGAAATATGCAGAATTCCTTCTTTTGACCCAATGAGTGGGAGAATTTCGTTTGCCGGATTTAAGTCCAAACCAAACCAGCGTTTGTACCAATCTGAATAGGCTTTTCTTAATTCCGGAATGCCGGTATAAGGCTGATAACCATGCATTCCGGCATGATGAGCAGCCGTACACAATGCTTCCACAGTTTCTTCGGATGGAGGCAAGTCAGGACTTCCAATGCCCAAACTGATAATATTTTTTCCCTGTGCATTCAGCTCGGCAATTTCCTTTAGCTTTTTTGAGAAATAATACTCGCTAACCGAGTTTAACCGTTCAGCGGGAAGTATTTTTTTATTTATTGAAGTGTTCATTTTGATACGGGTTTCAGTAGTTTAAAAGTTCATAAAGTTTAAAGTAATTAAGTGAGAAAAAGTAAAAGAAAATCAATTACATTTTACATTCGACATTTTCAATTTTTTCATTTTGTTCCCTTGTTTCCTCGTTTCTTTGTTTACGTTCAGTATTTCGTGTACTTAAAAGTGTAAATTGCAAATCTTATTCCCCTATAGGGGTTAGAAGTTGCCTATTCTTCCGGCGTACTTCCTTCCGGATATTCGCCAAGTGTTTTTAATTCACTGATTAGCGGACGAATAGCCGAAAGCGATTGATGATAACGTTCATGGTCGGTAAAATCAAAATCAACATAAAACTGATATTCCCATTCGCGACCAATAATTGGCAACGATTGAATTTTAGTTAGATTTATGCCGTAAAATGAAAAAACCGAAAGTACTTTCGATAAACTGCCTTCGGAATGAGGCAAGGTAAAAACTATGGAAGCTTTGTTTATCACTTCGTTTTTTTGAATTTCGTCCACCATCCATTTATTTCCGAAAATCAGAAAACGTGTAAAATTTCGTTTATTGGTTTCAATTGCTGATGCAAGCACATCGAGTCCATAAATTTCTGCAGCTCTGACACTGCATATTGCAGCTGTTTTTTCCATATTATTCAACGCTATATCACGCGCGGCAAGAGCAGTATCTTCGTGCTCAACAATTTTTACTCCGGGCAGCGTATTCAGAAAATTGCCACACTGCATCAAAGCTATGGGGTGCGACTGAACCTCCCGTATTTCATGTATCGATGTACCTGGTAAAGCTGCCAGACAATGCGAAATACGAAGTTTATATTCACCGGCAATCGGGAATTTGAATTCTTTAAGCAATTCGTAATTTGGCAGTAAACTTCCGGCAATAGTATTTTCAATTGCCATGATACCTAAAACATTCGGATTTTTATCAATGGTTTTAAAAATATCGCGAAAAGTGTTACATGGAATTATTTCAACTTCTTCACCTTCGAAAAATCTTTCGGCTGCAATTCCATGATATGCCCCGTTTCCACCCTGAATAGCTATTTGTTTCATAAGTTTATATTTGCCCCCTAACCCCCTAAAGGGGGGATAAAGAGAAGTTAGTTACATTAATAATCATCATCTTCTTGTGTGTCCTAAATTAATATTTAGGTCATGGAAGTTTCAAGTTTTTAATTTTTGTCTCTTACCTGCTTGTCGACAGACAGGTTTCGTGTTAATTATCCATTTTTGAAATCTAAATGATTTCAAAAAAAAAATCCCGCTCTGTGTTTCTGAGCAGGATTTTATATAATAATGTTTGATTAATTTTTCTAAACCATATACATAAATTTATCCTGCTCTCACTTGTTAAAGTAAAAGTAAAAATAAAAGTATGTAAAAAATCGTGTCATAAAAATTATGTTTTGTGCTGCAAAAGTAGTTATTTTTTACAAACTATCAAATTTTATACAAAAAAATCTTCGGATTTGTTTCCGAAGATTTTCCATTTTAATTTAATATCATTTCAACATACTGATTTTTCGCAATCTTTTGCACCTTGTAAGCGGCAGCAAATTGAATAATTTTATCTATTGTCTTTTCTGAAGGTTGCATTTCAACTTCAGTTAAAAAATTGGTTTTGTCGGCGAGAAGATCAGTTTTTTTTAAAGAAGTAGTAGTTTTTTGCATAGGCAATTTATCAGTTTTTAATACGTTTATTGATAAAACGTAAAAGCTTGAAAAAAATTATTTGTAATGTAACATTTTTTTAAAATAAATTTACCAACAAAAAAACACTACAATAAAAAATATTTTTTTATAACTACAGCACCTCTAAACCGCCGTATGAAACCAAAAGTAAAGAACTTTGATAAATAAAATTCAAATTAAACAATCTACAAATTAATTAAATATTATTGATTTGAAATATTTATTGGTGAAACCAAACTGGCCTAACTTCTTGTTATCTGAAAATCACTACATAAAAAAATTATTCCAAAACAGTTACCCATCCATGTGCATCGGGTTCATCGCCATACTGAATTGCTCTTAGTCGATGATATAATTTATCGCTAACCGGTCCGGGTTTTCCATCTTTTGAAAACACATAGCTTATTTTTTCATCATAATCATCAATTCTTTCTATCGGGCTTATTACAGCGGCTGTACCACATGCGCCGGCTTCTTCAAAAGTAGCCAGTTCTTCTACGGGAACATGGCGTTGTTCAACTTCCATGCCCATTTCACGGGCAAGAACCATCAAACTTTTATTGGTTATAGATGGAAGAATCGATTCTGATTTAGGAGTTACATAGGTATTGTTTTTTATACCGAAAAAGTTTGCGGCGCCACATTCATCAATATATTTTTTTTCTTTAGCATCAAGATAAAACACATTTGAATAGCCTAACTCATGTGCATGTTTACCTGCAACTAAACTCGCCGCATAGTTTCCCCCAACTTTGTATTTACCCATCCCAAGTGGAGCCGATCGATCATACTGACGCATAATTACAAAGGGCGTAGTTTGAAAACCTCCCTTAAAATATGGACCAACCGGCATTACAAAAACTATAAACGTATATTCGTCAGCAGGTTTTACACCAATTTGCGGTCCACTTCCAAAAAGTAAAGGTCTGATGTATAATGACGCTCCTGATTCGTATGGCGGTACAAATCTTTCATTCAGCTTTACAGCCTTTATAACTGCTTCTTCAAATTTTTCAATTGGTAACTTTGCCATCAAAGTTCCATCGCAGGTGTCCTGCATACGTTTGGCATTTTCGTCTATACGAAAAATCCTGATTTTTCCATCCAGTCCTTTAAATGCTTTTAAACCTTCAAATGCTTCTTGTCCGTAATGCAATGAAGTTGCTGCAATGTGAATGCTCATAAATTCCGAATCATGAACTTCCAGCGCACCCCATTCACCATTTTTATACTCACAACGAATATTAAAATCTGTTTTTATATATCCGAAACCAAGATTCGACCAATCAATTTCCATAATTTTTATTCGTTTAAAAATTTTACATATAAAGTCAGATTATCAACTGACTTTCATTTCCCATATTAAATAATAAGTCCAAAACACTTAAACCACCCTGAAAATCTAATTTATTCTCAAAAACCTGATAGTAAGGTTTTATTTCAATCAGTTTTTCCTTTTTGGGATGAATGAGTTCCCGTGCATCAAATTTATCAGTAAACTGAACATCATATTTTTCAGTCAGAAAAATATTTTTTTCAATTTCAAGAAGTTCAACTACTTTTATTAGCAATTCAAAACTGAAATCCCACAAAAATACCCATTTTTTTTCATAAAATAACCGAAAATCATCAGAATAATATTCAAAAAATGGGCTCGAATTATAAGATGCTTCTATTGCTCTCCAGTGTAAAGTTTGCCAATTGGTATGTTGCGATATTTTCACATCTCTTATCACCTCCTTACCGGTTTTTTCTACAGGAATAGTCAAAGGCATTGTACCATTGGCAGTAGCAATTACACATCTGTTTCGATAGCTTTGTTTCTGATAAAATTCATGCTGTTCAATAAAAACATTTTTAGCTTTATTGAACAGCATAAAATACTCAACAGGCGGTAAATATGCCAAGGAAAAGACAATATCATTACCCTTTAAAGCGGCAAACTCATCTTTCTGCATTTTTGAAAAAACGGTTAAATCTGATTTTACCGTCAAAGAAACCTTTATCCTTATTCAACGAGAGCCATACAAGCACGGGACGTCCTACAACGTGATCTTCAGGAACAAAACCCCAAGAACGGGAGTCAGCTGAATTATGGCGGTTATCGCCCATCATCCAGTAATAATCCATTTTAAACTGATAAGTGGTAGTTTCCACATCGTTAATGAAATATTTGCCATCTTTTACTTCTAATTTGTTGTTTTCATAAACGCGGATAATGCGCTCGTAAATAGGTAGATTATACTGACTCAAGAGTAATTTGGTACCTTTTTTAGGAATAAATAAAGGTCCATAATTATCGCGATTCCAGGTTTTTCTTCCTCCAAGCGGATAAACCTCGCCTCCACGCCATGCAGGTTCAATTGTAATTGAAGTAACACCCGTAACGTTTTTCATCATGTTGTACATTTCCTCATTAAGCGGAAAATGATAAACAGGCAATTGAGGATTTAGTCCAAGTGCAAGAATTAACTCGTAGCTTTGTTTATTATCCAAAATTCCGCGATCGTCGTTACTTATGCCTACTTTATCAAGTAATGATGATGAAAGTTGTGTTCCATCTGTCTGTATATAATAATTGAATTGGATTCCCGGAATTTTTTCCTCTTTCACTCCATTAATGTAAATAAAATTATTTTTAACTTCCAACCAATCTCCAGGCAGTCCTACACAGCGTTTTACATAATTCTCGCGTCGGTCAACGGGACGGTAAACTATGTCGCCAAATTCAGCTTTATTGTTGCGAACCGCATCGCGACCATAATAGTAACACAACGTATAATAATCAGGATTTTGCTGTTTCAAACAAACCGTATCACCAGCGGGAAAATTAAATACCACAATATCATTTCGTTCAATTTTATCAAAACCTTTCAGACGTTTGTATTCCCATTGCGGTTTATCGAAAAACGATTTTCCTCCGCCAAGTATTTCAGGAAAAGTATGCTGAACCAACGGAAACGAAAGTGGGGTATTTGGAATACGAGGTCCGAAGCTCGCTTTACTTACAAACAGAAAATCGCCTACCAAAAGAGTCTTTTCGAGTGATGAAGACGGAATCTGGTAATTCTGAAAAAGATACAGATTGATGAAATAAACAGCCACTAATGCAAAAACAATGGCATCGACCCAGCCCATAATGGCAACAAAAGTCTTATTTTTAGATTTTTTCCACCAAGTCCATGGAACGTATTTGGTAATAAAAACATCGAATACTAAAGGCAGCAACAGCAACCACCATAAATTGCCTACCCAAACAATAAAAAGAACATAAATAATACACCAAAAAATGGCTTTAATCCATTGTTTTAGTGAGTGGTGAAAACGAGAAAATGGTTGTTCGTTATTCATATTGATAAAATTTATTTGAAAAATCCCTTAAAACTTCAACATATCTTCCATCCCAAGCAAACCCTTTTTGCCTGCCGTAAATTCGGCTGCTAATACCGCTCCAAGCGCTAAACTTTCACGATTTTTAAGTTCGTGTCTGATTTCGATAAAATCGACAGAAGAATCGTAACGAATAGCATGAATTCCGGGGACTTGACCTTCGCGTACCGATTTAATTACAAGTTGTTCATTATTTTCAGCTTTTTCTTCGACCCAGCTACTTTTTCTTTCAATATTTTGAAGAATTCCTTCGGCTAAAGTGATAGCTGTACCACTCGGAGCATCTAATTTCTGTGTGTGATGCACTTCAGTCATTTCCACTTCGTAAACAGGATAATTATTCATTATTTTGGCTAAAAATTTATTCACCGCCATAAAAATATTTACTCCAAGACTGAAATTCGAGGACCAAAACAATGTATGACCATTTTCCTCAATTTCTTTTTTTATAGAAGGTAAATGTTCAATCCAGCCTGTAGTACCGCAAACAATGGGTACTCCCGCTTTGAAAGCTTTACGAATATTGCTCACCGCAACTTTTGGCGCGGTAAACTCAATTGCTACATCGGCGCTGCGGAAAGCTTCAGAGTCGAAGTCTTCCATATTTTCGATATCAATCACCGACACAATTTCATGTCCACGTTCGAGGGCAATGCGCTCTATGGTTTGCCCCATCTTTCCGTATCCTATTAATGCTATTTTCATATCTGCCCACTAACCCCCTATTGGGGGAATTTATTCGACAATTACATTTATTAGTTTTAATTATCTCCGTCTTCACCACCACATTTCCCCCTTTAGGGGGTTAGGGGGCTCTTATTTCAAAACTGCCCTGTACCTAACAGTACTAAAGTACAGGCAACTTCGCTTTCAATTCCATTTTTACTCAGAATTTCCTCAAATTCGGGATTTTCAGTTCCGGGATTGAAAACCACACGTTTAGGTTTAAGTGAAATTACATAATCGTAATACTCTGGTTGGCGTTGCGGTCCAACATACAATGTTACGGTATCAATTCCTTCATATAGTTTTTTATCAGTATCAATTGTTTTCCCGAAAATTGTGTCGGAACGTATTCCGAGCAGTTCAATTTCGTGTCCGAATGCTCTTAAACGCTCTGCGGCTTTATAAGCATATCGCTCAGGATTGTTGCTTGCGCCTATTATTAATGTTTTTTTCATTTTACGATAGAATAAAGAGTAAAGAGTAAAGAATCATGAACTAAGACTTTTTATCGATTAAAGAACTAAGTGAATTTTAATTTGAAATTAACTTACAAATATTGATTAAACTAACTTTACAAAACATCTTCGCAGATAACTGCTTAATTTATATGCAACTGGCACATTGGCATATTAGCAGATTGGCACATTACTCAACATCCTGCAAAAAAGTCGAGACATTCGAAAATTTCGTCTTTGGTTGCAGTTTGATTAATCTGTATTTCACCAATTTCAGATAATAATGTAAAATTTATTTCTTTCGATTCGTTTTTCTTATCGTGTGTCATAAGTTCGAATAGCGGTTCGTAATCATCGCAACCGATAGTAAACGTACCATAATACTCTTTTATTAAATACTTTAACTTTAATAAGTCATCTTTGGGGAAATTTAATTTCACGTGCGAAAGATAAAGCTCGCAAAGTAGCCCCCACATAACCGCATATCCATGTAAAACCGGACGATTTTGCCGGTACGAAATACTTTCGAAAGCATGTGCGAATGTATGTCCGAGATTCAGCGCTTTTCTGATGTTTTTTTCCATCGGATCAAGTTCAACCACATGTTCCTTAATTTTCACACTGCGTTCAACTAATTCTCCAAGTTTATCAAAATCTATCGATTCTAAATCGAACTTTAGAATTTCATTCCATTCCTCACGCGCATCAATAAGTGCGTGCTTAACCATCTCTGCAAAACCCGATCGTATGTTTTGTATATCAAGTGTTTTGAAATACTCAATATTTATGAATACGGCATCGGCAGGTGCAAATACTCCGATTTCATTTTTCAGACCAAGAAAATTGATTCCGGTTTTGCCTCCTGTAGCCGCGTCAACTGCTCCAAGCAGTGTAGTTGATACATTAATGTAACGTATGCCACGTTTGAAAGTTGAAGCAGCAAAACCTCCTAAATCTGTAACCATACCACCACCTACGTTAATCATTAACGATTTTCGGTGTGCGCCATTTTCACTCAGATATTTCCAGATTTCAATTGCTGTATTTATATTTTTATTTTCGTCGCCAGCCTCTACTGTAATTACATGAGCACCTGCAAGTTTTACCGACTTTAACAGACTTGGTAAACACAGTTTTTTGGTTGTTGTATCGCATAATATAAATATATCTGTGGCAGGTCTGTTTCCGATATTTGCTTCAAGATCGGGTAAAATATTCTTACAAATTTTGGTTGATTGATTTTCCATTCAATATATTCTTTTCAGTGCAAAGATACTTTTTTACTTTTAAAAATAACACAAAATAAACTTGATAATAAGCACATCAAATATGTTTATCAATCAAACAAAAAATTTATTCTTAAAAATAATAAAAATAATTTGATTATATGAATATATGTTCATATATTTGTCGAAAATTTTGAAGCTATGGTTTCAACAGAAGAAATAACAAAAATGGAAGAAGCAGCATACACGCTGAGAGCAATATCAAACGGAACAAGATTATGCGTAATTTCGCTACTTTCGGAACATGAGGAATTAAATGTTACGCAATTAGTAGAAAAACTGCAATGCGAACAATCCTTACTTTCGCACCATTTAACTGATATGCGCGCCAAAGGTATTCTGAACTTCAGGAGAGATGGAAAAAACTGTTTTTATTCGCTGAAGAATAAGCAGATTGTACAAATTATTGATTGCATCAAATCATGCAATTGTGCATCGTAAACAAACTAAAAAAAATATGGTTAAAACATTTATAACTAAACATATTCTGAAAATTGCAGGTATTTTTACCGGAGCTATTGGAGGATATTTATACTATCACTTTATCGGATGTAACAGTGGCGCATGCCCCATAACGTCAAATCCATATATATCAATAATTTATGGAGCTTTAATCGGATATTTAGTTTTCGATATGTTTAAAAAGAAAGAGAAAAAAAATGAACAAGTTTAAAGGTTTGTTGACAGGTTGGGATTTTGCAAGAATAATCAGGACAATACTTGCTGTTGCGCTTGGAATTGCATATTTTTCCACTAAAGAAGAGATGTATTTGGTAGGAGCAATATTTTTGGGAGTACAGGCAATTTTCAATATCGGATGTCCGGGTGGAGCATGTGAAACAAACATTCCACAGCGTAAAGAATCTGAAATTATAAAAACCGACGAATATAAACCAATTAAATAAATATGTATAGCACATTTTATGTATCGGAAGAAAGTTGCCTTAGTTGCAACAATAAAGTTTTAAAAACACTTGGAAGTCTTCAGGGCGTGTTTGGTGCAGAAATTGACCGCATTAAAGGAAAAATTGAAGTTAATCATACTGAAGAAGTTAACAGGGAACAAATTGAGGAAATTCTAAAATCGGAAGGTTTTATTGAAGAATATATCGAAGAAAATTTTTGAGAATAAATAAAAAAGAAATAACAATATCATTCAAAAAAAAATGTATTTATGAAGAATATCATTGGCTCAGTATTGCTACTGACAATCATCGGATTTGCTGCCTGCGCAGGTAAAAACAAAGAAAACAATACAAACGTAAATAACGAAATTAAAGAGGAAAAGAAAATGGGAACCATACATTTGACAAAAGCAGAATTTCTGGCAAAGGTGGCTAACTACGAAGCAAACCCAACTGAATGGAAATATCTGGGAGACAAACCATGTATTATTGATTTTTATGCAAGCTGGTGTGGCCCTTGCAAGGTAATAGCTCCAATTCTCGAAGACCTGGCAAAAGAATACCATGGCGATATCTATATTTACAAGGTAAACACAGAAGAAGAACAGGAACTCGCCGGAGCATTTGGCATTCGTAGCATTCCTACCCTGCTTTTCTGTCCAATGGGTGAAAATCCTCAAATGGCACAGGGTGCAATGCCAAAAGATGCTTTCAAACAGGCTATCGACGAAGTGTTGCTCAAAAAAGCAAAATAAAAATCGGTTATTGGGGTTTAAATAGAAAATCACTTTTACAGCAAATTGCCGTAAAAGTGATTTTTGCTTTTAAAAGCTGTTCATTTAAAATGAATTAATTAACTTTGCCGTTCTAAAAAAAATCTTTTAACATCAGAACCATGAGATTCAGAATTACTATTATGCTTTGCGTTATGCTTATAACTGCTCAAATGCCGGCGCAATCACAAAAAGAAAATAAAACAGTTTCGGAGAAAAAAGAAACAAAACTTACCATGGATCAAAGGTTGAAACTTATGACAAAAGAACTTGACCTTACCGCCAACGAACAAGAAGAAGTCAGTAAAGTACTCACAGGCACTCAACTTGGAAAAGAGAAAATTAAAGCGCTGAATCTTTCCAAAAAAGATGAAAAAGCACGTATTGAAAAAATTAAAGATTTGCAAAAAGCAAAACTAAAAAAAATTCTGGGTGCAAAAAGATTTGCAAAATATCAGAAATTGAAAAAAGAAGACGTGTTATAAAATTTTTCTGAAAAATTTATTTCAATTCATTAATTGGAAATTGGTGAAAATTCCAGTCGGCAGGTTGTCCGAAATAATTATAGGCAAGTACATTTGCCTCAATTTCAACTCCGGTAAATTTATGCTGATGGTCTGAATTTACACGCGATATAAGTGCGCTAAATACACTTACAGGAGCAATTTTCAACCAAAAACAAAAAAAACCATAATTTCGATATTGCAATATATGCCCGAATTCGTGCATTAAGAGATTTTTATTCCCTGTTAATTTATTATTCACAAAAATTCCAACTCCCGGAAATGCAAAAGCTCCCTGCACTAAAAACTCATGGAAATAGAAAACTCTTACTTTTTCGATTGAAACATATTTATGCATAAATTGTGAAGAAAGAATAAATAGTTTATAGTTTATAGTAACTTGAAATTCTCTTAACTATTCCATATTTCCCAAGCGGCTTTTGCTTGTTCGGTCAGCATATCTTCTCCATTACAAACCATTGCTCCCTGCTCTTTGCCTTTTTTCATAAATAAAGTTTCTGCGGGGTTGTAAACCACATCGAAAAGCAAATGCGTTGTGTCAAGAAATTGATACGGAATATCCGGACAGTCATTCACATTGGGGAAAGTTCCTACCGGCGAAGCATTAATTATCAGCTTGAAATCCTGAAGAACATTTTCATTAATTTGCTGATAAGAAATCATACCTTCCGATGGATTACGCGAAACAAAAACAGACTGAATTTTCAAATTATCGAGAACGTATTTTAGAGCTTTAGAAGCTCCTCCTGTACCAAGAATCAACGCTTTTGTGTGGTGTTTTGTTAATAGTGGCAATAGGGAATTGCGGAAACCAATGGCATCGGAATTATAACCTTTCAGTATTAATTTGCCTTCGCTGGTATGCAAAAATTTTATTACATTTACTGCTCCGATTTTTTGCGCAGTATCATCCAAAGCGTCCAAATAACTGATAACTTTTTCTTTGTAAGGAATGGTTACATTTAACCCGCATAAACCTGGAGTACCTTTTAAGTCAGCAAACATTTCCATATTCTGAAGCTCGTACAAATCATATAGTGCATCAATATTTTCACTTTCAAACTTTGCTGAAAAAAATCTTTTCGAAAACGAATGACCGAGAGGATATCCGATTAAACCAAATTTTCTCATTTTTTCTTTTTTAAGTTGAAAAATTTAAAAATATAGAACGCGGCAACCAAAACTACAATTATAAGAATTATCAAACCAATTTCATGACTGAAACGATTAATCATATCCATGTTTTCGTGAAAAATATAGCCGAGCAAAGCTAAAACTCCATTCCAAATAGTTGCTCCAAGAGCAGTATAGAGTGTGAAACTTGCCAAATTCATACGCGCAAGTCCTGCCGGCACCGAAATAAACTGCCGAATACCCGGGATCAATCGCCCTACGAAAGTTGAGACTTTTCCGTTATCGTTGAAGTATTTTTCTGCTTTCTGAATTTTTTCGCTGCTAAGCATTAGTAATTTTCCAATACGACTATCGGCAAACTTATACATAATTGGTCTGCCTAACCATAAAGCAAGAAAATAGTTGATATATGCGCCTATAATCGCTCCAAGTGTACCAAATAAAACCACAAGAAAAATATTCAGTTTGCTGTCCGGTTTACTTGCAATATAGGCAGCGGGTGGAATAACAACCTCTGATGGAAAAGGCACAAACGAACTTTCCACAGTCATTAGCATAACTATGCTGCCATAATTCATATTGTTTTCGTACCAGTTTTCTACTTTATCGATAATTGATTTTTTTTCGGGATTTTGAACAAGCGCGCTGTCACTAATTTCGGAAAAAGCACTAAAAGAGCTGATAATAAAAATCAGCAGAAAAATAATTTTTTTCATTAAATTAATTTGAATAATATGTTATTGGAAGCTTCGGGACATAATTCGTAGAAAAGTTTTTCGGCTTCGGGATTACGCATACAAGCATTTTCGAGCATATTGAGCGATTGCTGATATGAATCGGTTTTATAATAAGCCACAGCCATAAATAAATGTATATACTCAAGTTCGGGGTCCTGATTCAGCGCACCATTATAATACTCAAGCGCTATATCAAACTGTGCTTTTTCCATGCAAATATTGGCGATGGACATAAGCGTATCAGGTTGTTCGGAATCAATAGAAATCGACTTGAGATAAGCTAATAAGGCATTATCAGAATCATCGATACCAATAAAACCTTCGGCAAGATACACCCATGCATCGGCGGCATTTTCATCAATGCGCAGTGCTTTTTCAGAGTACTTAATACTTTCGTGAAATTGTTCCAATTCGAGCAGACAAACAGCAGCGCCGCACAAACCATCGAAACTTTCAGGATCATACTCTACGGCTTTTTTGTAATAAACGAGAGAAGTTTCAAAATCTTCAAGTTTCTCGTAACATTCAGCAACAAAAATTTTAGCCTGACTATCGAGTACTGCATCAACATCATACTCGTGATAACAATCGAGCGCCAAATTATAAAGTCCCAACTGAAAAAGTGTATGCCCTTTCTGTAATAAAGCAAGCATATCATCTTCGTTGATTGAACATGCGTAATCGTAGGCATCAAGAGCTTTAACATATTCGTTATTGGCGAAATATATTTGTCCAAGATTAAACCACGCTTCCGAAGAGAATGCGTTGATATCGATTATGGCTTTATAAGTTTGTTTGGCTTCGTCGAAACGCGCAAGCTGCTCGTAACAAAATGCAAGTTCGAAAAGTAAATCAGTATTTTTCGGACTCAATTCGTTACCTTTCAACAAAAACCTGAGCGCTTTGTCGAACTGTAACTGCCCGATGTAAAAATATGCTATATCAAGACAAAGTAATTCTGTATCGGTATTGGTTTCTTCAATTAGTTTATCGGCAAGTATGAGCGCCTCGCTATCGCGATTAAGAATAATCAGCGCTTCAAGGCGAAGTAAACTCATTTCGGAATCGTCGGCAGTTCCTATTGAATCGAGAATGTGCATTGCTTTTTTGGCATCGCCGGCGGCAAGATAAACTTTGGCGCGCTTCGAAAGAAGAATTGTATTTTTTGGATGAAGTTGCAGTCCTATATCAATTGCATGTGCACAATCTTTCGTCCGACCTTTACGAAGGTAAAAGTCAACAATAGTTTCGAATTCGTCCACATCGAAATAACCTGATGAAGTCCCCGATAAATAGTTTTCGTATCTTTTTACAGTTTCGTCTCTTTCATCTTCAGGGGCAAATGGATCCTTACCGCTCATAAAAACATAAATTTTCTACAAAAATACTACAATAAAGCAAATTAAATATGGTGTTTAACCAAAAGTTATAAACATTAATCTTTATGCAATAAGCATTTAAAGATTTTTTTTAACAAAAATGTATAAAGCATTCGCATAAAAAAATAAATTGCACGTTTTTTGTAAAGTAATTGACATTTTGTGATAATTGAGGCTGTACGGCAAAATTATAGTAACTTTGTAGAAAAGAAATTACCTTATGCGTTTCGAAAATCTTTTTAAGTACTGTCCCGTTTGCGGATCATCAGCCTTCAATATAAACAACATTAAATCAAAGCATTGCAATGATTGCGGTTTTACCATGTACGTAAATCCATCGGCAGCTGTTGCCGCTTTCATTTTCAACAAAAACAATGAACTGCTTGTTTGCATACGGGGAAATGAACCTGAAAAGGGTACTTTTGATTTGCCCGGAGGATTTATTGATTACGATGAAACAGCCGAAAATGCTTTAATTCGCGAATTGAAAGAAGAACTTGGTGTGATTGTAACTTCCATAAAATATGAATTTTCACTTCCAAACGAATACAAATACAGCGGTTGGACTTTACCAACACTCGATTTGTTTTTCCGTGTGGAAATTGAAAGTTACGCAAACATTGTTCCTGCCGATGATGTTCAAGGATTTAAATTTATTGGAATAAACCATTTAAATCCTGACGATTTCGGATTAAAATCTATTAAAAAAGCAGTTTCCATACTTAAGAATGAGTCTGATTCTGAACGTTTTTTATAATTTTGCAAGAAAGAAATTTGATACCTGTTTTCAGGTTTATATAGTTTTGAATAAAACATCAATATAATTTAATGATGAAAAGAATAATAATTTTGCTAATATCTATTGGTATGGCTGTAAGTGTTATGTTTTCACAACACACCAAAGTTTTTACCAATTCCGACTATTTATTTAATCAAGGTAAGGAACTTTTTGTTCAGCGAAAATTTGCTGCCTCGTACCGGAGTTTTGAAGATTTTCTGAAAAGCACAGAAAACATTCAGGCCGGACAAATTCATGAAGCCGAATTTTATATGGCTGCTAACTCCTTTGAATTACGCAAGGACAATGCTTTAGCGCGACTTAAAGAGTTTTTTTACAAACATCCCTACACTCCGTTTTACGACAAAACAAACCTGATGCTGGGAATTTTGGAGTACGAACAGAAAAACTACGAGGCTGCGATTACCTATTTCAACAATATTGACTACAAAAAGCTAAGTTTTAGGGAGCGTACCGATTATTTGTTTAGTAAAGGTTATGCATGTCTTGCAACTGAACGATACGCAGAAGCGCGGAACATTTTCCGTGAACTGAAAGGGATGAATACCCGTTTCAATCTTACTGCAACGTATTATTACGCTTATTCAGAATATGCTTTGGGCAACTATGGAGCAGCTTTACCCGATTTTTTAACGATAGAAAACAATCCAGCGTATAACAATATCGTGCCATATTACATCGTTCATATTTATTACGCTCAAAAAGAATATGATAAGCTGTATGATAAAGCAAACCGGCTGTTGCGTGAAAATCCTGACAACAAAAACAATGGTGAGATTTACAGGATTCTGGGCAGAATAGCTTATGAGAAAAAGGATTATGCCGGTGCTGTTGATAACTTCAGAAAATCAGAAGCAATATTACCGCAGGTTTACCGTAGCGATTTATATCATTTTGGCTTGTCGTATTACCAACTCAAAAATTACACGGAAGCCGTAAAATATCTTTCACGCGTGGTTACACAACGTGATGAAATGACTGAAAATGCTTATCTGCACCTTGGAAATGCATACCTGAAACTGAATGATAAAACCAACGCGCGCCTTTCGTACGAAGCAGCGCTCCGAACTTCTTTCAATAAATCGGTACGCGAAGAAGCAATGTACAATTATGCGCTTACAACTTATGAAACCACAACAGCTTTCGGAGAATCTATAACTGCTTTTGAACAATTGCTGAACGAGTTCCCAAATTCGAAATATACCAATCAGGCTTATGATTATCTTGCATCGGCGTTAATGTCAACCAAAAATTACGAATCGGCATATCAGACAATTCAGAAAATTAAAAATCCGAATGCCCGTTTGCTCGAAACCCGTCAGTATCTTCTTTATCAGATTGGTACCGAAGCATATATTCAAAACAATTTTGAGAAGGCAATCGAATATTTCACACTTTCTCTTCAAAGCGCTCCTACCGGCATTTACTCTGCCGAAAGTATTTTCTGGAGAGCCGAAAGTTATTTCCGCACAGGAAATACCGATAAAGGTTTAGCAGATTTAAGAGCTTTTAACAACAATTCAAATTCGAAAACCAGCGCTAATCGTGTTATGGCAAATTACTCTATGGGTTACGGTTATTTTAACACAAAAGACTACACTAACGCGTTGACATGGTTTTTAAAATATGTTGAAAACGAAACTAACACCGGAAAAACAACTTATGCCGATGCGCTTAATCGTGCAGGCGACTGTTATTTCTTCGCGCGTAACTTTACGAAAGCCGAAACTTTCTATGCGCGGGCTTCATCGGCAAGTCCATCTGCCGCCGATTATGCACTGTTTCAAAGCGCTTATGCAGCAGGTTTACAGAAAAATTACAATTCAAAAATTGCTACACTTGAAAAACTCATTTCTCAATATCCTAATTCGGAATATGTTGACGATTCGTTTTACGAAATAGGACGATCCTATATTATGCTTGAAAATGACAACAGCGCTATCAACGCGTTCCAACGCTTGCTCGACCGACAACCAAACAGTTCGATTGCACCAAAAGCTGCGCTCGAAATTGGTATGGTTTATTTAAACAGCTCCCGTTACGAGCAATCGATTGCTGCATTTAAAAAGGTAATAACTACTTATCCCGGAACGCAGGAAGCATATACGGCGCTTGAAAGTCTCGAAACGGTTTATATTGAAATTAACGATGTGGCTTCATATATTGCATATACCAAAAGCATTGGAGTTACCACCGGAAATTCTTCTGCGGCACGCGAAGATTCAATCACGTTTATAGCGGCCGAACGGCAGTACATAAACGGAAACTATCAGCAGGCTATAACAGGGATGCAATCGTACATGAAAAAATACTGCTCAGGAGGAAGGTATTGTTTAACCGCTCAATATTATCTTGCCGATAGTTATTACCGTAGTGGTAACAAACAAAATGCGCTTCAGGCTTATGAAGTTTTATTATCAACTACAGGAAATCAATATATTGAAGAAGCAGCTTTACGTAGCGCTGAAATTACTTATGATAATAAGGATTACAGTTCGGCATTGAGGTATTTCAAGCAATTACAAAGTGTGGCTCAAAGCACCGAAAACCGAAATGCCGGCCGGCTTGGAGTATTGCGTTGCAGTTATTTCCTTAACGACCATCAAACTACAATAAACATTGCGAATGAAATTCTCGCGGATTATCGTTCCACAGAGGAACTGAAAAACGAGGCACGCTATAACAGGGCAAAAGCTTATCTCGCTACCAATCAGCCAACATTAGCAATAACCGACATAAAATCGCTGGCTACTGATACACGTACCGCAAATGGAGCCGAAGCCAAGTATTTATTAGCAAACATTTATTTTGAACAGGGAAAACTTAGCGAATCAGAAACTGAAATTATGGATTTTGCAAAACGAAATACACCTTATCAGTTCTGGTTAGCCCGAAGTTTTATATTGTTGTCCGACATTTACATTAAACAAGGAAACGATTTTCAGGCTAAACAATACCTGCTAAGTTTGCAAAAGAATTATACCGTAGGCGATGAAATTCAGCCCATGATAAATTCAAGATTGCAAGATATTGCTTCAAGAGAAACCAAAAATATGTTCAAATAAATTATTTTATATCGTTAAGAAATTAAACCACAAGAAATTAAAAAATGAAAACATCAAGATATAAATATATTATTGCGGCATTATTGGTTAATGCTTGTTTCCAATTTGTGTGGGGGCAAACCACTACCAACGATAAAAATGTAACTGTGGAACGCGAATTTAAGCCTGTGATACAAGATGCCGGTAAAATAAATCAGACTCCGCAAGTTATCGAACCGAACGTTACGAAATTAGATGCGCGTTATTCCGAATTTAATTTGCCGCTTACACCCGACAATAAAATTTACCCGATACCGTCGGCGGAATTGGAACATCGTCGTCGCAAAAACGAAAGAGAAGCATTCATAAGGCTTGGCTTGGGTAATGGCATAAATTCACTCGCTGAGTTTTCTTTGCCAATAGTAAGTAAGGAAGATATTTTGCTCGATCTGAAATTAAATCACTTGGGTAATTTTAGCTCAAAAGCTCATTCAAGCACAAATGTGGCTCTTGCACTCGATAAATATTATAAAAATGCTGATATTTACGGAGGTGTTGGCTTCGGGCATGAATACCTTAAGTATTATGGCGATAATTTTAATTACGGTACTACGGGTAGCGATATTCAAAAAACAAATCTAAGTGCACTCAGTACAAGTTTTGGAAATAATCTTTACACCGAACAGGATTTATATCGCATAAGTCGTACAGCGCAATCATTTAAACTCAGCGATATTGCAGGACTTCGAACAAGCGAAAATTTCTGGCGTTTTAATACCTTTTTTGGCGTAAAATCGTTGCCACATGCTTCGGATGTAAAATATAAAGCTGAAGTTAAATTTCAATCTTTCGATTCCAAACTTGGTTTAACCGAGAATATTATTGATGCCAAAGGCGGGTTTAGCACTGTAACAGGAAAAAACAGAGCCGGGGTTGATCTCGATTTAATGCATTTAATGTACAATAAAGGCAGCAGTATTTCGGCGCTCAATTTTTGGGATGCTTATACTGTTTTCACCATGAATCCGTTTTATAGCATCGAACGCGATAATTTCAACATTCGACTTGGCGTAAAATCGAGTTTCTCATTTGTGTATGGTAAAGCATTTAATCCTTCGCCCGATATTCATGCTGAATGGCGCGTGATTCCAAAATTAATTGCTATATATGGCGGCGCTAACGGCGATTATAAAGTGAATACATTAAACAGGATGTTTTCTGAAAACCGTTATCTGTATTCTGATTTACGGGTTCAGGATACATATACTCCGATTAACTTATATGCGGGATTGAAGATAAAACCGACAAATAATTTTCTGATTGATGGATTTATCAATTATAAAATTATCGATAATCAATATTTCTTTGTAAATAAAGAATATCTTGACCCAACGGTACCTGCACCTGATTCAATAATTTTCACTAACAGATTTAATGTTATTTACTCCGGTGCATCATTGCTAAAAGTAGGATTACGTGCAAATTACAATATTTTCAATTTCCTGAATTTTGAAATAATGGGAGCGTACAACAGCTGGAAATTAACATTGGGCGATCCTGCATGGAATCAGCCTAAGTTTGAAGCGAGCATGAATACCGACATTAAAATTACTAATAATTTAAGTGTAGCTGCTAATGTATTTGTTGAAGGAGAACGATATGCACGATTCAACGATAAAACAATGCGAATGAATCCGATAATTGACATTAATCTTTCAGCTGCTTACTCGTACAGCAATTGGTTTACAGTATTCATGAAAGCAAATAACTTACTTAACAGCCATTACCAACACTTCTACGGATACGAAGTACAGGGAATAAATGCGATGGCGGGAGTAGCTTTTTCATGGTAAAAAAAATTTAAAACCGTCTGAAATTAATTTTTCAGACGGTTTTTTTTGAATTTTAAAAATTATTGTCACATTGACAGATTGGCATTTTAGTACATTATTCCTCTCTCCATCGCTTTGTCAAATCGTCGAAAGCATCAATGCGCCTGTCGCGGAAAAATGGCCACCAGCGACGAACATTTTCCGAACGTTTCAAATCTATGTCGATAATAATATTTTCTTCCTGAAGATTGGAAGCCTGCGCTAATAATTCGGCCTGTGGTCCGGCTACAAAGCTGTTTCCCCAAAACTGTATGCCATTGGTATTGCCTGAAGGATCGGTCTCAAGTCCGATGCGGTTACATGAAAGTACGTGCAAACCGTTAGCTACGGCATGTCCGCGCTGAACAGTAATCCACGCATTAATTTGACGATTTTTTTCTTCTTCTGAATCACTGCTTTCCCAACCTATGGCGGTAGGATAAATCAGCAATACAGCTCCGGCCATGGCCATTAGTCGGGCAGCTTCGGGATACCACTGATCCCAACAAACAAGCACACCAAGTTTTCCTAATGAAGTCTGAATAGGCTCAAAACCCAAATCGCCGGGAGTGAAGTAAAATTTTTCGTAATATGCCGGATCGTCCGGAATATGCATTTTGCGGTATTTCCCTGCAATGGTTCCATCTTTTTCGATTACTACAGCGGTGTTGTGATAAAGTCCTGCAGCCCGTTTTTCGAACAATGACAGTACAATCACCACTCCAAGTTCTTTTGCAAGTTTGCCAAAACCTTCTGTTGAAGGTCCAGGAATCGTTTCAGCCTGTTCAAACACAGTTGTATCTTCGGTCTGACAAAAATACAAACCATTGTGTAATTCCTGCAAAACAATAAGCTCAGCGCCTTGTTCCGCACAGATTCGTATGTTTTTCTCCAGTTTGGTAATATTGGATGCTCGGTCTGAAGTATTCGATTGTTGAATTAAAGCTATTTTCATAAAACCTCCCCCTAACCCCCTCCACAGGAGGGGGAAAGCGCATTTAATATAGTTTATTGGTTTGCCGGATTTTTAATTTTTCTGTTGCATTATTCATTCAGTGCTCACTTTCCATCCATTCTGAAAGTTAGAGTCTGTTACATTATTCATTTATTGCTCCAAAACTCCCTTTCTTGTTCCCCCTTTAGGTGGTTAGGGGGCGGGGGAGCAGAGTTGTTACAAACATTGTGTTACGCTCACTCCCCCTCCTCAGGATCGGGCTGTGGGGAGGTGAACTGCATCGTTACACAATGCAAGGAACCATGTTCCTTTACCAAAGCCCTGCAATCAATTCCTACAATTTCTCTTTCGGGGAAAGCTTTCTGCAACTGCTGTTTGGCTATTTCATCTTTTGGAGAATTGTATGTGGGAACTAATACTGCGCCATTTATTATCAGAAAGTTGGCATAAGTCGCCGGTAAACGCTCTCCGTCATCATCATACATTGCATCGGCCATTGGCAGTGGAATTAACCGGTAATAACCACCTTCGGAAGTGCGAAAACTGCGCAATTCTTTTTTCATTTTACGTAATTCCGTAAAATGTTCGTCTTCGGGATCTTCGCAATACACGTAAGCAATGGTACTTTTATCTGTAAACCTAGCCAGTGTATCTATATGACTGTCAGTATCATCGCCTGCCAGATAGCCGTGATTCAGCCACAAAACCTGTTTCAGCCCGAAATATTCTTTCAATTTTTTTTCGATATCTTCTTCTGATAAATGGTTACGATTGTCCGACAGAAGACATTCAGCTGTAGTCATTACAGTACCGAGTCCGTCTGATTCGATACTACCGCCTTCCAGTATAAAATTGTAGCAATTTCTGTGTGCTCGTTCCTCAAAAACTCCTGCCATGTATAATCTGCGCGTGATTAGATTGTCAAAATTTGCCGGAAACTTCATTCCCCAACCATTAAATGTAAAATCATATACCACAGGTTTTCCTTCTTCAAAAACCGTAATTCCACCATGGTCGCGCGCCCATGTATCGTTAGTTGGCATTTCGGCAAAGGTGATTTTTTCTAATTCATCTTCCGAGAAATGAACTTCCACTTCATCTGAATCCACACAGACAATTACAAGATTCTCGCGTTTCAGAATCTCGCGTGCAATATTTACGAAACATTCGGTTACCTCTTCGAGCATTTCAGCCCAATCGGTATCGGCATGTGGCCACGTAATCTGAACAAATTCCTGCTCAGCCCATTCGGCAGGTAAATATTTTCGAACCAATTCGGACATTAAATTTATTTTAAAGCTGATTACAAAAATACAAAAAATACTTGTTTACTCAATTTACTACAGGAAAGACTTAACTTTGCACAAACATTTTTTCAATTTAAATGAAACATCCACGAATGGACAAAATAATTAGGTCACACTACTTGTCCCGGATATCGGGATAAATGTCTTGGTTCTTGGCTCTAAATTTTAAACACATGAAAGATATCGTAATTTTATATTCGGGAGGTATGGATAATTCGGTGGCATTGTATAAATATGCTGATCGTATCCGTTTGGCTGTTTCATTTAATTATAGTTCGAAACACAACGAACGCGAAATTTCGTATGCCAAACAAAATTGTGAAATATTAGGGATTGAATACCGTGTTATTGTGATGGATTTGAATAAAATGGGGTTTATTTCGGATTTATTGCAGTCGGGAGGTGAAATTCCTGTTGGACATTTCGAGGATGAAACGATGAAGAAAACCGTTGTACCTTTCCGAAATGGTATTATGCTGAGCATTGCAGCCGGACTTGCCGAGAGTATGGACTGTAAATATCTGTTGATTTCCAATCATGCAGGCGATCATGCCATTTATCCGGATTGTCGTGCTGAATTTATACAGGCTATGAATGATGCTATCCGATTTGGTACCTATACAAATACTGAAATTCTGGCACCCTTTACCCATCTGAGCAAACGTGAAATTGCCTTAATAGGAAATGAAATCAATATACCATTTGAAAATACTTATTCATGTTACAATGGGCAGGAAGTGCATTGTGGCACCTGTGGTACATGTACCGAACGAAAAGAGGCGCTGGAAGGGTTTGACCCTACGGAATATGTGAAGTAAAAATCAAGAAAAAAGAAAACAGTTTTCCCGTGTAAATGTGAAATTTAGTTATAAATTTGCACTATAAAACATAGAATACTTCATAAGTAGACATGCCAAAAGGTCTGAACCACATAGATATTGAACTTCTGGATAAATTTAGAAATAAATTTTCGGAATCCTTTCAACTACCTCTAAATACAAATAAAAGTTACGATGCACTGTCGGTAATGGTTTTTGAAAAAACACATGTTCGGATAAGTAAAAGCACACTTCGACGGTTATTTCAATATAATTCAGCATATTTACCTACAAAATCGTCGCTTGATATTGTGGCTAAAAGTATAGGATATTTAGGTTGGGACAATTTTGTGGAAATAGAACGTACTGTATGCCAATACGATTTATCGCAGATGATTATGTCTTTTCAGTTGGGAGGTTTTCCTGAGTATACCGATATTCCTCAGCTATTTGTACAGTATAAAAACAATCCTTTGTTGTTCAACCTGCTTGAAATTTTGGTTAATAAAGCCATTAGCAATAAAGATATTAACTTTCTTTCAAATATATTCAATTTACCTAACCTGTTTACACCCAAACAGGATGCACTTAAAATTTACTTCTTCATTCACAATCTGGTTTATCGACTGAACGAGTCAGGTTTGATGTCGCAACTGATTGAGACTTATGGAGAAAATAAAAATGCTCAGGTTCACATGGTTGAATGGTATGTGGATGAAGATCATTTGGATGGGTATTATTACGACTTATTACAGGTTTATCATCAGCATAAACAAAATTCTGAAGCTCTATTGTTTTATTATTGTCTGATGTATCAGCATGAGATTAAAAGTAGCAGGGATACTTCAAAGTGGTTGGATTTAATAAAATCAGTTCAAATTACTGATGAGATTCACCCGATTCCTCGCGCACGAATGTGGGGTTCACTTCTGCTTGAAACAAATAATATTGAAACTGAACAAGGAGTTATGACCGGCGTAAAAACTTTTATTGAAAGTTTAAATGAAGATGATAAGATCATCTGTGGTCTTAAAATTGCTCGTTTGTTATTCATAAAACGTAAACCTTTTACCATTCTACAAATTCTGAAATTAATTCCCGAACATAATGGTTTTGGCAAAAATATTTGGACACGTATAAATATCAATCAACTGAGAATATATCGTGCTTATGCGCTTTTCGAAGATGGAAATACTGTAAAAGCCAAAGAAGAGATGGAAAAGTTCAACAAAATTTTAGTTAATAACTTTATCCGCGAATGCATACTTGTTGATTTCCATACAATTCACAACTTAATATACGCGTAAAAAAAGCATGCTCTGGTTAATTCTTTCAGTAATTCTGTATGCTGTTAATAATATTCTCTGGAAACTTTTTGTAAAGGATGAATTTCCGCTCCGCATCATCAACCGAAGAGCTGTGTTTACTTCTACTTTTGCTATGTTGGCAGTTTATTTCAGTAATACAGACTTAAATACTTATATTCATCATTACGGATTTATTCAGGTTGTAATTGCTTCACTGTTTGGTACGGCAGGATTAATTATGATGGTGGTTTTCTTAAGGGATGGGAGTCTAGTTCGTTTAGGGTATTATACTTTGCTTGGCAATTTCATCGCAGGCATTTATACTTATATGTTCGGGCATACGACATTCAGCACGAAAACTGCCATAGGAACAACATTGATTATTTGCGGATATCTTATTTTCTTATACAATGAAAGAAGAAACAGCATGACCGAACCAACTATAAAAAGCCAACACATTTTGCTCGTAGGTATGACAATTTGTTTTTCAGTGTCAATGTTGATTCAATGGGAAAACCTGAAAACTCTGCCGGCACTCACTGTTATCAGTTCGCAGGAAATAACAGTTTTATTAGTTACAACCATAGCTTTATTCTTTTTTAAAACACAGAAGCCCTCAGCATCTAGTTTACTGATAACCATGAAAACAGCTATCATGGCAGTCGTGATTTTTGCAGGAATTTTTACGGGTACAATTGGGCTTAAACTCGTCAATCCTTTCGTGGCATCGGTTTCGGGGGTAGCTGTTCCCATTCTTACGATGTTTATTGCCTCATTTCTCTTTCAAGACAAACTAAAACTGCTACACTTCGTTTCATTGACACTTATGATTATTGGCAGTGTAATTCTGATATAATCCCTACGCCCTTCCTGAACGGTCGGGAGGGGAAATATAAACTGCTCTTTTAAGTCCCCTTTAGGGGATTTAGGGGCCGTAGTTCTATTTGAGCCTATATGAAACGATTTTAACGCTTCTACTTCTGGCATTTACGCTATTTTTGGCAATCTCAACATTGATACTGGTAAATTCATTTTCAACTCCACTAAAATCAATATTGAAAATGACGAAACCAACATTAAAACCAGCGGAATCAACGTTGCCGGAGGCAGTGTGAAAGTTGAAACCCTGAAAATCAATGTTGGTTTAGCCAAAGTGAAAGATAAAACCGATAAAATCAATATTAACCATATCTCTTTCCCCTTTAGGGGTTAGGGGTGATAAAAATCAAAACATTATGGCAAATACAAAACCACGGGTAATTATACCCAAGAATCCATCTCTGAAATTAGATTTAGCTTCAAGAATTTATACAAAACACATTTCCATGGCAGACGTATCTCCCTTAAATGCCTTACAAAGTCATACATGGGCAGTAAATGGCCCCGAAGTGGCAAATGCACAAACACTTAATCAACAAGCTGAAGATTTTCAGCGGCAGGCTGAACTCGCTTATCGAAACCGCGATATCCTGTTAGCTGAAATTGATGAATCCATCAAATCAACCCGCGACTTATTACTCGGCATCTACCGCGACAACCCCAAAGAACTCGGACAATGGGGCTTTGAGGTGGATGATTCGGTGAGAAGTGGACTTAAGAAAGAAGAATAGAGAATTGAATTAAAGTATAAACATTAAAACAAAATTACAAAATGGAAAAATTCATTGAAATTGGCGACACCTATAATCCTGAAACAGGACAAGGAGAGGGTAAAAAGATCATTAATACTGATCAAATTGTTCATGTTACAGATTGGAGTAAAATGCCAGGTAAAGTAAGAGATGGAATAAATTCAAGGATTTATTTATCAACAGGAATTGTGTTAGATACAACAGATGACTTTAAAAAATTCAAAGATTTATTAATCAATAAAAAGTAAATTAAATTTCAAACTGCAAATGGAGTCCAGAACCCATTTAAACAAACGGGGAGTATCCTGAAAAGCCTTAAGAGTAAGAAAAAAATTAAAATTCAAAAGAAAATGAAAAATTCAATGACAATTTTAGGAGTAATTATACTTGCTTCATTAATCTTCACTAATTGTGGTGGAGGAAAAACTGAATCAATTTTAAAACTTAAAACGATAAGTATACAAGGTGGTTTATCTGAATACTTTGTTGTTGTTGATGGAACTTATAAATTAATACAAGAAAGTGAAGAGCCTGACTATGATGGTAAATTAGATTTTAAAATTAAGATTCTGATAAAACGAACTGACAAAAAATTTGATTTCGATAAAAGTCGTATGGGTTCAGGTCATTCATTTATTTCTTGTGATTTATTAGATGAAGCAGGAGTTCCAGTAGTAACGGCAGATGGTGGAGATAAAGGAGTTTATGCGACACAAGGTGTTAATACTGAAAATGAAGCGATAATGTCACTCAAATCAGGTGAAACATGTTGGGCAATTTTCCCATACTCAGTTAAAAAAGATGAAATTTCAAAAGTCAAAATGATGCAAGTTAGATCTTATTTAAGTGACTATGTAAAAAATCATGAGTATTTGATGGCTGAAGATAACAACTCTACTTCATCTGATGTAGATTGCGACAAATTCATCAAAGATTATTCTGCCTTTGTAGACAGTTATATCAAGCTACTTAAAAAGTATAAAGCAAATCCAACCGATGCAAGTATTTTGTCTGAATACACCGATGCAGTTGAAAAAGCTACTGAGATGGAAACCAATGCAGGTGAATGTGATGATCCCAAATACGCATCCAAACTTATGGAGTTAAGTAACAAAATTGCTAAGGCTTTGCAATAAACTAAACACAATTTTATTATGGCAACTTATAGATTTAGTATCAGAAAACATATAAGAGATGATATGTATTCAAATGAATATATTAATGTAGAATTGACTGAAAAGGAAGCAAGCAGCATTAATAATGATGATAGTAAATATTCAAAATGTTCTGCATTAGTATCTTCTAAACTTGGATATAAAGTAGAAGCGCAAGGTTTTCCTTCAAAAGTTGAAAGTTACGCAAATAGCAAAAACAAATCGTCAAAAGGAAAAGAAAAAACATCGAAAAAATCTTTTTTTAAACCTTGGTGGGCTATCCCATTCAAATTAATTTGGTGGATTATAAAATTACCATTCAAATTAATTTTTAGACTTTGATTAATTTATTCTCCCCTGAATCTCACAAACTTCAGGGGAGTTTCTTTTTAATTAATATCCAATCGAGTATTTTTGACTTTCTTTAAAAATACGTACATTTGTAAAATAAAAATTAATAAGTTCAGTTATGCAAACATTAATATTAAATGGCGAATCAGCAGGAGACATTAAGCTTATTGCAGAAATTGCAAAGAAAATGGGTTTGAAAGCAAAAATTCTTTCTGAAGAAGAAAAGGAGGATGTTGGAATGTTGAACGCCATAAAAAAAAAGGAAGAACTAAAAAATATATTGACACTGAAAGTTTCATTTCGAAACTAAGAAAATAAGTATTTATTAAAAAAACAATAACAACGAGCAATTGTAACTTTATTCTTTGCTCTTTGTTCTATATTTTATAAAAAATGGGAAAAGTATTGATTATCGGCGCCGGTGGCGTTGGAACCGTTGTAGTCCACAAAGTGGCACAGAATCCGGATGTTTTTACTGAAATCATGTTGGCAAGTCGCACAAAATTGAAATGCGACGTGATTGCCGCTGACGTTAAAGCGCGTTACGGTGTTGAAGTGAAAACTGCACAGGTAGATGCTGATGTGGTTCCTGAACTGGTGGCTCTCTTGAAAGATTATCAACCGGAACTGGTGATTAATGTGGCGCTTCCGTATCAGGATTTGACCATTATGGACGCGTGCTTCGAAGCTGGTGTGAACTATATGGACACTGCCAACTATGAACCAAAAGACGAAGCACATTTTGAATACAGCTGGCAGTGGGCATACAAAGAAAAGTTCGAGAAAGCGGGATTGACTGCTATTCTGGGTTGCGGTTTCGATCCGGGAGTAACAAGCATATACACAGCTTATGCGGCAAAACATCATTTCGACGAAATTCATTATCTGGATATTGTGGACTGTAATGCCGGTGATCACGGAAAGGCATTTGCTACCAATTTCAACCCTGAAATCAATATCCGCGAGGTTTCGCAGCGTGGAAAATACTGGGAAAACGGACAATGGGTGGAAACTGAGCCGCACGAAATTCATAAACCGTTGAATTATCCAGAAATTGGTCCGAAAGAATCGTACGTGATTTATCACGAAGAACTGGAATCGCTGGTAAAAAACTTCCCGACTATTAAGCGTGCCCGTTTCTGGATGACTTTCGGTCAGGAATACCTGACTCACCTGCGTGTGATTCAGAATATTGGTATGGCCCGTATTGATGAAGTGGAATATAACGGTGTGAAAATAGTTCCTATCCAGTTTCTAAAAGCGGTACTTCCGAATCCGGGCGATTTAGGCGAAAACTATACCGGTTGGACTTCGATTGGTTGTCGCATCAAAGGAATAAAAGACGGACAGGAAAAAACATACTATGTTTACAACAACTGTAGCCATGAGGCAGCTTTCAAAGAAACAGGAACTCAGGGTGTAAGTTACACTACAGGTGTACCTGCCATGATTGGCGCCATGATGTTTATGAAAGGCCTCTGGAAAAAAGCCGGAGTATATAATGTGGAAGAATTTAATCCCGATCCGTTTATGGAACAACTGAACATTCATGGTTTGCCATGGGTGGAATTGCATGATGTGGATTTGGAGTTGTAAGAAAACCCCTAACCTCGTTCGGCTGAGCTCAGGTCGAAGCCTGAAGGGGAATAAGAAAAATAATGACAGAGTATAGCTGGTGTGGCTATACTCTCTTTTATTTTATAAAAAAGAAATCTTTATATTTGCATTTAATAATTGACACATTGGCACATTATTAAAATGGCACATTGGCACATTCCGCAAGCGGAATCTTCGTTTCACTACGATTGGCATATTATTAAATTGGCACATTATCACATTAAATATCATGGACTTTTCAAAAATTCCTTCTCCCTGCTACGTGCTGGATGAAAAGGCTTTTCGTAGAAATTTGGAACTCATTAAATCGGTAAAAGAACGGGCGGGAGTTGAAATTATACTCGCGTTTAAGGCTTTTGCTATGTGGAGTGCTTTTCCCATAGTGCGGGAATATATTACTTATTCCACAGCCAGTTCCCTGGCCGAAGCACGTTTGGCGTACGAGGAAATGGGTAGCAAAGCGCATACTTACGGTCCCGCTTACACCGACCGTGAGTTTCCTGAAATCATGCGTTGCAGTAGTCATATCACGTTTAATTCCCTGCAGCAGTTTGAACGTTTTTATCCACAGACACAGTTCGAAAACATTTCCTGCGGACTACGGATTAATCCTGAATATTCCGATGTGGAAACTGATTTATACAATCCCTGTGCGCCGGGCTCAAGACTTGGCATTGTAGCCGGTTTAATTGGCGATAAACTTCCCGAAGGAGTAGAAGGTCTTCATTTTCATACGCTTTGCGAATCTACTTCTTTCGATTTGGAAAATACATTGAATGTTGTTGAAGAAAAATTCGGAAAGTATTTCGGTCAGATAAAATGGCTGAATATGGGTGGCGGACATTTGATGACGCGAAAAGGTTATGACGTGGAACATTTGATAAAACTTCTGAAGAATTTTCAGGTTAAATATCCTCACTTGCAATTGATTCTGGAACCCGGAAGCGCTTTTGCATGGCAAGCCGGCGTGCTGGTTTCGAGTGTAGTTGATATTGTGGAAAATCATGGAATAAAAACAGCAATGCTCGATGTGTCCTTTTCGTGCCACATGCCCGATTGTTTGGAAATGCCTTATAAACCTGCCATTATCGGAGCAACAGATTATGTACAAGGCAAACCTACTTACCGAATGGGTGGAAACAGCTGTCTGTCGGGCGATTTTTATGGCGACTGGTCATTCGATCAGGAATTGAAAATCGGCGATAGAATTGTGTTTGAAGATATGATACATTATACCATGGTGAAAACCACTATGTTCAACGGAGTTTCACATCCATCCATTGGTATCTGGACAAAGGATAATGAATTTAAACTGATACGAAAATTTGGCTACGAGGATTTTAAAAACAGAATGTCGTAAAAAAAAAATAATTAACTTAATCACGTTCAATTTATTGATATGATGCTATTTACAAGTATGAAATAAAAATCAATATCTCCACATCTCCATATCTATCTGATTGTCAGATGATATAAGTTAATTTTATAAGTAAGTGTTCATATTTAGTTTATACAATATTCAATAAAAGATTCCGTTCTATTAGTATTCAATAAAATACGATTTGCAATGGGAAAAATAAAGATGATAGAATTAACGAGCTTCCAACGATTAGAATTAGAGCATGGTTTCCGCCATGGCAAGAGCCACTGTTTTCGCATGCGTTGCCGTGCGGTTCTTCTCAAATCAGATGGACTT